>NZ_JAVDWP010000007.1:0-163483 GCF_031457365.1 Pseudotabrizicola sp. 4114 | reverse complement strand
CCGATCAGGCCAAGCCGCGCGACATCCTCGATCGTCTGGGGGTGCCCATGGCGATCAAGATAGTCGCGGCGGGCATGAAAACCCACCCGGATGGCTCCGATGTGCCTGGCAACCAGAGCATCCTGCGAGGGGCGGACCATGCGGATGGCGATGTCGGCCTCGCGCTCCAAAAGGTTTTCGCGGCTGTTGTTCAGACCCAGTTCAATGATCAGCCCCGGATGAAGCCTTTGCAGGTCGGCCAGCATGGCGGGCAGAACCTCGACCCCCACCACTTCGCTGGCCGTGATCCGCACCGTACCTGTGGCAGCACCCGCTTCGGCAGAGGCTGCGCGTGCAAACGACTGCGCGGCTTTGGCCATGGCATCGACATGCGCCGCCAGTTCCAGCGCTATTCCGGTGGGCAGCAGTCCGGCGGGTGAGCGCATGAACAACACAACACCATGCTCACGCTCCAGATCCTCAATGCGCCGTCGCACGGTGGGTTGGGCCACGCTCAGCGCGCGGGCCGCTGCCGAAAGGCTGCCTTCCCGGATAACGGCGAGGAACGCGCGGTGACGCTCCCAGTCCGGCGCGGCAGCAGGGGGGGTTGAGTTCATACATTTTATACTAGCCGTACAATAGTTCTTGTCAATTTTCTTTGTGCTGAAGCCTCGTCATATTGGGGACATCAACCTTCAAGGAGTTCCAAAATGATCCTTCTCACTGGTGCCACCGGCTCTGTCGGCTTCGAACTGGCCAAATTGCTTTCCGCCCATGGCATTGCCGCCAAGGCCATGGTGCGGTCTGACGCTGCTGCCGAAAAACTCAAGAACCTCCCGGGCATCACACCCGTCACCGGGGATTTCGATGATCCCGCCTCGGTCGAGCGGGCATTGCAGGGCGTTGACCGGGCCTTTCTGCTCACCAATTCGACAGAGCGCGCCGAAAGCCAGCAACTGGCCTTTGTGGCCGCAGCACAACGGGCGGGGGTGAAGCACATCGTCAAGCTGTCGCAGCTTCACGCGTCGGCCGACTCGCCAGTGCGCTTCCTGCGGTATCATGCGGCGGTGGAGCAGGCGATCCGCGACAGTGGCATGGCCTACACCTTTCTGCGGCCCAACCTGTTCATGCAGAACCTGCTTGGGTTTCGCGACACCATCGTCGGTATGGGCAAGCTGTTCGCGCCCATCGGTGCGTCACGGATCAGCCTGATCGACACCCGGGATATTGCGGCCATTGCCTTTGCCGCGCTGACCACCCCGGGTCATGAGGGCCTGACCTATGACCTGACCGGACCCGAGGCTCTGACCCATGCCGAGGTCGCCCTGCAGATAAGTTCGGCCATTGGCCAGCCGGTGACGTTCATCCAGATACCGCCCGATGCCATGCGCGACGCGGTTGTTGCCGCAGGATTTCTGCACTGGCAGGCCGATGGCCTGATCGAGGATTACGCCCATTATTCCCGCGACGAAGCCGATGCCGTCAGCCCCACGGTGACGGGCGACCCTGCCCGATTCTTTTCGGACTTTCTGAATGATTACAAAACTGTCTTCACCCCCGGCACAGGAGCTTGACATGAAACGACGCGGTATGATGACGGCCACATTGGCAGCAATTCCCCTGATCGGGATGGCTGCCATGACCAGCGCCCAGCCGATAAACGACGGCGAACTGCCCGCACTCTGGGACAAATGGGTCGCCATGTGGAATGGCGATCTTGCGATGGCCGATCTGATCATGGCACCCGATTACAAGCTGCACATGTCGCCCATCGGCGGGAGTGATCTGTCGGGTTATGCCGGGGCAGCGGGCATGGCCGGGTGGATCGGCCAGCTCCATGCGGCCATCAACCCGTTCGTCTTCGAGGTGCAGGTTCAGCCGCTGTTTGGCGATGGTATGATCGCCGGGCGTTGGCTCGCCAGCGGCATCTATCAAGGCGGCTTTCCGGGCGCCAGGGCCGCGCCGGGCACCCCTGTCACGTTTGCCGGCGCTGATTTCCTGCGTATCGAGAACGGCAAAGTGGCGGAATACTGGCTGAGTGCTGACCAGCTGGATTTGTTGAGCCAGCTTGAGATCATGGGCTAACCGCACCAGTGTGCGGCCTGCTTGCTGCGCAGGCAACGCAGCCGCGGACACTACGCAAATTGAGAATACCTGCATTGATGACCAAGGATCATACTAGGAAGCACCTTCGCGTTTTGTCGTTGCCGGCATCTTGGAGAGAAAGGCGCGCAAATGTTCGCCAAAAACCCGACTTGCTCCGCTTAGGGCTTTGCCGCGCAGGTGAACGAAATTGAAATTGTAGTCATGTTCCGTGCCTTCTATGGGACGCCAACTGATGTTGGGGCGGCCGCCGCGCACCACATAACAAGGAAAGATCGCAACGCCGACCCCAGCACTAGCAAGGGCAATGGCCGTGTTGATCATCGTGACGCTCATCACATAGCCTTTGCCAAGATGACCAAGTTGCTCGATAGCCCCCGTAACATGACCGACGCCAAACTTGCTGCGCAGACCAATGCGCGGATACGCCGAGACCTGTTCCCAAGAAACACATTCGAATTCTTCCAGCGGATGACCGTGGGCAAAGCAAACGATCATAGACTCGCGCACGACCGCGATCTCGGTAAGATCGAATTCGCCCGACAGTTCGTGATCCTGGTTCGGCAGCCCGCCGATCAGGCCAACATCGCTTGATCCGTTGGCGATGTGCTCGATCATCTGCTTCCGGGTCTGGCAGTCATAGAGTGAGAGCCGGACGCGCGGATTGGTTTCCATGAAGCCACCGACAACCGGGGCGACGATCTGGGTCGACATGTTTGATGCCGAACAAAGCCGGAGTTCGCCGGTCGAGCCCTGCGCGAGGCTGCGCAACTGACCGACCGATTGCTCGAACTGTTGCAAGATCGCCTCGGCAGAAATAACGAAAGCGCGCCCTTCCGCGGTCAGTTCAAGCCGCCGCGTGGAACGATCAAGCAGGCGCACAGCAAGCTTATGTTCAAGCTCGGCAACGCGCTTGCTGACCGCCGATTGAGTGATGTTCAGCATCCCGGCCGCAGCGGTAAAGCTCCCCGTGCGGATCAAAGCCACGAAAGCCACCAGATCGCGGGTGGAGATGTTTTCCTTGAGGATGTTCACATCGGATTCCAAAGGGGTAAGGCGCGGAATGTGTCGACCGCGCCTCATTCTAATGTGTTGTGAAGCGATTATGCAACTTCATGGGGGGGTTGCGGTTGCACGCCGTCAGGAATGGGAGAGACGTAGGGTCTTCCCCCGCGCCGCCGGCGCCACTCCGCCTTGGCGGCCTCCATCTGTGCCGGGTTCATCAGAAGCTCGGCTGCGCCGGCGGCAAGCGTCTTGGCGGCATGGACCATCGCCTTGTGCGCCGCCGGTGTCTTGCCCTGAGCAACGACCTGCCAGGAATGGCCCGGCGTGCCTAGCGCCCACGTCGCCGTCCAGCATTGCGCCGTAGGGGTGACCCAACTTACATCGCCGACATCGGTCGAACCGGCGCGGAAATGCGGCGCACCCTCATAGCGGCGGATACCGGTATGCAGCGGCGCGTCTCGATCAACCCGGTTGTGCACCGAGTCCTCGGAAAAGTGGTAAAGTTCGAGACAGGCTTCAACGGCGTTGGGTGGGAATGTCTTTTGCAATGCGGCGGCATAGGCTCGGTCTGCCTCGTCGAACGGGATCGGGCCTAGTTCCATCAGCTTGTTGTGCAGCACGCTTTCCATAACTGGATTGGGGATCAGGTTGGATGAGCCGCGCTCGACAGTGATGTCAACCGAAGTGCCCGTCATCAGCGCTGCACCGCGAGCCACGTCATGCAGCCGTTCGGCAACCTGCAGAACGTCGGCCAGATTCGTTGACCGCACATAAAAAGCGTTTCCGCCGTGGCTTGCACAACATTGGGTGAGCTGCCGCCGCCATTGGTGATGGCGTAGTGCATGCGCACATTGGGACTCACATGCTCGCGCAGGAAGTTTGCGCCGACATGCAGCAGACCCATCGCATCCACGGCGCTGCGACCCAGATGTGCTGAATGGCTGGCGTGGGCAGAACGTCCGCTGAACTTGTAATAGACGCCAATGACAGCAAGATTTTCATTGGAGCGCGCGCCGGTAATTGGAGCTGGATGCCAGGTGAAAGCGACATCGACATCATCGAACAGCCCGTCTCGCGCCATGAAAGCTTTGCCGGAGCCGCCTTCCTCGCCGGGGCAACCGTAATAGCGCACACGCACCGGATGACCCGTTTCCCGCGCGACATCTGTCAGGGTGACAGCGGCAAGCATAGATCCTGCGCCAAGGAGATTGTGGCCACAACCATGGCCAGTGGCGCCCGGCTTGATCGGTTTCTGCTCGGAGGCGCCAGCTTCCTGGCTCATTGCCGAGAGTGCATCGAACTCACCGAGAAAAGCGATGACGGGGCCATCGTCACCTTTTTCGGCGATGAAGGCGGTGTCGATACCGGCAACCTGCCGGCGGATGGTGAAGCCGTATTTTTCGAGCACGCTGACCCGCGTTCATCACTTCGAGAAAGCGGATGAAATGTTTTACCGACCCGTCCATGGTCCAGCCTTCGAGATCATCTTCGGGCGGGTTGTCGGTATAACCGTGGCCCAGCCGATCGACGGAGATCGCGCGCCGGGTCGCTGAACAGGCTTGGATGAGCGGCAGAAAGTCATCAGCGCTCGACGCCGAGTTCGCATCTCCGATGGTGCCGCCATGCACGAAAACCACGGGAACGCCGCCGCTTCCCGCCTCCAGATAGCGGGTCCGGATCGCCCCGACATCGATAAATTGGTTCTCCATCATCCCTCCGCAGCTTCTTTGCGTAACGTCGATGAAAGAACTAACGTAGTCAAAGGAATTAATTATATTGATTTAGTCCATTATGGACTTATCTTGAATCAAGCGTTGGAACGACGGCGACGGCTCATTTGTCGACCGGTCATGGTGGGCTTGACCTAAGCGCGCCATAGTTGACACGGTCCGGGAAGCGGCACACGGCGAGAAAAAGGTGGAGTGAACCCCACGGACTGGACCACGGGAGGCTGAAGATCTGATACGCTGGACTGGCCTTGCATGGAGAAAGCACCATGACGTCCCGAGGTCCCTACCGTCGACATTCGACACCCTTCAAATTGCAGCTCTGCCAAGACATCAGATCTGGCATCATCGGGCGGCGCGATGCGCAGCGCAGCCACAGTATCTCGGCCAACCTCATCCAGCTTTGGCTGACCCAATTCGACCGAGGTGAACTGACGGGCGAAGAGGCGGAAGCCAGCGTCATCGCCGACTACGAGACCCGCATCGCCGCGCTGGAGCGCAAGGTCGGCCAGCTGACGATGGAGCTGGATCTTGCCAAAAAAAACCCGCGGATGCCGACCGCCAACGCCAGCGAGACGTCCTTCGTGATCAGCGGCCCCGCACCTGCTCCATCCGGCGGGGGTGCAAAGCCATGAACCTGCCACGCAGCACCTATTATTATCGTGCGGTCGCCGAACCCGAAGGGCTGTCGGATGCCGAACTCACGTCGATCATTGAAGACATCCAGGACGAACTGCCCTGCTACGGCTACCGACGTGTGACATACGAACTCCGGCGTCACGGATTTATCATCAATCACAAAAGGGTAGCACGCGTCATGCGGCTTGCTGGACTTGGCATAAAGCCACGCAGGCGCTTTGTGCGGACAACCGACAGCCAGCACGACTCTCCGATCTTCCCGAACCTCTACCGCAATACCATCCCCGATCAGCCGGACAGGATATGGGTTGCGGACTTAACCTACATCCGGGTGTCGACCGGGTTCTGCTTCCTCGCGGCCATTCTGGATGCCTGCAGCCGCAAGGTTGTCGGATATGCCCTGTCACAGCGTCTCGACACACCACTGGCGCTGGCGGCCTTGCGCGCCGCGGTGGTGAACCGGGCTCCTCCGAAGGGCTGCATCCATCATACGGACCGCGGATGCCAATATGCATCCCAGCCCTATCGCGATGCCCTCGAGGCCGCAGGGCTAAAAGGATCCATGAGTAGCGTCGGAAATCCCTATCACAACGCGCAGGCGGAGAGCTTCATGAAGACGCTGAAGGTCGAGGAGGTCTATCGGGCCGGATACGAGATTTTTACTGATGTGGCTACCCGCTTGCCCCGATACATTGAGCAGATCTACAATACCAAAAGACTGCACTCAGCCCTCGGATACCGATCACCCGAGGACTTCGAAACCCAACTCGCCCGCGAGGCGGTTTAGGTCGGATAACCCCCCGTGGTCCAGTCCGTGGGGTTCACTCCATTTCGGCACCGAAATTTAACCCCAACAAGCCGGACAATCTCTCTGGTGTTTTATGGCTTTGATTGCTTGAGGGCGGGGTCATCGTTGGACACCTATGGTGGGGTCAAGCCCCGCGCCGAAACAGACAAGGCGCAGTCCGTGGCTACGCAGTTCGGCTTTAACCGGGCGACTGCGGACTGGCGAGATCTGCTAGCCGATCCCACAATTCACATAATCTCGATCACCACACCCAACGGCATGTACCGCAAGATGACAATGGCTGCTTTGGCTTCCGGCAAGCATGTGTGGTGCGAAAAGCTGATGGCGCTGACGCTGGATGATGCCCGTCAAATGGAAGCGGCCGCGGGCGCCTCTGGATTGAAGACCCAACTTGAATACAACGACACCGCCAACCCTGCGCGGCCCTATTCGAGCTCGCTCTGGCGAGGCTCAAATCTGGTAGAAGGAATTACAACTTGTAAGACATATATTGACTTCTTAGCAGACATGTTGCCATATGCCCTCATGAGGTTTCGCGAATCCCGTTGAGCCCTCTATTCAAATCTGAGGGGGAGCGGATGATCATCACCGACGTATCCGCGCGGGTGTTTCTGACAACCACGCGCAGGCATTCCGACAGCGCGGGCCACGCCCATCCGGGCCCGGCGCATCAGGTGCCGCAGGCGATGCTGACGCTCCGCACCGAAGACGGGCACCAGGGGCATTCCTTTACCGTTCCCGAAGTCATCCGCCCCCACATCCTCGAAAAGTTTCTTCGCAAAGTGCTTATAGGTCAAGACTATAGGGACCGTGAGCGGCTTTGGCAGGATCTGGCGCACTGGCAGCGCGGCTCGGCGGCGCAGCTGACCGACCGCACGCTTGCGGTGGTCGATTGTGCGCTGTGGGATCTGGCGGGGCGCACGCTGAACCAGCCGGTCCACAAGCTGATCGGGGCTTACCGCGACAAGGTTCTGGCCTATGGCAGCATCATGTGCGGCGACGAAATCGAAGGCGGACTGGCCACGCCGGAAGACTATGGCCGCTTTGCCGAAACGCTGGTCAAGCGCGGCTACAAAGGCATCAAGCTGCACACCTGGATGCCACCTGTCAGCTGGGCACCAGACGTAAAGATGGACCTGAAAGCCTGCGCCGCCGTGCGTGAAGCTGTGGGGCCGGACATCCGCCTGATGATCGACGCCTTCCATTGGTACTCGCGCAGCGATGCGCTGGAACTGGGAAGGGGTCTGGAAAAGCTGGGCTTTGACTGGATCGAAGAGCCGATGGATGAACAGTCGATGTCGTCCTATAAATGGCTGGCCGACAATCTGGATATCCCGGTGGTCGGCCCCGAAAGCGCGGCCGGAAAGCACTGGCACCGCGCGGAATGGGTGCGCCACGGGGCCTGTGACATCCTGCGGACCGGCGTGAACGACGTGGGCGGCATCACCCCGGCGATCAAGACCATGCGCATGGCCGAAGCCTTTGGCATGGATTGCGAAGTGCATGGCAACACCGCGATGAACCTACATGTCGTGGCGGTAGCCAAGAACTGTCGCTGGTATGAGCGCGGCCTTTTGCATCCGTTTCTGGAATATGACGACGGACATGACTACCTGAAATCCCTGTCGGACCCGATGGATGCCGACGGTTTCGTGCATGTGCCCGACAGGCCGGGGTTGGGCGAGGATATCGACTTCGATTTCATTGAAAACAACCGTGTTGCCTGAGAGTAAAAGGCTGAAAATGTACCAGATTCTCGCCTTTGGGGATAGTCTGACTTGGGGGGCAGACCCGGCCACCGGGCTGCGCCATCCGCCGCAGGCACAATGGCCACGGGCGCTGGAAACGGGCCTGACGGGTGCGCGGGTGCATGCCGACGGCGTCGGTGGACGCACCACCTGCCGCGATGATGATGCGGGCGCTGCCTCGCGCAACGGGGCCAAAGCATTGCCGGTGGCGCTGTCGGCGCACATGCCGCTGGATCTGGTGATCCTGATGCTGGGCACCAATGATCTGAAAGCGGTGCATGGGGGCCTTGCCGCTTCGGCACAGGCCGGGATGCGGCGACTGGCCGAGATTGTGGCCACTTTTCCTTACAAACCACGGAGTGCTGTCCCGAAACTTTTGATCATTGCGCCACCGCCCTGCGGTGCCGGGGCGGCAGGCGGGCGGCGGGTGGAGGAGTCCCTGCTGCTGGCCCCGCTCTACCGTCAACTTGCGGCTGAGGTCGGCGCCGGATTCTTTGATGCCGGATCAGTCGCGCACCCCAGCGCCATCGATGGTGTGCATCTGGAGGCAAAGGAAACTGCTGCGCTTGGCCGGGCCTTGGTCGGGCCGGTCAGGGTGATGCTTGCCTGACAGGCAAGAGCAACATGCCTGCATGTCTGACATGCAAGCGAATACGGCGAGCCGCGCGCCCCTGACGCGGCGGGGAATGGGAGGAACAATGAAACATTTTCTTGCATCCGTGGCGCTTGGCGCGCTGCTGATCGGCGCGGCCCCAGCATCCTGGGCGGAAACGCCTGCGGATCAGCTGATCGTCGCAGCCACGATGAACAACATCCTGACACTCGACCCGGCCACGATCACCGGGCGCGAGACGGTGCAGGTGCTGAACAACATCTATGACACGCTGGTCATTCTGTCGCCTGACGACCGCTCGATCCAGCCGCGTCTGGCCGCCAGCTACGAGGTGGCCGAAGACCGCATGTCGATCCGCTTTACCCTGCGCGATGATGTGCGCTTTGCCTCTGGCAATCCGCTGACCGCGCAGGATGTGGTCTGGAGCCTGAAGCGGCTGATGACCCTGAATCTGGCGCAATCGTCGTTCCTGAAATCGCGCGGCTTCGACGCCGAGACGGCAGATGCGCATTTCGTCGCCGAAGATGACAATACCTTTGTGCTGAACCTGCCAAAGGCCGATGATCCCAACATGATCCTGATGGTGCTGGCACAAAACGGGCCGGGGTCGATCATCGACAGCCAGACCGCACTGGAAAACGAGGTCAATGGCGATCTGGGCGCCGGCTGGCTGACGCTCAACTCCGCCGGGTCGGGCCCCTATGCGTTGACGCAATGGGCGTCGAACGAATACATCATCCTGACCCGCAACGATGCGTATTGGGGCGAAGCGCCGGCGATGGCCCGGGTGCTGATCCGCCACCTGCCGGAATCGCAGTCGCAGCGGCTGATGCTGGAACAGGGCGATATCGACGTGGCCTATTCGTTGCAGGCCCCGGACCTTGCATCGCTGGATGCCAATGACAAGATCACCGTCGCCTCGACCCCCGGCTCGGGGTTCTATTACCTTGCCGTGTCGATGAAAGACGAGCGTTTTGCCAACCCAAAGGTCCGCGCGGCGCTGCGTCTGCTGATGGATTATGAGGGTCTGGACAAGGCCGTGATGCCTTATTACGGCAAGCTGCACCAGCGCCCGCTGTCCACCGGTGTTCTGGGCCAGCTGCCAGACCCCGGCTATACGCTGGATGTAGATGCAGCCAAGGCCCTGCTGGCCGAGGCGGGCTATCCCGATGGTTTCCGCACCACGCTGCGGGTGCTGTCCGAAGACCCGTTCCTCAAGGCCGCAACCGCGATCCAGAACACGCTGGCACAGGCGGGCATTCAGGCCGAGCTGATCACCGGCTCGGGCGATCAGATCTATGGCGCGATGCGCGAGCGGAACTTCGAGCTGCTGGTCGGTCGCGGCGGTGGCGGGCAACAGCCTCACCCCGACAGCAACCTGCGCGCGCTGGCCTATAACCCCGACAACAGCGACGAGGCCAAGCTGACCAACTATCAGGGCTGGCGCACCAGCTACTTCGATGCCGCCCTGAACGAAAAGATCGAGGCCGCGCTGCTGGAGCGCGACCCGGCGGCGCAGGAACAGATGTATCAGGACATTCAGACCTACATCGACGAAACCGTGCCCCCGATCATCCCGTTCTCCGAGGTGGTGGATACGGCGGCCTATCAGTCCGATATCGACGGGATGATCGTCAGCCCCTGGCTGTCCCGGTTTGAGGGGATCACCAAGTCGCGCTGATCCTCCCTCACGCGACCGAGCCCTCTGCAACGGGCGCATCGCAAGATGCGCCCGTTTTGCCGATCCGCCCACAGTAAAAAACGTCCGCGCAATAAAAAACGCCGCGCCCCGGTCTGGGGGCGCGGCGTTACTCTGTTCCCAAAATCAGCGCTGGCCTTCGTATTCCAGCGAGGCCCCGATCAGTTCCCGCGCATAGGGGTGGGTAGCCCCATTTCGTGCAATCGCCGAGCGTGGCAGGATCTCGGTCACTTCCCCGCTCTGCATCACGGCAAAGCGGTCACACATGTGATCAACGACCGCCAGATCATGCGTAACCATGATATAGGTGAATCCGCGCACCTCGCGCAGCCGGACCAGCAGGTTCAGAATCTCTGCCTGCACCGACACATCCAGCGCCGAGGTCGGCTCATCAAGCAGCAGCACCGCAGGCTCCAGGATCAGCGCCCGCGCAATCGCCACCCGCTGCCGCTGCCCGCCCGACAGCTGATGCGGAAAGCGGTCGAGGAAATCCACCGGCAACCCGACATCCACCAGCGCCTGCTTCATGCGATCGTCGCGGTCGCCGATCCCGTGAATGCGCAGCGGTTCCGCCAGAACCGTGCGCACCGACTGGCGCGGATGCAGGCTGCCGTAGGGATCCTGAAACACCATCTGCAACAGCCGGCAGCGGTCTCTGAGCGGCACCGCGCGCACGTCTTTGCCCGCGATCCTGACCTCTCCGGTCCAGATATCGGTCAGCAACGACACACAGCGCAGCACGGTGGATTTGCCCGACCCGCTTTCGCCGACCAGCCCAAAGCATTCACCGGGGGCTACCGAAAAACTGACCGAAGGAAGCACCTTGACCGCCCCCGGCCCGGAGCCAAAGGTGATCGACAGGTTTTCGATCTCTACGGGTGCGGTCATGGCGCCAGCTCCTCTTTCCATTCGGGGCGACGGTCCAACACCGCCAACGGCGCGCGAGACCCGCCGATGCGCGGCTGTGCCGCCAGCAATCCGCGCGTATAGGGGTGGCGGGCGGCATCCATGTCGCGGGCGTTCAGCGTTTCCACCACCCGGCCCGCATACATGATCAACACCCGGTCGCAAAAGTTGCGCACAAGATTCAGGTCGTGGCTGATCATGATCAGCCCGATCCCCCGGTCGCGCACCAGCCCGTCGAGGATGTTCAGCACCTGCAACCGCACCGTCACGTCCAGCGCCGAGGTCGGCTCATCCGCGATCACCAGATCCGGGTCGGCCAGCAACATCATGGCGATCATCACCCGCTGCCCCATCCCGCCCGAAATCTCATGCGGATAGAGGTCATGCACCCGCTCCGGGTCTCGGATGCGAACAGCAGCCAGCATCTCCAGCGTCTTGGCCTTTGCCTCGGCCTTTGAGACCGGGAAATGCCGCAGATAGGTTTCCGCCACCTGATGCCCGACCCGCCGGATCGGGTTAAGCGAGAATTTCGGGTCTTGCAGGATCATCGACATCCGCCGCCCGCGCACCTTGAGCATCTCTCGCTCTGACAGATCCAGCAGATCCACATCCTCAAACCGCAGCGTATCCGCCGTCACCGTGGCCCCCGGCAACAGCCGCAAGAGCGCGCGGCCCACGGTCGATTTGCCCGATCCGCTTTCGCCTACAATCCCCAGACGCTCGCGCCCAAGGGTAAAGCTCACCCCGCGCACCGCATCCTCGGCCGAGCCGCCATAGCGGACCGACAGGTTCTTCACGTCCAGAATGGTGTCCTGCATGGCCTACCTCCGGTTCATCTGTTTGGGGTCCAGCGCATCGCGCAACCCGTCGCCCAGCAGATTGAACGCCAGACTGACGCAGAGGATCGACAGGCCCGGAAAGGTCACCAACCACCAGCTGTCGATCATGTAGCGCCGTCCGGTCGCGATCATCGCGCCCCATTCCGGCAGCGGCGGCTGCGCCCCAAGGCCCAGAAAGCCCAAGCCCGCCGCCGTCAGGATCACCGTTGCCATGTTCAGCGTCAGCCGGATCACCACCGAGGGCAGACACATCGGCATGATCGACTTCACGATGATCCGCAGCGATGACGCCCCCTGCAGCCGGGCAGCGGCAATATAATCGGCATTGCGGAATGTCATCGTCTCGGCCCGCGCCAGCCGCGCAATCGGCGGCCAGGCGGTCAGCCCGATCGCAATGATCGCGTTGTTCAGGCTGGGGCCAAGGGCCGCGACAAAGGCCAGCGACAGGATCAGCGAGGGGAAGGACAGGAAGATATCGGTGACCCGCATCATCACCGTATCGACCTTGCCGCCGAAATAACCCGCAACCGTGCCTACGATCATCCCCAGCGGCCCGACCACGATGGTCACCAGAAAGATGATCGTCAGCGTGATCCGCGCGCCCCAGATCAGCCGCGAATAGATATCCCGCCCCAGCTCATCGGTGCCGAACAGATGGCCATTGCCGGGCGGCTGCAACACGTTGTTCAGGTTTTGCACATAGGGGTCATGCACAGTGATCAGCGGCGCGAACAATGCGGCCAGGATCAGGATCGCCAGCACAATCAGGCCAAAGGCCGAGGTCGGCTGTCGCAACAGGAAGGTCACGATATTGCGGGCCGCCAGAAAAGGGGTCGGCAGGGACAAGGTGTGCGCTTTCATTTCGTCCTCGGGTCAAACAGACGATACAGGATGTCGGACAGCAGGTTCAGCCAGATGAAGATCACGCCGACGATCAGCACGCAGGTCATCACCGCATTCATGTCACCGATGATCAGGTTATTGGTCAGGTATTGGCCAAAGCCGGGCCAGGCAAACACTGTCTCGATCAGCACCGCGCCTTCCAGCAGGCTGCCATAGGCCAACGCCACAATCGTCACCAGCTGCACCCGGATATTGCCAAAGGCATGCCGCCAGATCGTCTGTCCCTTTGACAAACCCTTGACCCGCGCCGTCGTCATGTACTCCTGCCCCAGCTGATCCAGCATGAAGCTCCGGGTCATCCGGGTGATATAGGCCGATGAGGAATAGCCCAGCAGGCTGGCGGGCAGGATCAGGTGATTAACCGCACTCCAGAACACGTCCCATTGTCCGGCAATCGCGCTGTCGATCAGCAAAAATCCGGTCCGGGTCGGCACCATGCCGATATAGAACTGGCTCATCCGCCCCGACCCGCCAACCCAGCCAAGCGCGGCATAGAACACGATCAGCGCGATCATCCCGGTCCAGAAGATCGGCATCGAATGGCCGAACAGGCTGAACACCCGCACCAGATGATCCGGCCAGCGGTCCTTGTTGACGGCGGCGACCACCCCCAGCGGAATGCCAAGCCCCGCGCCAATCAGAATGGCAAAGGTTGCAAGCTCCATCGTCGCGGGCATCACATGCAGGATATCGTCAATCACGGGCTTGCCAGTGCGGATCGAGTTGCCGAAATTGCCGGTCAGCACATCGCCCAGATAGCGCAGGAACTGTTCCCACAGCGGCCGGTCAAGGCCCAGCTGGCGGAATACCTGCTCATAGGTTTCGCGCGTCGCATCCTCACCCACCATGGCGCGCACCGGGTCGGCAGGCATCATTCGCCCGATGATAAAGGTCAGCAGCAACAGCCCCAGCAGCGTGACCGCGATCGTCGTGATCTGGCCCAGAATGCCGCGCAGGCGCGTTCGGCGATCAGACATGGTTCCCCTCCCTAGGCAGGACGATCAGCGGCGAATCTGGCCGATGCGTCCGACATCTGTATCAACCTGTCTGACAAGTAAAGGCTAACCTGTCAAGACTCCACCTGCGGCCATCGCAGGATTAGCCCGTTCTGACGACTGGCGCAGGCACGATCAGACCGGCGGCCTGCCCGCCCGCAGCAACGCCTTGTAGCGCTCCAGACTGCCGCGCAGATGCGCGCGCATCCGTTCACGTGCCGCCTCGCTGTCACCTTCGATGATCGCGTCCAGGATCTGGCTGTGCTCTTCCTGCAGGTGCTGGTTATAGTCTTTCGGACGCGCGCCCGGCTCGGTCCCCTGCAACTCGCCCCGCGGAATAATCCCCTGCCGGATCAGCGTCAGAAACTCGGGAAAGCGCCGGTTCTGCGTCGCCTCGGCGATCGACATATGGAATTCGAAATCGGGGTCTCGGGTCGCCTGCCCGTTACGAAGACAGGCCACAACCCGGTCATGGGCATCCATGATTGTCTCTAACTGCGCCGGCGAGCGGCGGGCGGCAGCCAGTGCCGCCGCCTCGATCTCGCAGGCGGTGCGCAGTTCCAACAGCTCGATCACCTGCGAAATCCGCGCGGTCGCCAGATCGTCGAACGGGCGCGCGGGCTTCAGCTTTGCGGCAAGGTCCAGCGCAAAAACCCCCGCCCCCTTGCGCGCCTCGACCAACCCGTCCGAACGCAGGGCAGCTATCGCCTCGCGCACCACGGCCCGGCTGACCGAATGCAACCGCGTCAGCTCGCTTTCGCTGGGCAGCCGGTCGCCGGGCTGAAACGTGCCCGCCTCCAGATCACGGCGCAGCGCGTTGCTGATCTGGTCCACCAGTGACCCTACGCCATCGCGCTTTTCGCTTTCCATCCCAGCTCTCCACACGGCCTGTCAGACATCTTGCCCTGCAAAAGTGCTAGCCCGGACATTGCCGCGCCGCAAGCGCTTATGCCAGATGCCCCGCAAGCCAGTCAAAGACCGCAGCCTGCCGGTCAGGCGCAAAGCGGTGCCCGCCCTCGGGTCTCCTCAATACCAACTGATCCGCCGCGCCATGCGCCCGCCAGACCGCGCCAAGCGTGGCAAAGGCCGCGTCCACCGCGGCCGCCGGAAACAGCGGGTCATCCGCTGCCACCTCCACCCACATCGGGCGCGGAGCAGACAGCGCCGCAATGTCAGGCAGATCCAGATGCCGGTACAGCAGCGGATGCGCCATCCAGAACGCCGACTGCCCCCGCGTCTGGTTGTTACCTGCACACATCAGACCGGGCAGGCTGGCCATCCAGCCGATACTAACCGTCGCTGCCACCTGCGACGACAGCGCCGCCAGTTGCCAGGCCCGGAACCCACCCAGCGAAAACCCCACCGCTGCAATTCGTGCAGCGTCAATTGCGGGATGCCCGGCCAGAAATGCCATGGCCCGGCAATCCTCCCACGCCATCACAGAAGCAGGTGACAGCCCGATCTGCAGCAGGTTCGCCGCCAGCGCCTGCTGAGCACCATAGCCATTGCCCATACGCCCGCCCCAACCCAGCGCATCGACGCACAGCACTGCGAAGCCGCGCGACACAAGTCCGGTGCCAATCGGCTGACCACCAAAAAACCGCTCTGCCCATCCTACCGCCACCGGATCATCCGGCCCCGGTGGCGGAATGCACTTTTCCTTGCCGATGCGGAACTCCGACCCATGGTCATGCAGCACCAGCACCGCCGGAAACGGGCCCTGCCCTTTTGGCACAAGCATCAGCGCCCCTGCGATCATGCCTGAGCCGAAATCCAGCTCCAGCTCCTGCGCCTGATGCGTCCCGCGATCCTCTGTCCGCAGAAGTCGCAACGTGACCAGTGCCTCCGGCAAATCCGGCAACGCCAAGGCCCGCAGCACCGGCATCGCCTGCGCGCGCCACGCCAGGGGATCAGCCGCGCCGTGCCACCCCAAAGCAAAACCGCGCTGCCGCCGATGGGCGAGCAGCGCGGGGACCAGATTATCGGGGCTGATGGCGGATTCACGCATGCCGCGAACCCACGCACCAACCCAACGTCATCGCCGATACGGCGCGATCAGCGCCGCCATCATTTCCTCTTCTGCGCCGGTCAGATCCGTGAGAGGTGACCGCACCTTGCCCGCCGCAAAGCCCTGCTGGCGCACCCCTGCCTTGATGGCAGAGACCGCATAGCCCTTGGCCCGGTTGCGGATCGCCATGAACGGATAGAAAAACTCGTTCAGGATTCGCTCACAGGTCGCCCGGTCTTCGGCCCGCAGAGCGGTATAAAACTCATTGGCCAAGGCGGGCACAAAATTGAACACCGCACTGGAATAAGTGGTGAACCCGGCCCCCAGATAGGCCTCGGCATACAGTTCGGCCGTCGGCATGCCGCCCAGATAGGTCAGCCGGTCGCCCATTTTGGCCGTGATCTGCCGCACCAGCGCGATATCGCCGGTGCCATCCTTGAACCCGATCAGGTTAGGACAGGCATCGCAGAGCCGCGCCAGCGTATCGGCCTGCAACACCGCATTGTCGCGGTTATAGACCATCACGCCCAGATCGACAGACTGGCAGATCGCCTTGATATGCTCAAACAGCCCATCCTGCGGCGCGTCGATCAGATAGTGCGGCAACAGCAAAATGCCATCCGCCCCGACCTTTTCCACCGCTTGCGCGATCTCTACTGCCATCCGGGTGCCATAGCCGCAGCCCGAAACGATCGCAGTCTCGCCCGCAACCTCCTTTGCCGCCGCCACAATCCCGGGAATCTCCCCCGGGGCGAGCGAGAAAAACTCGCCGGTCCCACCCGCTGCGAACAGCACGGGAGCCTTGTATCCGGCCAGCCATTCGACGTGGGCGCGGTAGCTGTCAGGCGCAAACGCGCCCTGATCGTCAAAGTGGGTCACAGGAAAGGACAGAAGGCCGGAACCAAGTGCGGCCTTGAGCTCTGCGGGGGTCATGGCAAAGTCCTCTGATAGCTTGCTTGGGTTGTCTTAGCGGTAATAGCCACAAGTCGTCAATAGTTATCATATAAGTTTGGAATAAATTTATACATCCTAGAGGGCTAACAAGATTGCACAACATGGCTCTTACCTGCAGACCTTAACAAAGATGCGCCTGAAAGCCGCCGCTTGATATCGTATATCTTCGACCTTATCATACGATATCCCCTCTGACCCCGGCACAACCGGACTGGCACAAGGACGAGCGGCACATGGCGGCATCCTCAGGCAGCAGCGCCCCCAGACCGCATCAACCACAAACGCTGGTGGTACAGGTGCGCGACGCCTTGCGCGCGCAGATCACCGAAGGTCAGTTCCGCCCTGGCGACCGGCTCCCCTCCGAAGCGCGGTTAACCGAAGGGTTCGGCGTCAGCCGGACCGTGGTGCGCGAGGCGATCGCCGCCCTGCGCTCTGACGGGCTGGTGGAGCCACGGCAGGGCGCTGGCGTCTTTGTCCTGCCCCCGTCCGCCCCCGATGATCTGGCGTTTCAGAACGTCGACCCGGCGCGCGTCTCTTCGCTGATCGAGATGCTGGAACTGCGCACTGCGGTCGAGGGCGATGCGGCCGGCTTCGCCGCCCTGCGCCGGTCTCCCGCTCAGGAAGAGGCCATTGTCGAAGCCTTTGATCTGTTCCGCCGTCAGGCACTGGCGGGCCAGCCCACCTCTGACTCGGATTTTGCCTTTCACATGGCAATCGCCGAGGCCGCCAACAATCCGCGCTTTGCCGAGTTCCTGCGGCTGACCGGCACCGCGCTGATTCCACGCAGCGCGGTCAGCGACGGCACCGATCCCAAGATCACACCCGAATACTCACGCCGTCTGATCGAGGAACACGAGGCGATTGTGACGGAAATCCAGAATGGTGACGAAGACGCCGCGCGCACGGCGATGCGCACCCATCTGCGGGGCAGTCAGGCGCGCTATCGGCAGTATCTGCGCAACGCCCGACGCTGAACACTTGCCCCGACCAGACCCTGTCCGGGCAAGCGCGCCAAAGTGTTATCCCCCCGCCACGCGGTCAGAAACCAGCCCTTGCCCGGCCCCCGCCCGCACTGCTTGGGGCGGCATGGCCGCATAGGCCATCATCTGTGGCCCGGTGCCCTTGGCATCATCGCTGACCAGCTTTTCCGTCAGGTAGTATCCGGGCTGCCATCGCGGTAAGTGCCGGAAAATCCGCCCAGACCCGCAACATGGCAGATCCCGGTCAGCTGCACCTGATCACCAGCGGCCCAAAGACCTGTCAGCCACAGGCGACACATGCATGATTGCAACCGCCTTGCGGAAGAGCCTCTGGCTGTCCGCACCGCTGCCCCTCGTGGGCAGGCCCGCTGCGAGACATTGTACATCTATCTCGCGAACAACTTGGAATCCCTCGTCGACGATGGCCAACGGTACCGGAACGGGCTGCCCATCTCGTCATCTCGTGCCGAAGGATCAGTCGATGACATTGCCCATGCCCGCATGGGAAAGCGCAGAAGGATGCGGTGGTCGCCCAAAGGGGCTCACCGGGTAGCCGTTGCAAGGGCCGCAGTTGTCGATGGTCGGCTGACCGTCGCAAACTGAAAAGCGCGCCGCATGGCCAACATGTTCTGTTCACTCCCGGTTGAGGAACGGCAAAAGAAAGCAAGATCAGCACCAACGCCGCAGCCTGAGCGCCGCCCGGCCGGGGCTGTTTCGCTAAGGTCAGGCCAACGCGACCGGTGAGCAGAACCGGTCGCAGGCCGTTGGCGGTCCGCTTGCGAAATCCAGACAAAGTCAAAGCTGAGAGAGGTTACGCCATGACAAAGGTTCTAGTTCTTTACTACTCGTCCTACGGACATGTCGAAGCGATGAGTGCGGCCGTGGCCAAGGGTGCGGCAGAAGTCACCGGGACGGAAGTGACGGTCAAACGCGTCCCCGAGATCATGACCTCCGAAGCAGCGACGGCTGCTGGTTTCAAGACCGAGCAGGTGGCCGAAATCGCGGTGCCTTCGGAGCTTGCCACCTATGACGCCATCATTTTCGGCACGCCGACGAGGTTCGGGAACATGGCATCGCAGATGCGCAGCTTCCTGGACCAGACCGGAAAGCTCTGGATGGAAGGGGCGCTGATCGGCAAGGTCGGCTCGGTCTTCACCTCGACCGGCACCGGCGGAGGCAGCGAGACAACCATCACCTCGTTCTGGCATACGCTGGCGCATCACGGGATGGTCATCACCGGGCTGCCCTATTCCAGCGGCGAGTTGACCATCATCAACGAGGTGCGCGGCGGCTCTCCCTACGGCGCGGCCACGATCGCCGGCGCGGACGGCTCACGCATGCCCAGTGACACGGAGCTGAAGCTGGCCGCCGATCAGGGCCGCCACGTGGCCAACCTAGCCGCCAAGCTCAGCAAATAAAGACGTGCCACGGAGAATACCAATATGTCGAAACTCGAAGTGCTTACCCCGCAGAACAGCCAGCTCATCTTCATCGATCATCAGCCGCAGATGGCATTCGGTGTTCAGTCGATCGACCGTCAGACGCTAAAGAACAATACGGTCGGCTTGGCCAAGGCGGCACGGATCTTCAATATTCCGACGATCATCACCACGGTCGAGACGGCAAGTTTCTCGGGGCACACCTATCCCGAACTGCTGGATGTGTTCCCAGATGCCCCGTTGCTGGAGCGGTCGTCGATGAATTCGTGGGACGACCGAAAGGTCCGCGACGCGCTGGCAAAGAATGCGGCCGAGGGGCGCAAAAAGGTTGTCGTCGCCGGTCTGTGGACCGAGGTGTGCAACACCACTTTTGCCCTTAGCTGTCTCGCCGATACAGATTACGAGATCTACATGGTTTCCGACGCTTCGGGCGGCACCACGCTGGAGGCGCATAACCGCGCGATGGACCGTATGACGCAGGTCGGCGTGGTGCCGATGACGTGGCAGCAGGTGCTGCTGGAATGGCAGAGGGACTGGGCGCGCAAGGAAACTTATGATGCCGTGGTCTCGCTGGTCATGGAACATTCTGGTGCCTATGGCATGGGCATCGATTACGCCGTGACCATGGTGCACAAGGGCCAGCACCGCAGCCAACACACCGGCGCGCGTCTCGATCCCCTGGGCGCATGACGTAAACCTGCTTGGCCGCGATGGCCACCGGTTCTGTTTCACACGCGTCAGCCGAGGCCTGCTATGACCGATATGATCCTGCGCAATGGGCGCATCACGACCCTTGATCCAAAGACACCCGATGCAACCGCTCTGTTGATCAGGGATGGGCGCATCCAGGCTGTCGGGACGGATCATGCGATCATGTCAGGCGCGGACGCGGCGACGCCGGTCATCGACCTGAACGGGCGGCGCGTGATCCCGGGACTGAATGACAGTCACACCCATCTTATTCGCGGGGGACTGAGTTACAATATCGAGCTGCGTTGGGAAAACGTTCCTTCCGTGGCCGATGCTTTGGCTATGCTGCGTCGTCAGGCGGCCAATACGCCTGCGCCGCAATGGGTGCGCGTCGTCGGCGGCTGGTCCGAGTTCCAGTTCGCCGAGCGCCGCATGCCCACGCTGGAAGAGATCAATCAGGCATCGCCCGATACGCCAGTCTTTGTGCTTCACCTTTATTCCCGCGCCTTGCTCAACGGCGCGGCGCTGCGCGTGCTGGGGATAGGGCGCGACACACCGTCACCCCCGGGTGGCGAGATCGAGCGGGATTCGCGCGGAAATCCGACCGGCATGCTGATCGCGCGGCCTTCGGCGCTGATCCTCTATTCCACGCTGGCGCAGGGGCCGAAGCTGCCCGTGGACGACCAGATCAACTCGACGCGTCATTTCATGCGCGAGTTGAATCGCCTTGGTGTCACCAGCGCCATTGACGCAGGCGGCGGCGGCCAGAGCTATCCCGAGGATTATGACGTCATTCGCCACCTACATGCAGAGGGCCAGATGACGCTGCGGATTGCGTACAATCTGTTCGCACAGAAGGCCGGGCAGGAACTGTCCGACTATGAGCGCTGGATCGGGATGACGTCGCCCGGCGCGGGTGATTCTATGTTGCGCATGAATGGTGCGGGCGAAAACCTTGTGTGGTCGGCTGCCGATTTCGAGAACTTTCTGGAGCCGCGACCCGAACCCGTCCCCGTCATGGAAGCCGAGCTTGAGAAGATCGTCGCGCTTCTGGCAGAGAATGAATGGCCCTTCCGCATTCACGCGACCTATGATGAGACGATCGAGCGGTTTCTGACTGTGTTCGAACGGGTGAACGGCCAGGTGCCTTTCAAGACCCGCTTCATCATCGATCACGCCGAAACAGTGAGCGCCCGGAACATCGAACGGATCAGGGCACTTGGCGGGGGGATTGCCACGCAGCACCGCATGGCGTTTAAGGGTGAGTATTTCGTCGACCGCTATGGCGCGGACGCTGCGCGCGCGACACCTCCGATCCGTGACATGCTGAAGGTGGGTCTGCCCGTGGGCGGCGGGACTGACGCCACGCGGGTGTCCAGTTACGACCCCTGGGTTGCACTGCACTGGCTGACGACGGGAAAGACTGTTGGCGGACTGCCCCTCTTTGACGACGCGCATCTTCTGACGCGCGAAGAAGCGCTGGCGATCTGGACCACCGGATCGGCGTGGTTCTCGGGAGAACAGGATCAGAAGGGGCGGCTGATGCCCGGTATGCATGCCGATCTGGCCGTGCTGTCCGCAGACCTCATGTCTGTCGAGGATGCTGGCATCCGGTCGATCAGCTCGGTCCTTACCATGCTTGGCGGTCGTGTCGTTTTTGCTGATGCCGAGTTTTCCGATCTTGACCCGCCCCTGCCACCTCCCAGCCCGTCATGGTCGGTCAACGCCACCTTCGCGAGCCCGGGGCAGCGCGCTGGTGTGCGGGAACCGGCCACCATCCAGATGCGCGCCTGTTCGGACGGATGCGCCAGCGCCTGCGGTTTGCATGGTCATGCTCATGGAATTGCCTGGACCAATCCGGTTCCGGTGCAGAATCTGCGCGACTTCTGGGGCGCCCTTGGATGCTCATGCTTCATGACGTGAGGCAGGCGGGAATGCGCAGCAGAAAGGGGACAAAAGATGACGGCAGTTGACCATACCCTTATTGTCATCGCTTCAGTTTTGGTGACGGCCCCGTACTGGATCAGTGCGTGCCTCAAGGCAAAATGGTTCAGTGCAACGGTTGCCGAGGTGCAGGGTCTGGGCCTTGGACCTGCCCCGACCGTTGCCCGTGCCACGATTGCGGTGCAAGCCCTGGGTTCGGCCTCGCTGGTATTCGGTGTCCTGCCGGTCTTCGGCCTTCTCGCACTCGTGGCGTTCACCATTGCCGCATCCTTTGTCGGGCACCCGTTCTGGCGCCTGCCCGCCGGCGAACGGCTGACCGGTGCCAACGGCTTTCTTGCGAATGTCGGGCTTCTGGGAGGCCTGCTTTCTGTGGCGCTGCTTCACCGTTTGTCCTGAGAGGCGCTTTTGGGCAATACCAGACATGCGATTGTACAGCGCGTGGATCGGGACCGCTGCAAAACGCATGTTGAAGGCTATTCCCGAAGCAGCGCACCGACCTGGTTCGGCTCTCGCTGCACAGCGGCTCCGGCCGTCCATCCAGATACCTGTCACCCTGAGGAGATGGCCGATGTCATCCACTGTTAAGGCCGCCGAAAAAGCCAGCCCCTTCGCACCTTTTGCCCATCGTGCCTTTGCACTTCTCTGGACGGCAGCGTTGATCTCGAACATCGGGACATGGATGCACGAGGTTGGGGCTGGCTGGCTGATGACCGAGCTCAGCCCGTCTCCGGCAGTCGTCACGCTCGTCCAGGCCGCAACCAGTCTGCCGATCTTTCTCTTCGCGCTTTTCGCAGGGGCGCTGGCTGACCGGCTGGACAAGAGGCGCATGTTGATCGTGATCAACCTTTTGCTCTTCATGATCATCGCGGTTCTGGCCGTTCTTGTCCGGGCCGAACGTGTGACGCCAACGGTTCTGCTTCTGTTTACTCTTGTGATCGGAACGGGTGCGGCCTTCATGGCCCCTGCCTGGCAGGCCGTCGTGCCAATGCTGGTGCCACGGTCAGAGCTGCGCGCCGCCATCGGGCTCAACTCGATGGGCATCAACGTCAGCCGCGCAATCGGCCCCGCAATCGCAGGTATTCTGATCGCATCGGTCGGTCTGGCCGCGCCCTTTGCGCTGAATGCCATCAGCCATCTGGTTATCATCATGGCTCTGATCCTGTGGCGGCCCGAGGGTCCAGTGGTGGCAAAGCGCAGACACCTGCCGATCCTGCAGGAAATGGCGACTGGCCTGCGCCATGTCCGCCACAACAAGCCAATGGTCCAGACGCTTTTCCGTGCCTTTGCGTTCTTCATTTCGGCATCGGCATTCTGGGCGATGATGCCGCTTGTCGCGCGCGGGGCGAATGACGCCGGTTCGTCTTTGTATGGCTTCCTTGTGGCGACAGTGGGTGTTGGTGCCGTTCTGGGCGCTTTGGGTCTTCCTTACCTGCAGGGTCGTCTTGATGCGCACCGGGTCGTGCAACTCGGTACGTTGATGACTGCAGCTGCCCTGCTGGCCTTCGCAGCCTCGACTGCTACGGCAGTCATCATTCCCGGTGCCTTTCTGGGTGGCGTGGCGTGGATTCTCGTCCTGACTTCGGTAAACGTCTCGGCGCAGATGGCGCTGCCGGACTGGATCCGCGCCCGCGGTCTTGCGGTCAATCTCATGGTTTTCTTCGGGTCGATGTCGGCAGGATCGCTGATCTGGGGTCAAATCGCCAACCGGCTCTCGGTCAGCAGCGCGCTCTTCGCCGCGGCCCTCGGCCTGATCGTGGGGTTGCTTGTGACCCGGAACGTCAGGCTTGGCACGGCGGACGATGTGGACCTTGCGCCGGCCAATGCCTGGCCCGAGGCTCCACCCCTCGTCGAAGGGGACAGTGAAGACTCTCCCGCTGTGGTCATGATCGAGTTCCGGATCGCGCCGGCAGACAAAGCGGCCTTCGTCGAAGCCGCCTATAAGGTTTCTGCAGAGCGCTACCGGGACGGGGCAACCCAATGGGCGTTGATCCATGATGTGACCGACCCGGCGATCTGGATCGAGGTGTTCCACCTGCCCAGCTGGGCCGAGCACCTGCAACAGCATGCCCGCACAACGGTTTCGGACACAGAGTTGCATACCGTTCTGCACGCTTTCGATCAGCGCCCGGAAGGACCGGTTGTCAGGCACTATATCGCGTCCACCTGACTGACGGACCAGTACGCGCAGGGCTTATGGGGCGTCGGCAACGCTGAAATGCGGTAGAACGTCACGTCCGATTTCCTCCAGAACGTCGGCGACCGGCCTCTGGCTGAACTTGAGGTTGAGGGCGACATGATTGACCCCATGTGTGCGCAGTTCGCCAAGCAGGTCAACCAGCCGCCGCTGGCCCAACCGGTATCCGAGGTGGATGGGTCGGGGCGGCGCATCCGGATTGTCGGTCAGGTCGAGGTAGAGTGACTGTGCAAGCGGCTTAAAGCCGGCCCCGGCGCGGCGGAGCGCTTCGCGCCATTGCGACACAACCTGCGCCTGCTTGAGCAGATCGCGGGGGTAGGTGACCCAGCCATCGCTACGTTGCGCAATCCAGTCCAGAGATTGCTGGCTCTGCCCCGTAACAAGGACGGGCAAGCGGGATGTGAGCGGCTTGGGAACCAGGTCGCCACCGCCCGAAAGCCGGCCATAGTGCGCCGAGGCATGGTGCGGAAAACGCTTCGTAAGCAGCGCTTCGGTGTAGTCAAATGCGTCGCGGAAAAGGTCGGCACGCTGGCCAGCGTCGCGCCCATAGGCTGGGTATTCCACCGGGCGGTCTCCCGATGCGACGCCGAACACAAAGCGCCCGCCGGACAGGTGGTCAAGCGATGCCGCTGCCTTGGCGACGTCGATCGGGTGATGGAGCGGCAGAATGACTGCGCCTGTGGCGAGCGCGATGGTGTGCGTTTGCGCCGCAATTGTCGCGAGCCAGACAAAGGGATCGTAAATCTGGCCCAGATCCCCGAAAGTCGGGTCGTTCAGCGGCACGTCGCGGGCCCAGAGGGCAGCGAAGCCAAGACGGTCCGCTTGCTGAGCCAGCTTGATCTGATCGTGCATCAGCGGCTCGGCACCCACATAGGCCTCGAGCGGGAAGTAAACGCCGATAGTCAACCGCTGGGGCGCGAACATCGATGTGTAACCGCGACCGAATAAATTCGGCTCGACAGTCTGGACCTGCGATGAAGCAAGGATCATCTTTCTCTCCTTTGGTTCCGGAACGGATGGTTTGGAAAAGATCCGTTGCCATCCGCTCGATCTGTCAGGCTTTGGGTGAAGCAGCCGCCTCACCGCACAGGTCAGTTCTGGCCCGACACATCGATGGCCACCTTGCCACGCAGGCCATGGGAACGGCCGTTTTCAAGCAATTCATGCGCGTCGCCGATCCGGGCCAGGGGCAGTACCGCGCCGATGACGGGCTTGATCAGGCCGCGTTCGACCAGTTTGGTGAGCGCGTCGAGCTTGCCGCGGTTCTGCCGGGTGAACACGAAATGGTAGGCGGCATTCTTGCCCCAGGCTTCGATCAGGTTCTGTGGATTCGCGATGTCGACAATGCTGACCACCCGTCCGGCATCGGCAAGGACAAGCGGGCTCTTGGTCAGCGTATCACCTCCGATGGTATCAAAGACGACATTCACCCCCTCGCCCTGTGTCAGGTCGGTCACGGCTGAGACGTAGTCGCCGGCGGTGTAGTCGATGACTTCGTCCGCCCCAAGCGAACGGACGAACTCTTCGTTGTCAGAACGCGCCGTTGTGATGACCCGCGCACCCATTGCCTTGGCGAACTGGATCGCCACCGTGCCCACACCACCGGCCCCACCATGGATCAGAATGGTCTCGTGAACGGCGAGTTGCGCACGACCGACCAGCGCTTCCCACACTGTCCCACCAACCAGCGTCAGGCTGGCGGCCTCCAGATGGCTGATATTGCGCGGCTTGCGAGCGACCAGATCCACATCGGCAACGTGCTGCTCTGCATAGGAGCCGGGGCCGCCGAAAATTTTGGGCGTGTAATAGACCTCATCGCCGATCTCGAACTCGGTGACATCCGTGCCCCTCTCTTCCACGACGCCGGAAACGTCATGGCCGATGATCGCGGGCAGCGGCACATAATCAGGATAGTCGCCACGCCGGATCTGATAATCCAGAGGATTGATGGCGGTGGCGTGGACGCGCACCCGGACCTGCCGGGAGGTGACAGGCGGGACGGGAACATCCCGCAATTCGAAGGCATCGTAGCCGCCGAATTCCTTAAGCACGATTGCCTTCATTGTATCCGTCATGGTTGGCCTTTCTGATAATATGCTGACGACACCGGATAAACTGAGCAGTATGTCCGGGATGTCGTGCGCTTTGGAACTGGCGTGCGCTGAAGCCTTTGAACTCTGGGTTCAGTCGCCTGAGCCGTCTGAATGGCGTTAAACCCCACCGACGATAAAGCCCCGGTAGCGCGCGCCCCGGAAGCGATGCTGTGCGGTTGCCTGATAGTCAGGACTGAAATACCAGGCCCGCGCTGCGTCCATATCGGGAAACTCAAGGATGACCGCACCCTCGATCTTGTCACCCTCCAGAACTTCAAGGGGACCGTAATCTGCAAGGAGCGTCATCGCGTGCCCTTCAAAGCTCGCATCGGCTTTGGCAGAGTATTCCGCGAGTGCGACGGGATCGACCGTTTCGTCCCGCATGAAGACAACATATGCAGGCATGGTATCTGTTCCTTCTATCCGAGATGTCAGGCGGATCGTCCGTCAGCTCAGAAGCCTTCAAGGACAATCTTGCCGCGTGCCTTGCCACTCTCCAGCAGCGCGTGAACGGCTTTAAGATTGGTCGCATTGATCGGCGACAGGCGTTCGGTCAGCGTGGTGCGCAGCTTGCCAGAGTCGACCAGAGCGCTCGCCTCATTCAGGATCTGGCCCTGTCGGGCCATGTCAGGCGTGCCGTAGATCGACCGCGTGAACATCAGCTCATGGTGGATCGAAACCGCCTTGCGTTTGAACGCCATGATGTCAAAGCCTGCAGGGTCGTCGATCAGGCAGAAGCGGCCCTGAGGTGCGATCAGTTCGACGATATCGGCGACATGGTCGCCCGTATGAGTGGTCGAGAACACAAACGCCGGCGCACCGATGCCGAGCGCTTCGATCTGAGGCGCGAGGGGTTTCGAATGATCGAGAATGTGATGTGCGCCAAGCGCCTTTATCCACTCCTGCGTTTCGGGACGTGATGCCGTTGCGATCACGGTAAGGTCGGTGCGTTGGCGGGCAATCTGGACCGCAACCGAACCGACGCCCCCGGAGCCGCCGATGATCAATATGGCCGGTGCCGCGCCCGGAACCGGCTTGCTCACATCCAGACGGTCAAAAAAGGCTTCCCATGCTGTCAGCGTCGTCAATGGCAGCGCGGCGGCCTCTGCCCAGTTCAGAGAGGCGGGTTTGGTGCCGACGATCCGTTCATCGACCAGATGCAGCTCTGCATTTGTGCCCTGACGGGTGATCGAGCCGGCATAGAACACTTCGTCCCCGGGCCGGAACAGTGTCGTGTCCGACCCCACGGCGCGCACGATACCGGATGCATCGTAACCCAGCACCTTCCACCCTCCGTCCTGCGGCGGCGTGCTGCGGCGGACCTTGAAATCGACGGGGTTCACCGAGATTGCCTTCACCTCGACAAGAAGATCGCGGCCAGTAGGCGCGGGCTCGGGGAGATCAATGTCTACCAGAGACGCCTCGCCGTCGATGGGTCCGGGGAGTTTGTATCCGATGGCCTTCACGTGTCTCTCCAGTCTTGTTGCCTTGTGCCGGGCGCAGCAACGGAACTGTGCTGCGCATGCACGCCGATGACGCTTCACGTGCTGCGGGCCGTAGCACTGAGCGGAGACGCGGGCGGGATGATGCCCGTTCTGAAGTAGAGGTTACTCTGCTTCACGGGTGGCTGCGCCGCATGCCCTGACGCGATGGTGCAGATCTTGCGCTTTTCCCGCTGGCCTGAGGAGTGCCCTGCAACAGATGCCTTCTGGATCTGCATCGCTCTTTGAGAGCGATACCCGCTGTCCGGCCAGCGCGCCCTGATCGTAAATCCGGGTCCGTCATTGACTTGTCTGTCACTTAGTGCCATCTACCAAAATGACACTAAGTGACAGGAGCAGATCATGGACCGCCAGAAGCTGGATCAGAACCGTCTTGCCGTGGCACGCCATGCGGCGGACCTGTTCTGGCAAAACGGAGTCGAGAAGACCAGTGGCGATGCCATTGCTGCGGCGGCGGGGCTGTCCAAACGGACGGTGTGGCGGTACTTCCGGTCAAAGGAAGCCTGTATCGAGCCGCTCTTCCGCATCACGGGGCTGCGCTTCATCGAACTTCTGCAGAACTGGCCCGATCATCAGTCGATCGAGACCTATCTGCATGACAGCCTTGGCAGCATGCTGAAGTCGGATCAGGACATCCGCGATGGCATCGCCGTGGCACGTCTGATCTCCCGCATCACGTCCGAGCCGGCGATCCGCTCGGCGTATCTGATGGCCAGTGCCGAAGCCGAGGATGATCTGGTTCCGATCCTTGCCCGACGCTCAGGGCGCCGTTGCGATGACATTGATGTGCGCGTGTGCGCGGCTTCTGCGATGGCCGCCGTTCGTGTCATCGACGCGGACATCTCCATTGCCACCTTTTCCCAAGGACGCGTCTTCACCCATGCCGAGGTGTGCAGCCGGTTGGCTGCGGCCATCCGAAGCGTCGCCAGCCTGCCGGTCTGCGATCCGGTCAGCTCCTCAGATGACGCGTCTTCACACAGGAGAAATCCAGAATGATCTATCCGGAAACCCGCCGCACCGACATTGTCGAGACGTATTTCGGCACCGATGTCGCCGATCCCTATCGCTGGCTTGAAGGGGACGCCCGCACCCATCCCGAGGTCGCCGACTGGGTACGCGCACAGGACAAGCTGGCACGGTCTCATCTGGCCAGCCTGCCCGGACGCGACCAGTTCCGACAGCGACTGGCCCGGCTTTCTGATCATGCGCAACTGACCGCGCCGGTAAAGCGAGGGCAGCGCTATTTCTTCACCCGCAACCCGGGACTGCAGGATCAGGCAGTTCTTGTCATGCGCAGTGGCCTTGATGGCCCGGATCGCATCGTGATTGATCCCAATACCTGGTCGGAAGATGGATCATCTGCTCTGGCGGAATGGGCCGTCAGCATCAATGGCCGCCACGTGGCCCATGCCGTGCAGGAAAAGGGGTCGGACTGGCGCACCATCAGGGTGCTGGACATTGACACCGGAACGATCCTGCCTGACGAAATTCTCTGGGCGCGGTTCACCGGCATTGCCTGGGCACATGACGGATCGGGGTTCTTCTATTGCCGATTTCCTGAACCGCCGACAGAGACTGCGTTCGACGCGCCAGCAATCGAGCATTCGGTCTGGTTTCATACCCTTGGCACACCGCAGGCCGAAGACCGGCTGGTTCATGCGACCCCGGACGGGCAGGTCATGCTCCACGCGGTCAGCGTCACGCCGGACGGGTGCTATGCGGTGATTTCCTCTATGCCGGGCGTCGGCAGCAATGCGCTGTCAATTGTTGATCTGCAAGATCGCGACTGGCCGCTGCGGCCCTTTATCGACAACTTTGATCACAGCTGGTCGGTCGCGGGCAATCAGGGCAGCAGGTTTTTCCTTGTGACGGACAAGGGAGCCGAGCTTGGCAGGGTCGTACAGATTGATCTGGCTGATCCTCAGTTGCGGGTCATTGATCTGGTCCGGCAGCGCGAGGATGCAACACTGAACGATGCTATGCTTCTGGGCGGGCGGCTTGTGGTCAGCTATCAGATCGACGCAAGGTTCGAGATCTGTCGCTATCACCCCGACGGCACGCCCGATGGTCTGATCGAGCTGCCGGGCATCGGCAGCGCAGGCGGCTTCAAAGGCCATCCCGGCGACCCGGAGGTCTTTTACGTCTTCACCTCGCATAATGCGCCCACCACGATCTGCCGCTATGACATGGGCGACCGGAGCCAGACGATCTGGGCCAGACCTGATGTGGCCATTGATCTGGATCAGATCGCCGTCGAACAGCGCTTCTGTCGGTCTGCGGACGGCACCCGCGTGCCGATGTTCGTCGTCCGCCGGGCGGGTGTCAGCGGTCCGGTGCCCACCATCCTTTACGGCTATGGTGGCTTTGGCATCAGCATGGTCCCCTATTTCTCGCCCGCCGTGCTGGCCTGGGTCGAGGCGGGCGGTGCCTATGTCGTGGCGAACCTGCGTGGCGGCGGGGAATACGGCAAAGCCTGGCATGACGCCGGACGGCTGGCCAACAAGCAGAACGTCTTTGACGACTTCATCGCGGCGGCGGAATACCTGAAGGCTGAAGGCATCGCCCTGCCGGACGGACTTGCGGTTCAGGGCGAATCGAATGGCGGCCTGCTGGTCGCAGCCGTGGTCAATCAGCGCCCGGACCTGTTCGCCGCCGCTCTGCCAGGCGTGGGGGTCATGGACATGCTGCGCTTTGCGCGCTTTACGAACGGGCAGTTCTGGACGAGCGATTTTGGCGATCCGACCCAGGAGACCGACTTTCGCAACCTGTTGTCCTATTCCCCCTATCATACAATCCGTCCGGGAGCGCGCTATCCGGCCATTCTGGTCTCGACGGCGGACACGGATGATCGCGTCGTGCCGGCCCACAGTTTCAAATACACGGCGGCCCTGCAGAATGCCGATCTGGGGGATCGTCCCCGGATCCTGCGCGTCGAGATGCGGGCCGGACATGGTGGTGGAAAGCCGGTCGGACAGGCGCTGGACGAAATCGCCGATCTGTGGGCCTTTGCGGCGCGGTGGACGGGTCTGGACATGGCAAAGTAGTACAGTGCCGGGTCATAGTGACTGAGAAAAGCCTGACGCGCGGATAAAGCGCCCGCCTGCGGCAAGATGGCGGTCGAAGGCTTCCCGGCTCCGCCGATCATCCGGCGGGGCCGAGATCCCCCAGAATGGTGGGGATCAGCTCGGACAGTGTCGGGTGGACCGGCATGGCGCGTCGGTAGGCTTCGGCCGTGACGCCCGCGTTCATCATGTTGATGATGCCATGTATGGCCTCGTCCCCATCTTTGCCAAGGATTGCCGCCCCCAGGATCAGGTCGGAGCCTTCCTCGACAATCACTTTCATCAGCCCGTGCGTCTCACCCTTTTCCACCGCACGGCCCACCCGCGTCATCTGCCGAAGGCCGACGCGGAAAGGCTTTCCGGCCTTTCGTGCATCCGCTTCCGTCATGCCGACGCGACCGAGCGGTGGGTCGATATAAAGCGCATAGGCGGGCACGCGGTCGGCAAGGCTGCGCGAACCACCGTCCAGCAGATTTCCAGCGACGATCTCGAAATCGTTGAAGGCAGTGTGCGTAAAGGCCCCGCGCCCGTTGCAGTCGCCGAGCGCGTAGATGCCGGGCACATTGGTCTGCAAGGTGTCGTCCACCGCAATCACTCCGCGCGCATCCACCGCGATGCCCGCACGGTCGAGGCCGAGATCATCGGTGTTGGGCCGCCGTCCCATGGCAAGAAGCACATGCGAGCCCACCACCTCCGGCGCGCCGGTCTGGCACGAGACACCGACAGCAATGTCGGCCCCCCGCGCCTCAAACCGGATGCAATCCGCCCCAAGCCGGAACGCGACGCCCTCTTGTTCAAGGATGGTTCGGATCGCGTCGCGGATGTCCGGATCCTCATGGCCGAGGAGTTGGGGACCATGTTCCACAACCGTCACGGCGCTGCCAAAGCGGCGGAACATCTGCGCGAATTCCAGCCCGATGTAACCGCCGCCGACAATCACCAGATGCCGTGGCAGATCCTGCAGGTCCAGAATCGAGCTGTTGGTCAGAAACGGAACGCCCTGAACACCCGGCAGATCAGGAACGACCGCCCGCCCGCCGACATTCAGAAAGATCAGGTCTGACGGGAGGGTTTCTTCGCCGACCCCGATCTCGTACGGCGCAACAAAGCGCATAGCCGCGAAAAAGGGTGCAGCGCGCCATGCCCGCAACCCAGTCTTCAAGACCCTTGCGGGACGCCGTGGAAACCGCTCGCTGCCGGGCCTGCACAGCCGCAAAATCCACCCGCACATCGCCGCCGATATTGACCCCGTACTCCGCAGCCCGGCGTGCGACAAAGGCGGTCCGGGCGCTTGCCACCATCGTCTTGGTGGGCGTGCATCCGGTATTGACGCAGGTTCCCCCAAGAAGATGCCGCTCGATCAGCGCAACCTTCATACCCGCCTCGCTGAGACGGGCGGCCAGCGGCGGTCCGGCCTGTCCCGCTCCCACGATGATGGCATCAAAAGCGCTTGTCATTCAGGCAACCGCGACGGTCAAGAAGCCGGGTTGCGGGTGTGGGCCGAAGGGGCCGCCGCGGCAATGAGGCGGTGCAGTCATCGGTTGGGATCTGTCGCAAGCGCAAAGCTGCATGGGTGCTGCCCCCAGGATTGATTCAACCTTTAGCTTATCGTCAGCTTAGCGCATTTGGTGTTCAGGAGAAAGGCGTTGGCGACACGGTTGGTCCGAAGCCTGAGTCTCGAAGGGACTTCGGGATGCCTGCCCTAGCCTTTGTGGCGGGCTGCGAAGGCGCCGGGTGACAGCCCTTCATGCCGGACGAAGGCAATCCCGAACGCGCTGGCAGAGCCGTAGCCGACTTTCAAGGCGATCTCTGCATTTGTGTACCCGCCCTGCTGCAGTAGGGACTTCGCGACCGCCATCCGCCAGTCGGTCAGATATTCCATCGGCGCGCGACCGATCTCCTTTCGAAACTTCTCGAAAAAGCCGGAGCGGGACAGCCCCGCCTCTTTCGCCAGTCCGGTCATGGAGACGCCGCCGCCGGCATCCGCGTGGATGAGCCGCAACGCGGTGGCCAACTTCGGGTCCGACAAGCCCCGCAGCAGGCTGGGTGGCATGTCGATGGTCGGGCCCGACCGCAGCGCCTCAATCAGCAGAACTTCCAGCAGCCGCTCCAGGATGAGCCCGCGCCCCGGTCGTGTGGCGCGAGTCTCCTCGTGGATCACCGGCACCAAGGCCATCAGGCGGTCGTGACCGGAGACATGGATCATCTCGGGCAGCAGCGACACCAGCAGGTCCCGCGCCGGCGCGTCAAAGCGGCAATGCCCGACCAGCGCGCGCATGGTAATCGACGCGTCCGCCGGCCCAAGTCGGAACCGGCCCGGCCCGGTCTCCAGCGGCAGGCGCGGCACATGCGGGGGCGGCGGCACCGCGCTGGTCATCGTGAAGCCCAGCAGATCGGGGATCAGGACGAAATCGCCGGCCGACAACATCACCGGCTCGCGCGCCGTCACCTGCAGCCGACAGCTCCCCTCGACAATCGCGCAATAGAACGGGCTGGCCATGTCATGCCGGGTGACCTGCCATGTGCCGCCCGCCTCGACCAGCTTCGAGATCGATACCGTGGGCTTCAGCAGCGTGACGACACTGGAAAGGGGATCGGAGAGGGTGTCGCGCATGAATTTGGACACATGATGAATGATTGTGGACTTCAGATAATAGTTCATCCGGTTCCGCATGTCTATCTCCCGTGCATCGAAACAGGAGAACTGACATGCCTCGCATCCTTATTACCGGCGCTTCTTCGGGATTTGGCCGTGCCATCGCCATACATTTCCTTGACCAGGGCTGGGAGGTCGTCGCCACGATGCGCACGCTTTCCGCCGGGGATCTGCCGGTCTCGGACCACCTCAAGGTGCTGCCCCTCGACGTTACAAATGCCAACAGCATCCTGACCGCCATCGAACAGGCCGGGCCACTCGACGCGCTGGTGAACAATGCCGGCGTCGGCATGCTCAACGTTCTCGAGGGCGCCGAGATTGATTGCGCCCGCGAGCTGTTCGAAACAAATGTTCTGGGCGCCATGGCGGTAACCCGGGCGGTGATGCCTGGCATGCGTGCGCGTCGGGGCGGCGTGATCGTCAACATCAGTTCCAGCGTGACCCTGCGCCCGCTGCCTGCCCTGTCGATCTACAGCGCCAGCAAGGCCGCTCTGAATGCCTTCTCTGAAAGTTTTGCGCTTGAAGCTGCCGAGTTCGGCGTCCGTGTCCGATTGATCCTGCCCGGCAGCGCGCCAGAGACGGCCTTCGGAAAGAACGCCATTGCCCGGATGGGCATGGACGTGCCGGAAGCCTACGGTCCCTTTTTGCAGGCCTCTTTCCAGAGTCTCCGGTCTGCCACCGAGAAGACTCAGGCCAGCGATGTCGCCCAAGCCGTCTGGCGTGCCGTCACCGACGAGACCGCGCCGATGAAGCTGCCAGCCGGTGCGGATGCCCGGACATGGTTCTACGAAGAAGGCCTCTCTGCGGCCTGACCCTTGCGGCGCGACAGGCCCGTCGCGCCCTTTCCCTTCTTTACAAAGGCAATCCGATGAACCGATTGATCACTCTGTCCCGCACCCTGCCAACGCCGGAGCCAAGCCTCACTGTGGCCTATACGCCGATCCGCCTGGAGATGCCCGACCGTCAATCACTGGAACTGCGCCTGACCGCGCCCGCAACTGGGGGCGCGCTGCCGATCGTGATCTTGTCGCACGGCTTCGGCCCGTCGAAGTACATTCCGTCAAAAGACGGCTACGCGCCGCTCGCCCAGTTCTGGGCCGAACGGGGATTTGCGATCATCCAACCGACGCACGCCAGTTCACGCATTGGCGGGCTGGACCCTGACCTGCCCGAAGGTCCCTTCTTCTGGCGCGAGCGGGTGGCCGAGATGCGCACTATTCTCGACCATCTCGCCGAGATCGAAGCGCAGGCGCCTGCCGTCGTCGGGCGGCTTGACCACGGCAGGATTGCAGTGGCGGGCCACTCCTTTGGCGGCCAGACCTGCAGCCTTCTCCTCGGCGCCTGTCTGCGAGGTGAGGATTTCTCCGATCCGCGCATCAGGGCCGGTATCCTGCTTGCAGCCCCGGGCCGTGGCGGCGTGGACCTGACGCCCGACAGTGCCGCGCGCTTTCCCTTCTTCGACGTGGATTTCAGCTCAATCAAGGTGCCGACCCTCGTGGTCTGCGGTGCCGAGGACACTCCCCATTTCACACCCCGGGGCCCTGGGTGGCACGCGGACGCCTTCCATGACGCACCCGGCGCCGATGCGTTGCTGACCATCAAGGGCGTGGGCCACGGGCTTGGCGGGATCTCGGGGCTGGATGCCAAGGAAACCGAGGTGGAAGATCCGGATGCGCTGGAAGCGACCCGGCGGCTGACGCTCGCCTGGCTCAACAAGACCTTTGGCCTCAGGACTGAAGACTGGCCGCTAAGCCAGGTGGCTCTTGTGGAAAGCCCGGCGGCTATCGCAACGGCTATCGCGACGGTGGTCGAGAAAACCCCCTGACAGTTTGACTGCTCCTTGCGCCAAGGATGGTCATTGTTGTCACGACGCATTCTTCGCCAGTTGTGGAACGGGTGTCAGAGGTTCGGGCACTGGCGCGGTCAGGATCTTGTCGTGCCCGGACATGATATCGCCCAGCACCTGTTCGGCCAGGCGCTGCGTATCGCGGCGGCGGGTATCCTCCAGGGCCTCGGTCACGGCGGCCTCATCCCAGCCCAGCCGGCGCAGCCCTTCTGCCCCCATCAGCAGGGCGGATTCAACCGTCTCGCGGACTTCATAGTCGACGCCTGCCCGGATCAGCGCCATCGAATGGCCCCGGTCATAGCTGCGCGCCAGCACTGCGGCATTCGGAAATTCGTGCCGGACCTGTTCGACAATGCTGCTGACGGCCCGGCGATCATCGACACAGATCAGGATCACCTGCGCCTGCGCAGCCCCTGACGTGCGCAGAATGTCGAGCCGTGTGCCGTCGCCGAAAAACACCTTGTAGCCAAAGCGCGCGGCCTCGCGGATACGGTCTGGGTTGTTGTCGATCACCGAAACCTGCGCACCTCGCGCCAGAAGCATCTGCAGGGCGATCTGGCCAAAACGCCCGAAGCCGATCAAAAGGGCCTGCCCGCGCAGCCCGTTTGCCGGCTCCACCCCATCCAGTCCGGCACCAGGATCACGCAACAGCCTGTCGGCCGCAATCATGATCAGCGGGGTGACTGCCATAGACAAGATCACGACTGTCGAGAAGATCGCGTTTTCGCGCGCGTCGATGACGCCGCCGGCGACAGCGGCCGTATAGAGGACGAAGGCAAACTCGCCCCCTTGTGCAAACATGACGGCGCGGCGCAGCGCGGCCAGATTGACCGCGCCAAAGGCCCGCGCCGTGGCGTAGATGGCAACAGCCTTGACCAGCACATAGACCAGCAGCATCGCCAGCAGCAGTGGCCATTCTGCGGCCACGACGGCAAGGTTCAGCGACATGCCGACAGCCAGAAAGAACAGCCCCATCAACAGGCCCTTGAATGGCTCGATGTCGCTTTCAATCTGATGGCGATAGCTGGAGCCAGAGAGCAGGACGCCGGCCACAAATGCCCCCATTGCCATCGACAGGCCCACGGCTTCCATCAGGAGTGCGGATCCCAGCACGACCAGAAGTGCCCCGGCACTCAGCACCTCGCGCGCCCGGGCGCGCGCCAGCAGCGCAAAGAACGGTCCGAGCAGCCAGCGCCCGGCCACAAGCAGCAGCGCCAGCCCGGCCAGCGCCAGTGCCGCCGATTGCAGCCCGCCCTCGCCCTGTCCGAGCGGCGACAGAAAGGCCACCACCGCCAGCAGGGGCACGATCAACAGATCTTCGAACAGCAGGATCGAGACCGATTTCTGCCCCTCCGGGCTGGCGATCTCGCCGCGTTCCTGCAAGCTGGACATGATCACAGCCGTTGAAGACAGCACGAAGCCTGCGCCCGCGATGAAGGCTGTGACCGGCGGTAATGCGAACACCATCACGCCCGCAAGCGACAGCAAGGCAATCGCAAGGCTCACCTGCACCAATCCAAGGCCGAATATCTGCCCCCGCAGCGCCCAGAGTTTCTGCGGGCGCAATTCCAGCCCGATGACGAACAGAAACATCACCACGCCGAGTTCCGCGAAATGCAGGATCGTATCGGGGTCGGTGAACACCCCCAGCACCGAGGGCCCGACCAGCGCCCCGGCCCCGAAATACCCAAGCACCGACCCCAGCCCCAGACGCCGGAACAACGGCACGGCGATCACCGCCGCTCCCAACAGCACGACCACGGGGCCAATCGTCGGGCCCAATCCCTCTACGGCCATCTGTTCTTTCCTTTCGACAGGCAACGCCGGTGCGCGCCCGCGCCCGACGTTGATACAACTTTGATGCCAGCAGCCGGACGTCTGCGTTTGCTGGCGATGGATGCTCAGGTCCGGACGCTTCAATCCGGCGTCGATGGCAGCGTAACTCACAGACCGGCAGCAGGGCCAGCCTTCGCGGCCTCGTTGCCATCATTTGAAGCACCGTCTTGCCGCTCGACCGGCACATCGGCCTGTGGGGGAGCAGGCCTTTCCGGTTCCGCACCGGGACGCCACGCCCGTCAATCCGGCAAAGGGATATGCTCGTCGCGGTCATCGGCCGGAAGATCGAAACGTCCCTCACCCCAGTTCGCGGCGCGCCATTCCGCCTTGGCGTGTTCGATGCGCTCTTTTGACGACGCGACGAAGTTCCACCAGATATAGCGGGGGCCGGAAAAGGTGGCACCGCCAAGGATCATGAGCCGCGCGCCGCGGTCGCCAGCGGCGACCGTGATCTTGTCGCCCGGTCGGAAGACCATCATCCGCCCCGCATCGAACGCCTGCCCCGCGACCGAGATTGACCCTTCGACGATGTAGATGCCCCGGTCTTCGTGATCGTCGGGCATTGGGAACCGGCTTCCCGGTTCCAGCGTCACATCGGCGTAAAAGGTTTCCGAAAACATTGTCGCGGGTGCCGTCTTGCCATAGGCGCTGCCAAGAATCAGGCGAACGGAAACGCCGCGCTCCTCGATCATCGGCAGCGCCTCCTTGCCATGATGCTCGAAACTGGGTGCCGCATCTTCATGCGTATCAGGCAGAGCCAGCCATGTCTGGATCCCGAACAGGCCGTTCGGACCGCTGCGGGCCGCCGCAGAGGTGCGTTCCGAATGGGTCACGCCACGCCCGGCGACCATCCAGTTCAGAGCGCCGGGGCTGATGACCTGATCGGCACCGGTGCTGTCACGGTGATGGAAGTCGCCGCGATACAGGTAAGTGACGGTGCCAAGGCCGATATGCGGATGCGGGCGGACATCAATGCCCTGACCGGTCAGGAGTTCGGCAGGCCCGGCCTGATCAAAGAAGATGAACGGCCCGACCATCTGCCGCTTGGGGGCGGGCAGGGCGCGCCGGACCTCGAAACCGCCCAGATCCCGTGACCGTGGAACGATAAGGGTTTCGATTGCGTCTATGCCGACATCATCGGGACAGCCCGGTTCGGTTGCTGGGTTCCAACTCATGCTGGCATCCTTTCATCGGAGAGCGTTTCAGAATTGCGGATCAGCTGCATCCAGCGCCGCGCAGACATCGTCGCCGACATCCGCATGAACCCGCTGGAAAGACCGAATCTGCCGTTCGGTGATACCGGCAGGAACGCCGCAGATTGCTGCCGCGATGATGGCAAACAGGCGGTCCCTCTGCGCGTCGTCGACCAGCAGGAACAGCGCGCGCGGTCGTGGTGAGCCGTGGTGTCGGCGTGTCGTTGGGCGGCATAGTCAATCCTGTCTGTTCGATCCATGCCATTTCAGGCTTGTGCCCGGTGCCGTCTCGCGATCGCGCGCGCACGCTGCCGGTGAAGCACAGAGCTGCGCGGTGTTGAGAAATCTAGCGAAGGCATCGGTGTATGACGTCGCCAGGTCTGCTGCAAAGATGCCGATCTTGCTGTTTGTTGTTGAACAGTCTCGCCGTCAGTGCAGGGCGGATCACCGCTCTCCGCTCGGCACCGCCTTTTTCTGTCGTCGGTACTCTTGCGTTCCATCCATTGTTTCTGCATTATGGATGGAACGGTATCGTTCCGATCATGCCGTGTGATGAAGCCCGATCGAGAGGACGTGAAGCGACCTCACAGGAGACACGACATGGAACGGCTTGCCTTTTCGTCTTCCTCCCAATGGTACCGTGAAGGCCAACAGGCGTCTTTCGTGCGGGCAAGGAAGTCGTCGGGCGGAGTGCTTGATCTGGTCGAGGTGGCGCGACCTGCCGGTGACATGTCCCGCCCGGCCCTGCCAGACATCGTTCTGGTCGAGGACATGCTTGGCTGCAGACGGGTCCGGGGAGATCTGGGCGGCGGCCGCTTTGATCTGACGACGAGAAAAGGCACGCTCGCCGTCGCGGCACCAAACTTTGCGACCACGGTCATCAACGACGAAAGCCATCAGCTCCGCAGCCTGGCGTTTCCGGTGGCACAGTGGCGCAGCGTGCTGGACGAGGCCGCCGACGGCCGGTTCCCGCTCGACAACTTTTGCATCTACGGTCGGGTGTTCAACTCGCCGACGGTCCGGTCCCTGCTGCGAAACCTTTGGGCTTTGGGTCACGAAGAGGGCGTGCCCTCGCGCCTGCTTGCGCGGGCGGCAGGGTGCGAAATCCTCGCCGAGCTGTGCCGGCTGGGCGGGACACCGTTTACATCGGCAAAGGGCGGTCTTGCCCCATGGGCAGAGCGGCGCTGCCTGGAATTGTTGCAGGCGCGGCTGTCGGAGGACATCAGCCTTGATGCACTGGCTGCCGAGGCGCGGCTGTCGCCGTTTCATTTCGCGCGCATGTTCAAGCAAAGCATCGGCGTGCCGCCACGGGTCTACCTCACGCGGTTGCGTGTGGAAAAAGCCTGTGACCTCCTTGAGCGGACGGACCTTCCGGTCACCCAGATTGCGCTTGAAGTGGGGTACTCGTCCAATCAGGTGCTTGCCCGGGTGTTCACCAGGCACATGCGGGTAACGCCGTCCGATTATCGTCGCGCGGTCCGGGATCCGGTGCGGTCTATCCCGTCGCAATGGCCGGCAGATCTTGCCCCAGCCACGGCGGCGCCTCGGTAACATCGGCACCAGACAACGCATGACCGGCCGAAAGCGTGTGGGCATCCTGCAAAACGGGCCGACGACGACGCGCTGGAGCGCAAGCTGCTGGCCGATCTCGGCGCGGCCATCGCGCCGGATAGTGACGTTGCACTGCGCGCCGTCAGCAGGCCTTTATCGCGGATTCGATCGTGAGGACCTGCTTGTTAAGTTCAGCGAGCGAAACATTTTTGCGCCGCACGATCATTCGCATGTAAAGGGACGATACAAGAAAATCGAGCGCAAGCTCTCTGTCGATGTCGGGATGAAGCTCGTTGCGGGCGATAGCACGATCCAGCATGCCGTTTCCGAGACGTCGACGCGCGGCAGCCAGGCTGTCCAGGATCGCTGATAGTTCTGGAGTTCTGGCGCGTTCAGCGACCGCATCCGGGATGATCCTGCGCATCAACGGATGCCGGAACACCACCCGCGTTGTTCGAAGAGCTGCCGCAAGTTCTTCCCGCAAGGAGCCCCGATCCTCAAAATCAGCCAGGCTCAGGCCAACAGCCTGTATGGCTTCGCACGCAAATGCCAGTTTAGACGGCCACCGCCGGTATATGGCCGCCTTGCCTGCACCCGCCCGTGCCGCGACACGCTCCAGACTTACTGCCGCATATCCGGTCTCTGCCCACTCCTCGAAAAAAGCCCTGAACAGCGCAGTGGTCAGCCCCGGCCGGAAGACCGCCGCCCCTGTCGGCTTTCGTCCTGTTCTTATGGCGTCGAGACTATTGTGTTTCATCCAGAAATTCTCCGCTATGGACCGAACGGTAGCGCTTCCACCCTCCTGTGAACAGGGGTCGAAAGGTCGGAGTCCAGCCGTGAGCGCGGTCGCCGCGCTGGCCAGAGGCTCGGTTCCCGATCCGATTGCGATCGCCTCGCCCATCGCATCCGTGGGGATGCGGATTGCCTTGTTCTTTCCCGAAACATGCGCGAGCGGGTTGGTCAGGCGATAGGTGCGCACATTGACCTTGGCCGATGGCAACCCTCGCCAGATTACACCCGGGCAACGATTTCAGGCTCCGACCGCGTTTGCAGAGACGATCCAATCCGTCGTTGCCATGTAGAGTGAACCCAATAGCAACCTGCCAACGGGGTCAAAAGCACCCGGCAATCTGATCCCGAAGCCATTTATTGGCCGGCATTGATTGATTTTCTGCAAGCCAGATCATGCTGGTTGACTGCTTCTGTTCAAGAAACGGTGGATCAAGCAAAACCAGGTCGTGGGATTTTTCAAAGAGCCTGGCTACACTTTCGGGCATGATGGCGATCAGGTCACTCCGGCCGACGATGGCCACAGCCGAGGAAAAATGCGGAACAAGCGCAACAACCCGTCGCTGCCGGCCCAGAGTATCCAGATGTTCGTCAATCCAGCCCCGACGGCTGGCCGAAGATGTGACCTTTACATGCCCAAGCTCCAGCATCTTCTCGAAGGTGAATTCAGATTGCGCTGCCGGATTGTTTGCCGAAATGATGCACACACGCCGTTCGGTGAACAGCGGCATTGACTGAAAGCGGGCAGGAATGGTGTCCGCCGTCATCACTGCAACGTCTATGGTGCCATCCTCAAGGTAGTCCTGCATCAGGGTCCGGTTGCTCCGGACCGGCTGAGTGACGGTGCGAGGCATATGCTGCACTTCGATAACACATCCGGGAGCCAGGACGCGGATACGCTCCAGCAGGCGCGGCATCAGGACGACCGAGAAATAGTCGTTCATCCCGATGCGGAACGTCATGGTCGACTGGATCGGATCAAAGCTCCGATGCGCCAGCATGACCGTTTCAGCTTCATCGACGATGCGTTTGACGCTGGGAAAGATATCGGAGCAGTGACGTGTCATCACCAATCCGCGCGCGTTGCGGATGAACAACTCATCTCCGGTCATCGCGCGCAGACGTTTCAGAGCATGGCTCATCGCAGGTTGAGACAGGCCGATGTAAGTCCCGGCCTGAGTCATGTTGCCTTTGACCGCCAGGGCGTACAGCACCTTCAGCAGGTTGAAGTCCAGGCCGCCGAGGGGGAAACGCTGCATGGGTCCTTTTACCTTGTCGCAGGCCCGCGAGGCAAGCCCGCTGGCTTGCCTGTGGGGCAATCTTGATGCGCCAGCTTACCGCCGCCGCGCTGCGATGAACTTGTCTGCCACCGCCAGAAACTGCTCCATCTTCACAGTCGCAGGCTCGTCTGTGAAGGTGCCGTTATTGCGGGCTATGGCCATCTCGTCTGAAATGGCGCGGCGATTCACGACCACCATGTCGAGCATGGGCAGCCCAAGGATGAACTGGCCGAAATGGCCCGCTGCGACAAATGCGCCCTGCCATTCCGGTGTCTCGGGCGTGACCACAGGTATCCACCACAGATAGCTGTAGCCCGCCACACGCTGTTTCCGGCTGCCATTCATGGCATGGGCGGGAACCCGGATCTGCGTGCTTTCTGCGACCCATTCGGCGGGCACGATCTGCCGGTCGCCCCATGTGCCACCGCGCGCCATCAGCAAACCGATCCGGGCCATGTCCCGCCCGGACAAAAACAGATGGTAGGCCAGATACCGCGACTGCCCATTATACCCAAGCATCCGCTGGCGGTTGCGGTCGAAATCCTGAAACCGCAGCGGCAGCGCCAGATCCTCTTCCAGCGCGGCAAAAACCGAACGCCCGGTCAACTTTTCAAATGCCGCCCCAAGGACGTTGAAATCCCAATTGTTGTAGTGAAAGTACTCACCCGGCGTCTTTGATCCCCGCGCGGGCACGTCTTTCATGTCACCGCCCGGGCTGCCGGCAGGATGGTAGACGCCAGAGCTGCTGATCAGCAGATCGCGCAATTTTGCAGACTTTTCGATGGGCAGCAGACCAACCTCTTCTTCAATGCCAAGATCCCCGATCGTGAGATCAAGGTCGATCCTGCCGTCGCAGACCGCATTTCCCATCAGCATCGACAGGATGCTCTTGCGGGTAGAGGCAAGATAGCTGACCTCTGAGACATCGCCGTAGGTGTAGAGCGTCTCTCCCCCGCTGACCGCAATGAAAGACGTGGTTGGCAGGGCCTCAAGTGTCGCATCCAGATCAGCGCGAAAGGCCGGGGTGATACCGTGTTGCTCAGGGTGCGCGACGGGCTGCCAGGTGTCTTTGGGGAATACGCGGCCATTGGTTTTTTCATCGGTTTTCTGACATGCAAATGACACGGTTCTTCCTTGTGCAAGATATGTTTGGTTAACAGGGGGCGTCAGTCGTTCAGGTGACAGGCGGCCCGGTGAGCGGTGCCGATATCCCGCAGCTTTGGCCGCTCCGCCGCGCAGCGCGGCATGGCGAACGGGCAGCGGGGGTGGAAATGGCAGCCGGACGGCGGGGCCAGCGGGCTGGGGATTTCGCCGGATATGGTGGAATACTGGCGGCGGGTTGTATCCAGCCGGGGAATTTCCTGAAGCAGGGCACGGGTATACGGATGCGCCGGATGCGCAAACAGGTCGGCCACGGCGGCCTCTTCCACGATCCGCCCCAGATACATCACGGCCACCCGGTCCGAGATATGTTCGACGACCGCCAGATCGTGGCTGATGAACATGTAAGTCAAATTCAGCTCACGCCGGAGATCCAGAAACAGGTTCAGAATCTGCGCCTGTATCGACACATCAAGCGACGCGACAGATTCGTCGCAGATCAGCATGTCAGGCTGCACCGCCAACGCCCGCGCGATTCCGATGCGCTGCCGCTGACCGCCGCTGAACTGATGTGGAAACCGGCGGCTCATCACCGGATCAAGGCCCGCCCTGCGCATCTGTCCGGCGACATAGGTTTGTAATTCCGTGCGGGTGGTTTTGCCATGGCGCAGGGCAGCCGCTCCGACAATCTCGTCCACCCGATGCCGTGGATTAAGCGACGAGGACGGATCCTGAAAGATCATCTGTACGGCAAGCCGGGCGTGTCCGGCCTGTTGCGGCGACATGTCTTGCCAGGTCTTGCCGTGGTAGAGGACATCCCCTTCGGTTGGCTCGATGATACCGGCGACCACGCGGCCAAGGGTCGATTTTCCGCACCCCGACTCGCCGACAATGCCGACAACCTCGCCGTTGTTTACAGTCAGGCTGACATCATCCAGCGCATGAACCACCGGATTGGGCGTCTTTAGCCCGGTACGTTCGGCCAGACGTTCGACAAGCCCCGACGTGCGGTTAAACCGTTTGCTGACGTGGCGGATCTCTACACGGGGGGTCATGTTGCTTTTCCATGTGTCACGGGGTGGAAACAGCGCAGCAGCCGTCCGTCATATTCGGTTTGCGGGGGCATGATCAGGCAGGCATCGCTGGCCTGGGTGCAGCGCGGACGAAACGCGCAGCCCTGCGGCAGCTGAGCAATGGCAGGCGTAGATCCGGCAATCTGGCGCAGACGGGTGCCACGCTGGTTGTTCGACGGAAGGCTGCCGATCAACCCGTTGGTATAGGGATGGCGTGGCTGGTTGATGACCGTGCCCACATCACCATATTCAACAATCCGGCCCGCATACATAACCGCCACATCGTCGGCGAGTCCTGCAACGACCGATAAGTCATGCGTGATCCAGATCAACCCGGTGCCACGCTCGCGCGCAAGGCGCTGTACCACTGCCAGTATCTGCGCCTGAATGGTCACATCCAGTGCCGTTGTCGGCTCGTCCGCGATCAGCAGATCGGGGGAATGCAGAAGGGCAATTGCAATCGCCACACGCTGCCGCATGCCACCTGAAAACTGGTGCGGATAGGCGTGCAACCGTTCTTCGGGGCTGGGAATGCCGACCATCCCCAGCGCATCGCGCGCCCGGTCGCGCGCAACCGGTTTGCTGACGGTTTCATGCGCGAGGATGGTCTCGATCATCTGGGTATCAATCCGCAAGACCGGGTTCAGCGTCATGGCCGGGTCCTGAAAAATCATGGCAATGCGGTTGCCGCGCAGGGTCCGCATCCGGTGCTCTGGCAACTGGCGCAGATCCTGACCGTTGAACAGGATCTGTCCGCCGGTGACTTCGCCCGGAGGGTCAATCAGCCCCATGATCGAAAAACCCGTGACGGACTTTCCTGAACCGGATTCCCCGACAAGCCCCAGAACCTTTCCCCGCTCCAGCGCAAAGCTGACATCGTTGATCACGGTCACGCGCCCGGCCTCAGAGCCAAACTCGGTGCGCAGATTTCGGACTTCCAGCATGGGATTGCTCATCGTTGCGCCGCCTTTGGATCAAGGATCTGGCGCATCCGGTCGCCGACGAGGTTGATGGAAAAGATGGTGACCAGCAGCGCGATGCCGGGGAACAGACTGACCCAGTAGGTGCCCGACAACATCAGCTCAAACCCGTTCGAGATCAGCAGCCCCAACGACGGCTCGGTGATCGGAACCCCCAGCCCCAGAAAGCTCAGCGTGGCCTCCAGCGTGATGGCACGGGCGATCTGCATGGTCAGCAGCACAATCAACGGCGAGATGCAGTTGGGCAGCAACTGGCGCAGAATGATATTCCGATGCCCCATGCGCAAAGACCGTGCCGCATCGACATATTCGCGGCGCAGTTCGCTGAGCGCGGCACCGCGGGCGGTCCGGGCATAGGTGGCCCATTCGACAATCACGATGGCCAGCACCACATTGCCGACGCTTTTGCCCATCAGCGCAAGGATCAGCAAGGCCGACAAGATTGTCGGAAACGACATCTGAAGGTCAACCAGCCGCATCATCACCGTCTCGGTCCGGCCGCCGATATAGGCGGCAGTCAGCCCGAAGAGTGTGCCAAAGACAAAGGCGAGAGCGGCAGATCCGATGCCCACGATCAGGCTGATACGCAGCCCGTAGAGGATCGCCGAAAGCATGTCACGACCCTGACCGTCTGATCCCAGCAGGAAGGTGAACCCGGCAAAAGCGGTCTCGCCCGGGGGCAGCCGGCTTTCCATGATATCAAGCTGCATCAGGTCATAGGGGTTTTGCGGCGACAGCAGCGGCGCAAAGAGCGCGGCCGCCAGAACCAGCACTGTGCCAATCAGGCCACAGACAGCCAGCGGCGAGCGGCAGTAGACCCGCAGGAAGCGGACAAACGAAGTCAGATCCGGTTTCATCTCACTCTCCCTGCAGACGGATGCGGGGGTCGAGGACGCGGTACAGGATATCGACCACGAAATTGACCAGAACAAACATCAGCACCACAAGCATCAGATAGGCCACGATCACCGGACGATCGAGCGCGGCGATACTGTCGATGATGATCTTGCCAATGCCGGGCCATGCGAAAATGGTTTCGGTCACGATCGAAAAGGCGATGGTTGTGCCGATATCCAGACCCACCACCGTGACGATCGGGATCAGAATGTTCTTGAACACATGCACCGACATGATGCGCCTTGGTGTCAGACCCTTTGCACGGGCAAATTTGACATACTCGCTCGACATGGCTTCACGCACGCCCGACTCGGTCAGTCGGGTCACCATCGAGATGTTGAACAGCGACAGGCTGAATGCGGGCAGGATCATGTGGCGCAGGCCGTCCCACGTCAGGAAAGACCAGCCCACGCCCAGTATCGTGACCGTGCTGCCCCGCCCGGAACTTGGCAACCAGCCCAGCGTAACACTGAAGACCATGATCAACAGGATACCCACCCAGAAGATCGGCAGGCTGAACCCCAGTATGGATCCGGTCATGATGGCTTTGGCTGCAAAGCTGTCTGGCCGGTAGCCCGCGATCAGCCCCAAGGGAAACCCGATCACCAGCGAAAGCAGCACGGCAAACAAAGCCAGTTCCAGTGTGGCGGGCAGCCGCGAAAGGATCAGTTCAATCGCCGGTTCCTTGTAGACATAGCTTATGCCCAGATTGCCCTGCACCAGTCCCTTCAGGAACAGGAAGAACTGCGTATGCAGCGGCTGGTCGAGGCCAAGATCAGCGATCAGACGCAGCCGCTCTTCGTGCGTTGCCTCTGGCGGCAGAAGTGTCTCAATCGGGCTGCCGATAAGATTCAGCCCCAGAAAAACAATCAACGCCATCGCCAAGGCGACAAGCGCCGCCTGGAGGGTCCGTTGAATGATCCAAAGTGTCATGTGATGTCCGGTCTGGCTGCTGCGCGAAAACGCGTCTGGCGCGGGTTATGGTGCCACAAAGCTTGTATCGCTGCGGGCCGCAGAGGTTGGGACAGGGCGTGGCCCTGTCCCGACAAAGGTTCACTTCACCATGATATCCTTGGCGAGGGTCCGTTCATCAATCCGGGGGGCATAGGTCAGGCCTTCGCGCATCGCCCAGCTATTGGTCTGCTGATACAAGGGCAGAATGGCGCCATCTTCCAACGCGACCTTTACCGCTGCAATCAGGGCTTGCTCCCGCTCCGCGTCATCATAGATCGACAAAGCCGCAGCCGTCATCTCATCCAGCTTTGGGTTGGAATACCCGCTGTCATTCGACGCCCCCAGCCCACGTTCCTTGTCGGCTGTACCCAACACATTGATCAGCATCGAACTTGCATCAAAGGTGGCATTGCCCAGCCCAAGCAACTTCATCGCAAATTCCGACATCTTGGCGGAATAGGTGATCCATGGCAGGGCCTCGACCGTTGTTTGCACGCCGATCCGGGTCCACATCTGCGCGACAGCCTGCACCACAGCCGGCGCATTGGGGTAGCGGTCATTCGGCACGTGGACGGTCAGCCGGAACCCGTCAGGATACCCCGCCTCGGCCAGCAGGGCCTTTGCCGCCTCTGCGTCCTGTTCCGGTACTGCAATGTCGGGCGAATACGAAAACGCGCCTTCCGGCAGCCATTGTCCCGATGCGGTGGCCGTGCCCTCCATGATCCGGTCCACAATGGCCTCGCGGTTCAGTGCGATGGACAACGCTTTGCGCACGCGCACATCGGCAAGCGGGTTTTCCGACAGTGCCTCGCCATTCGGACCGCTTATGAACTGCATCTGCGGTCCGGCAAGGGGGGAGCCGACCAGATAAATCACCCGCAATCCCGGTGTGCTTTCAACGGTGATCCCGTCGGTGCTTTGCAGACGCGCCAGATCTGCCGCCGCGGGGGTATCAATGATGTCGACATCGCCCGCAAGCATCGCCGTTGTGCGCCCGCCAGCACTGGAAATGACGCGATAGGTTACAGTGTCCCAGGCCACATCATGGCCCCACCAGTCCGGATTGCGGTCCAGCGTGATCTGGTCACCCTGACGGAATTCCTTGAAGCGGAACGCCCCGGTGCCAATGGCAGCTTTGCCGGAATTGTAATCCGAGGTATCGGCGCCTTCTCCGGCATGACGCGACACGATGGCAATATTGGCCAGATCGCCCGGCAGGTTGGGTGCCGGCGCTTTGGTCGTGATCAGCACCGTGGCGTCATCTGCCGCTTCGACACTTTCCACAGCGCGCAGAAAGCCGCCAAAGCCGCCGGGGCTGTTCGGCACATCTCTGGCGCGTTCAAAGGTAAACACCACATCATCGGCCGTGAAAGCTTCGCCATCGTGCCATTTGATGTCCGGTCGCAGCGAAAACCGCCATTGCAACTCGTCCACAGCTTCCCAACGCTCAGCCAGACCCGGCAGCAACTGCCCTGCGGCGTCCCGCTCGGTCAGGCGGTCAAAGATCTGCATTGCGATGCTGTTGTTCGGCGAGGCGTTGTAAAAATGCGGGTCAATCGACGTAGCGGTGCCGCCTACGCCAATCGTCAGGTCTTCGGCATTGACAGGCATAGCAAGCGCAGCCGCACAAAGTGCGGAGAGAAGTATAGGTCGAAGTTTCATTGGCATCCCTTTGACGCTGGTCGCGCCCTGATGATCCATAACGAACAGGGCTGGTTGGCGCTGATCTGGCGTCAGCTTGAACCGGGTAGATCCGATTGCTGAAGATGTTCACCCAATATGAAACATTTATCAAATTCATATTTTTTTGGATATCCATTCATACGAAGAATAATGCGAGACTGCCCTGGCTGGGCAGATTGCACAGACTCCGCGGTGTGGCACCGGGTTGTGAACACACGCCCCCTGCCCGATGCTGGGGTGTCAGTCGCGCGGACCGGAACCAATCTGCTTGCGGGCGGGGATTATTCGCCGCCGCCCGCAGGTGCGGGCTTGCCCGCTTCGGCGATCAGCGCTGCAAGGCGGAAAAAGCCATGCACCATCTTTGAGAACGGCATCAACAGGAACAGAACCATCACGGTCGCCAGATGGATCGCAAGCATTGATCCGACCAGCACAGAACCCGTTACCGCATAAAGCCCGAGACCTGTCAGCGCAACGATGCCCAACAGAAGAACAAAGGCCATCTCTCCGCCCCAGACGCGAGCGGCACCAAGTGTCGGATCGGCTTTGATTTTCAGCCAGCCAAGACCGGCAGCGCCGATCACCATCATCACCCCGCCCGGCAGGCCCAGAAGTTTGGGCAATGACACCAGCGGATAGGGGGCTTCCCAGCCAAAGGCATAGTGCATCACCGTTCCGCTGGCCGTAGAGGCAAAGCACAAAAGAAAGCCATACATCATCAACTGATGAAACACCCGGCGGCGGTCGCTGAAACGGTCACCCTTTTCAAAATTGCAGCCCTCGCCATGACCTCCGGACAGGTTCTTCATCCGCGCGGCAGAGCCAAAGGCCGTCACGATATGCGACAGCCGTACCCGCCCGCCTCCCACCTCACGCCAGTAGTCGCGCAGCGACAGCGCAATCAGGGCAAGCGGCGCCACAAAGGCCGGAACAAAAATCGCCACCAGTGTATTGTGCCCAAGATGGGCATAAAAGCCCGCCCCTGTCTCTGGCCGCAACGCTGTCAGCGCCCAGAAAAACCATGCCAGAACGATCACCAGCAGCCCCGCCATGGCCACCCCATGCGTCTGAAACAGCTGCGCAACCGCCCGCGGCCGGGCCAGTCGTTCCCAGCTTTCCACCCGCACCTCTGCCAGAACGGCAGGGATGTTCAGCGCGAACTCATGCGGCGCGGTATACTGGCAGGCATAATAGCATCCCCGGCAGTTGTGACACAGGTTGGCGAGCTGAGTCAGATCACCGTCGGCAAAGGCCTTTTGCCGGGTCATCGCCGGAAATACCGAACAGAACCCTTCGCAATAGCGGCAGGCATTGCAGATTTCGATCTGGCGACGGGCTTCGTCCACAGAGGATAGATCAAGCGACATGGGCTGCGGCCTCCTTGCCTGCGATGCGTCCGAAAACGGTGCCGATGGTCATGCCGAAACCGGCAAGATAGCCTTGGCCCAGAATTGACCCGGCCATGATCTCGCCTGCGGCCCAGAGGTTCCGTATCGGGCCTTCGGCAGAATGGACCTGCGCGCGGGCATCGACCTTCAGCCCCAGATAGGTGAAGGTCACGCCGGGGCGCAGCTGGTAGCCATAGAAGGGCGGGGTATCCAGGGGGCGCGCCCAGTTGGTTTTCGGTACGTTCAGCCCCTCGGTCCGCAACCCATCCAGCTCTGTCGGATGGAACGGGCCGGGGCGGCAGGCAGCATTGAACGTGTCAACGGTGCGGCGGGTCGCCTGTGGATCAAGCCCCATCTGCGCAGCCAGTCCTTCTATCGTGTCTGCCTTTACCGGCGGGAACACCGAAGGCATGAACAGATCAATGGATTTGGCGTCGATCAGCGCATAGCCCACCTGATCGGGCTGCGCGGCGACCAGCCTGCCCCAGATCGCATAGCGCTTGGGCCAGACATCCTCACCCTCGTCATAAAAGCGGTCGCCATCCCGGTTCACAACGATGGAAAACGGCACGCAATCCAACCGGGTGACAATTCCGCCATCATACTTGGGCGCGCGCCCGTCGATGGCTACAGCGTGGCATTGGGTCGGATCACCCACCGACTCGGCCCCCTGATCCAGCATGTCGCGCAGAACCACACCACGATTATAGGGCGTTCCACGGATCAGGAAGTTCCGGGCGGCGGGGCCCCAGGCCCGTGCCAGCCAATCCAGATCAGCCTGAAACCCGCCCGAGGCCAGCACAAAGGCGCGGGCCTTTATCGTCACGGCTTGCCCGGTGATATCGGCCTCCAGATGCGTGATGCGGTCACCGTCACGATGCACATGGCGGACCTGCGCTTCATAGGCGACTTTCACCCCCAGATCGGTGGCGGTGTTGTAATAGGCATTCACCAGCGCCTTGCCCCCCCCAAGGAAAAAGGCATTGGTCCGCGACAGGCTGAGGGTACCGGAAAGCGATGGCTGAAACCGCACCCCATGCGCCTGCATCCACGGCAGGCATTCCTCGGATGCACGGATGGCCAGACGGGCCAGCCCCTCATCGGTTCTGCCCTTTGTCACCAGCATCAGATCGTCAAAATATTCATCTTCGGCGTAGCTGCCGGTCAGCGGGAACATCGGCTGCCGGTGCATGCAGCGGAAGTTACGGGTGTGGCGGCTGTTGCCGCCCCTGTAGGGCACAGGCGCACCTTCAAGGATCAGAACGCTTGCCCCCGCCTCTGCCGCCGTGATCGCGGCGCAGAGCGCGGCATTGCCGCCGCCCACGACCGCAAGATCGAACGTATCCGGCCAATCTTTCATGCTTCATCCTCCAGCGGCAGTTCACGGCCCCGCATATTGCGGATACGGGCCGACAGGGCAGCTTCGACATGCGCACGCATCGCCACTTCGGCCCTGGCACCGTCACGTGCCTGAAGCGCCGTCAGCACAGCCGCATGTTCTGCTACCGCCAGATTGGCGCGGCCCGGATCGGCCAGCGTGGTCGGCCCCAGGATCAGCAGGGTTTTTTGCAGCGCGCTCATGGATTTCAGTAAAAAGCGGTTGCGCGCGGCATCCAGCATCGTGCGGTGGAATTGCCGGTTGATCTCACGCGCTTGCGGGCCGGCGGGGGCATCTGCCAGCTCTGCATTCAGCGCGCCCAGCTCTGCCAGTTCGATATCAGACGCGGCCCGCGCAGCAAGCCGCGCGGCGGTGCCTTCCAGCACGGCGCGCATCTCGTACAGTTCCACCACCTCGGCATGGTCCAGGCTGCGGATCGTGGCACCTTGCCGGGGCAGATGCATCACCAGCCCGTCCGCCTCCAGCTGCCGGATCGCCTCACGTACGGGGGTGCGGCTGATGTGCAGCCGTTCGGCCAGCTCCGTTTCCCGCAGCCGGGCACCGGGGGCAAGCGCGCCGCTGCGGATTTCTTCCAGCAGGCGGCGATAGGCACCCTGCCCTTGCGGAATCTCGGTCTCGTCCGTCATTTAAATACCCGCTTGCCGTTCTTGTGTACGACTGTATACATCTGGATACAAGGTGACGCAAGGAGACAGATCATGCGATCCTTTCAAATACCAAAACAGATTGCGACGCTCGCTCTGGCCCTTCTGGGCGCAGGAGTGTTCGTGCTGCTGGGCCTGCCCCTGCCGTTTCTGTTCGGGCCGATGGCGTTCTGTCTGCTGGCCGCACTGGCGGGCGCGCCGCTGAAGGGAATGGGGACCGTGTCCACCCTTGCGCGTACGGTGCTTGGCGTCGCCGTCGGTGCATCCATCACGCCCGAGGTTGTCAGCCGCATTCCGCAGATGGCGGGCAGCGTGGCACTGGTGCCGGTTTACGTCGTAATCATCGGGCTGGTGGGCGTGCCGTTTTTCCGCCGTCTCGGCTATGATCCGGTAACGGCGTGGTACGCGGCGATGCCAGGCGGGTTGCAGGACATGGTCGCCTTCGGCAAAGAGGCCGGGGGCGATGGACGCGCCCTTGCGCTGATCCACGCCACGCGGGTGCTGATCATCGCTACCTTGGCCCCGATCATCCTGACCGGCCTTTATGGCTCCAGTCTGACGGGTGCGCTGGGGGAACCGGCCCGCGATCTGCCTGTGGCAGAACTGTTCCTGATGGCCGCCGCCGCCATTATCGGCTGGAAGGGCGCGGAACGGGTCGGGCTGTTCGGGGCCTCGATCCTGGGGCCGATGATCGTTACGGCCATTCTGTCGCTGTCCGGGCTGATCCATAGCCGCCCGCCAGCCGAAGCCATTCTGACGGCGCAGCTTTTCATTGGTCTTGCCATCGGGGTTCAGTATGTCGGTGTCACGTTCCGCGAGTTGCGCAGCTTTATCCTGTCGGGTCTTGCCTTTGTCCTGGTGCTGGCCGTGCTGGCCGCAATCTTCACCGAGATTGTGACCCTGACCGGCCTTGCCCAGCCTGTAGAGGGGTTCCTTGCCTTTGCGCCCGGTGGACAGGCGGAAATGACGGTTCTTGCCCTGGTTGCCGGGGCGGACCTTGGCTTTGTCATCCTGCATCACCTGACGCGGATCGTGGTGGTGATCCTTGGCGCGCCGGTCGCCGCACGCCTGATGGGAATCAGGCGGACGGGGGGCTGACAAGATGTATGGGTCGCCCCGCAGCAAAGGCGTTCACCTGATCAAAGATATCGGCGAACTGCAGGTCAAACTCCTCTTCCGTGACAAACCCGATATGGGGCGTCGCGATCACGCGCGGATGTGACAGCAGCGGATCGGCAGGGTCCGTCACGGGTTCAGCGTCAAACACATCCAGCGCGGCCAGACCGGGCCTGCCCAGATCAAGCGCCGCACGCAAGGCCCCCGGCGCGATCAGCCCCGCGCGTGAGGTGTTCACCAGAACCGCGCGCGGCTGCATCAGCGCAAGGTCAGCGGCGGTGACAATCCCTTGGGTTTCAGCCGTCAGCCGCAGATGCAGGGTCACGATATCGGACCGTGCGAAGAAATCCGCACGGCTGGCCGGAACCTCGCCGCCATGCGCCGCGGCGCGGGCGCGGCCCGCCTCTGACCCCCACCACAGCACCTGCGCCCCAAAGGCTGCGGCATAACCCGCGATCAGCCGCCCGATCCGACCATGGCCGTAAATGCCGATGGTCTTGCCGCGCAGGGTGCGGCCCACCCCAGCCTGCCACTTGCCCGCCTTTGCACTGGCAAATTGCCCCGGCAGATCCCGCAGGGCGGCAAGGATCAGCGCCCAAGTCAGTTCGGCAGCGGCGTGGTTCGGCGCTTCGGCAGGCTTGAGCGAGGCAAAGGCCACCCCGCGCGCGGCACATGCCGCCACATCGACATGCGGCCAGGCCCCGCGCCCGGAAATCAGGCGCAGGTCCGGCAGTGCATCCAGAAGCTCTGCCGTGATCCGCGTGCGTTCCCGGAACAGGCAGACTGCCTCGGCGCCTTGCAACCGGGCCGCCAGATCAGCGCCCTCGGCATGATCGGTCCAGACCGTAACATCGTGCCCGGAAAGTCTGTCAAAGCAGGGCAGATGGCGCAGGGTATCGGACCAGTCATCAAGGATGTGGACCTTCATTTCCCATCCCAGATCGCACCCGGCACCATCACCTCACCCCGCGCCAGAAGCCGGGCGGTGCGCAGCAAGCCCGCCGATTTCAGCGTAAACCCATCGGGGCCGTTTTCATAATCGACCGTAACGTCAATCACGCCGCCCGGATGTTCGATCAGCACCAGTGCCGGAACCCCTTCGGGCGGTGTGAACAGCCCCTCGGCCACAGTGCCGGGCGTCAGCACGCAGGAGGCAAGGCATTGTGCCCCGGTCACCGCCATCGTCGGATGGCAATTCCACGGCATGAAGTAGCGCGCCGTCACCGTGCCGCCATGGCGTGGCGGGGCCAGCAGGGCGAATTTTGGTGTGACCGATTTCGACACATCGCCCATCCCCATCCGACGCCCCGCCTCTTGCCGGACCGGCTCCATCCGCGCATAGAAATCACGGTTCGCGTCCAGTTCCTCGACGGTTTCAAACCCTGTCAGCCCAAAGTCAGCCGCGCGGGCGATACAGATCGGCATGGCCACATCCATGCAGGTGACCTCGATCCCGTCGATCACATCCCGATGCGCGCCGGTGGGCAACAGCGACCCGGTTGATGACCCGACCACATTCATGAAATTCAGATAGATCGGTGCCGCCGTTCCCGGCACACCGTCAATCGCCGCGTCGCCACTGTACTCCACCTGTCCGTTCGGGGTGCGGACAACGGCCTCGACCGTCGCACCTGTATTGACGGAACGGATCCGCACGCGCGTCACATCGCCTTGCGGCATGATCAGGCCCATTTCCAGAGCGGCGGGACCGACGCCCGACAGGATGTTGCCGCAGGTCGGTTTGAAATCCACCAGACCATCCTCGACGCTCACCTGCGCGAAAAAATAGTCGATGTCGCAATCTTCGGCATCCGACAGCGACAGCATCGCCACCTTGGTTGTGACCGCTGCCCCGCCGCCGATGCCGTCAATGTTCAGCTTGTGCCCCGACCCGACAGCCGCAACCAGAACGCGGGCCAGTGTCTCACGGTCTTCGGGCAGATCCTCGCGCCGGAAATAAGGACCGCGCGAGGTGCCGCCGCGAAAGAAGTGAAAGGGAATGGCAGTCTGGGCCATCGTATCCTCCTGCATGTCAGATGAAAAAGGCCCGCGCAGGCTGCGCGGGCCGGATCTTTGTTTCGGGATCAGCGGAACGGCCAAGGCAAATCGGCCATATCCTGCAAAGCGCCTGACGGAAAGTTCAGCGACAACGCCCAGGCCAGCAACAGGATGAAGCCCGCAGCCGCAGCCGTCATAAGCACCACGGCCACCGGCCCAGCCTTTGCCCGCACGATCAGGAAGAAGGGGAAGAAGATCAGCAGCGCCGCGTAAAAGCCGATCAGCGCTGTCAGCCCGACCAGACCGGCGATCCACGCCAGCCCGCCCCAAAGGCTGCCCATCCCCGCCTGCCCCACATGCTCACCCGTCAGCTCCGCATCGAAATCTGCGTGATGCCCGGTCTTGCCCCGCACCAGCTGCGGGATCAGGATCGCCAGCATCACCAGCCCGATGAGGGATACAGAAAGCGGAAAGACCTGTGCCAGAAAGTCATGCTGCAGCGAGTCTGCCAGCGCCACCAGCAGAACAACTGCCATGGCCACGGCAAATCCGATCTGAGGCAGACGCGTCTTGAGTACAGGCGTATCACCAGTGCCCTCCGCTTGCGGCGCGGGCTGCACATTCTCATCCACCCGGTTCCGCAGGCCGAACCAGATCGAGGCCAATGTCATCACCCCGATGATCATCACCCCCGGACGGCCCAGGAACGACCAGCCGTTGAACTGCAGCGCCTGATAAAAGTAGGTCTCTGCCTGTGGGGCCAGCACATAGCCGATCAGCAGCGCCGGACGCGGCCAGCCGAACCGCTTCATCAGCACACCCAGCACGCCAAGCCCCAGCAAAGCCGTCAGATCGGCCAGCGAGCGCGTCGCCTGAAACGCTGCAAAGCAGATCAGCACGATCATAAAGGGCGCAAGCCGCTGGAACGGGATCTGCGTCAGCTTGGAAATCGGAATGGCCAGCGCAAGGCAGATGCCCGCCCCCATCACGTTTGCCAGTGCCAGCGACCAGACCACCGAATAGGTGATGTGCAGATCGGCGCCGACCATTGACGGGCCGGGCTGGATACCCAACAAAACCATACCGCCCAGAAACACCGCCATCGCGCCTGATCCGGGAATGCCGAACAACATGGTGGGCAGCAACGCGCCGCCCTGCATGGCGTTGTTCGCGCTTTCCGGCGCGATCACGCCCCGGATGTCACCCTTGCCGAACTGCGGGTTATCCTTGACCGTCTGAACGGCGTGGCCATAGGCGATCCAATCCACGACCGAGCCGCCAAGACCCGGGATCGCCCCGATGATACAGCCAATGCCCGAACACCGCATCGACAGCCAGACATTGGCCCACCAGTCGCGGAATCCCTGAAACCAGCCGGTTCCCAGCGTATGACCCGAAGCGATGGCAGTGTTCTTGCGCAGCAGATCCGCGATTTCCGGGATGGCGAAAAAGCCAAGGCCGACCACGACCAGCGGGATCCCGTCGTAAAGATAGTCAAAGCCAAAGATCATGCGGAATTCGCCGGTCGCCGGTGCCCCGCCGATCGTGCCGATGATCAGGCCGATCGTGCAGGCCGCCAGACCCTTGGCCAGACTGCGGCCTGCCAGAACCGCCACCATCGACAGGCCGAACAGCGCCAGCATGAACAATTCGGCCGATCCGAATGACAGGATGATCGGGCGTGCGATAACGACAAAGCCGGTCAGGATGATTGCGCCGAAAATCCCGCCCGCCATTGACGAGATGAACGCCGCCGACAGCGCCCGTGCCGCCTGCCCCTGCCGCGCCAGCGGAAAGCCGTCCAGCACGGTGGCCTGACTGGCAGAAGACCCCGGAATCCCCATCAGGACCGAGGAAAACGTGTCAGAGGTGGGAATGACCGCGACCAGACCAATCAGCATGGCAAGGGCGGTGATCTCGTCCATTCCATACAGAAAGGGGATCAGAAGCGACAGGCCGGCAATCCCGCCCAGACCGGGGATCACGCCGATGACAAGCCCGACTGACACGCCGACAAGCATGTAAAACAGATGCTGGAACGTCAGCAGTGTCGCAAAGGCAGATAAAAGGGTATCGATCACGGCGCATACTCCCGCGTTGGTCGCATAAGATGGCGACGAGGCAACGATATGTCAGACGAAAAGTGGCGGGCACCACAAGGGCGCCCGCCACAGGCGAAGGAGGAGGATCAGTCTTCGCCCAGCTTCACGCCATATTCGGCACCGAGCATCGTGCCCACCTGGGTGCGCAGCTCTGGCGAAATGGTGGTGCCCTTTTCAAACAGTGCCTGCGCCAATGGTCCTGTCACCTGTTCATAGCTGCCCAGAACCGCTTCGGCATTGGCCAGATAGTCCGGGTCGGTCTTCATGTCCTCAAAGGCCTTCTGATAGGCGGCCACGATGTCATCCGGGGTGTCTTTGGGCAGGAACGCCATCTTTTGTGCCGGGAACCCGGCAGTAAAGAATGCGAAATAGGCGTCATACTCCGGGCCCGACGGCGCAGCGCCGGTCAGGGTCTCATACGCCTCGACAAAGGATGGCAGGTCCGGGAAGGTCGGATCACGGACGACCTCGCCCGCCTCATTCAGAACTCCCCAGCTGAACAGCGGGACAGCCTGCCCGGCTTCAACCAGAGGCTGCACGCTTTTGATATAGGCTGACGAGGTCTGGTAATCGATGTTCACTTCGCCGCGCTCGAACGACAGGCGGCCATCGCCACGACCCTTGAACCCAAAGACGTGCTGAACATTGAAGCCCATCAGGCGGAAGCCGAGCAGCGGAACCAGATCAAGCGAGGTTGCACCCTGGCTGGCATAAACCAGCTCTTTGTCCTTCAGCATCGCGATGTCTTCGGGACCGGTCAGGCCCAGCGACGGAGTGGTGTAGACCACGCCGCCCGTCGGGCCGGCCATCGCAATCTTCCACTCTTTGTAGTCATAGCGCACGCGCGGATCACCCAGAAGATAGGGGAACTGCGTGGAACCCGAGGTGCCCAGCAGCATCAGCCCGTCGGGCTTTGCACGCGCAGCAAACAGGTTGGTGCCCTTGGTCGAGCCGCCGCCGGGCTCGTTCACCACCACGACGACCGGGTTGCCGGGCAGGTACTTCGACAAGAGCGGCGCGTTGAAACGCGCCCATGTGTCGGACCCGCCGCCAGCCGAGAACGGAATGATCCATTCAATCGTCTTGCCGGAGAAATCCGCCTCTGCCGCCGCCGGGCCCGCGAGACCAAGCGCCATAGCACCCGCCGCCAGTCCAAGCACAGCACGCCTGGCGAAGTTGATTGTTTTTATCATGTCGTCCTCCCGTTTGCACAATAGTACACCAGACCGCGTTGCGGTCAGGCGTCATACCGTTCTTGATTTCTCCTCCCAAGAACGGCTTGATGGGACCATTACGAGTGGTTCCTGTCGGCAACCTGTCCTGTGTTCAAAAAGGCACTTCATGCGCGTGATCCTGGTCGAAGACCATCTTAGCCTCGCAAAAGGTATCGGGAACGCTCTCAGGGATCAAGGTCATGCCGTTGACCATCTTGATGACGGGCTGGATGCCGACACCTTCCTGTCCCGCCATTCTGCCGATGTCGCCATCATCGATATCAACCTGCCACGGCTGAGCGGAATCGAGATCATCCGCAGACTTCGCGCGCGCGGCAATACCATCCCGGTTCTTGTGTTGACCGCACAGGGAAAAACCTCGGAACGCGTCGCGGGGCTTGATGCCGGGGCTGACGACTATCTGGTAAAACCCTTTGATATGGAAGAACTTGTGGCGCGGTTGCGCGCCCTTTTCCGGCGACGCCCGCAGGTTGCCCCGGTGCATGAGACCGTCGGCAATCTTCTGTATGACCGCGAGCAGCGCATCGTTCTGCATGCCGGGCGCAACCTTGATCTGCCACGGCGAGAACTCGCACTTTTCGAGCTTCTTCTGGAAAACCGGGGCCGCCTGATCGAGAAAGACCGCATTGCGGACTCCCTTTACGGAACGGGCACATCGGTCGAGGCAAATGCCGTCGAACTGCTGATTTCGCGTCTGCGCCGAAAGATAGACGGATCTGGCGTCACGATCCGGACAGCGCGCGGCCTGGGCTACATGCTGGACGAAACCTGATGTTGCGCAGGCTTTCGTTGCGCGGTCGGTTGTTCCTGCTGCTGATCCTGCCCCTTGTCACCGTTGCCGCGGCAGCTTCGTTTGCGCGGTATCAGGCCGCAAACCGGCTGTCTCAGGAATTGTACGACAACACACTGCTGGTGGTCGCCCTGACGATTTCACGCGACGTTGTCATTTCCGAAGGCGATATGCTGACCGAACAGCTGCTCGATGATCTGACAATGGCTCTGGGCGATCCGGTCTATTACCGGATTACAGGACCGGGAGGCAGGTTCGTGACCGGTTATTCCGACCCCCCGGATTTTCCCGAAGGGGCGCTGATAGAAGGCGGGCAACCTGTCTTTTTCGACAGCGTTTCGCTCGGTCGGCCTGTCAGGGCAGTGGTGCTGCGCGAATTCATCAGCGAACCGCAGTTTGGCGGCTGGGTCACTGTCGAAGTCTGGCAAACCGTCAGCCAGCGCCTTTCCCTGTCGCGCGAGTTGGTGACGCAGTCTGTCATACTGCTTGGCTCGCTTCTGCTGACCGCCGCTCTGATCCTCTGGTTCGGCATCCAGCTGGGGCTGAAACCGCTTCTGGATCTGCGCGAGGCCATCGGGCAGCGCAGTGCCGACGATCTGCGCCCGATCCGTCGCTGGGTGCCGCCGGAACTGCGTCCTCTGGTGCAGACGACGAACGTTCTGTTTGACCGGCTGGCGCAGGCGTTTGTCCTGCGCGACAGCTTCATCTCGGATGCGGCACATCAGATGCGGAATCCTGTGGCCGCGATACAAAGTCAGGCCGAAGCTGCGATCAGCGCCCCGAACGAAACCGAACTGCGCGCCCGCGTTACCGCTCTGGCAGAAAGTGCGCGGGCGACAAGCCGGCTGACCTCGCAACTGCTGTCGCTGGAGCGTGTGCGCGGCCGAAGTCTCAAGGCATTGATTCAGCCGGTTGATCTGGCAGCTTTGGTCCGCAACCGCGTGCGCCCATTTGCTGAAACCCAGTTGCGACGCGACGTTGATGTTGCGTTCACGATTTCCGGCGTCCCCAGACCAATCGACTGTGACCCGGTTCTGGTCGAGGAAATGGTGGCAAATCTTCTCGACAACGCGGCAAAATATGCGCTCCGACCGGGTGGACATCTGGATGTATCGGTTGAGTTCGAACCTCGGTCAGTCTGTCTCCGATTTGCCGATGACGGTCCCGGTGTCCCTGTGGAATCAAGGGAGCGGATATTTGATCGGTTCTTCCGCCTTGATGATGACCAGTCTCGCGGCTGTGGCCTTGGTCTGGCAATTGTCACCGATGTGGCCCGCGCGCATGACGGCAGTGCCCAGTGCTTCCCTGACGAACACGGTCTGGTTTTTGAAGTGAGATTTGAGCGGTAGACCCGGTCGCCCCCCCCGGCAAGATTTCAAGGCGGGGCTTCTGGTTCCGAAGTCCGAAAATGGGGCGCAAGCCTCCTTGAACGTTGCTTTCCGAACAATGGGGCCTGTCAACGGCGCTACACACTGCGATGCAGCGTCACCGCAGCGGTCATCCGATTGTCAGTTCAGTTCGAGACCTTCCTCAAGTATGGATTTCTGCACGGCCTCACGACTCTTCACGCGCTCATACCAGGCCTGCAGGTTCCGAAGATGATCAAAGCGAATTGGCGTGTCCTCGTAGGACTTGAGCCAAGATGCCTTGCCCCAACCCGTCACCGCAAACAGGTATGTGTCTGCGACCGTGTACTGGTCCCCCATAAGAAACGGCTTGTCAGCCAGATGTTCATCAAGCCAGGCGTAGCGTTTTTCAAGCTTCGGCAGTGCAATCTCGATGTAGCCGCTTGCCGAGGGGGCATAGAAGAGCGGAATGAAACCCTTGTGGATTTCTGTCGAGAGGAAGGCGAGCATCTCCTGAAGCTTGTAACGTTCAAACGTTCCGTTGGCAGGAGCGAGGCCTTTTTCGGGCTTCTGGTCCGCAAGATACTGCACGATGACAACGCCTTCCAGCAGCAGGTCGCCGTTATCAAGCTCTAGCGCAGGAATGTAGCCGTGCGGGTTGACCTTGTAAAAGTTCTGTCCCTGTTCGGTTTTGTGGTCTTTCAGATCAACCTTGATGAACTCGACATCAAGACCAAGTTCATTTGCAACAATGTGAGGTGAAAGCGAGCAGGCACCCTGCTTGTAATAGAGCTTCATTCTGTAGTCCCCATGGGTTCCATTTCATTGCCCTTCCTTGCGAAAAAGCATGGCTGCCGTGTAGATCAGGCAGTATAGAAACGGAAGAACGCAAAAGTTTGTCATCTAGGTACATAAATTATACCTCCTTGCCGCGATAGGGTGTCTGATGAAAGAAACAGTGTCCGGTTGTCCCGTCGAAGCCGCCATGCATTTGTTGGGGGGGCGGTGGCGCCTGCTTATCGCGTCCTATCTCGTAGAGGGCCCGAAACGGTTCAGTGAGCTTCGACGACTGGTGCCGGGCATATCGCAGCGCATGCTGACACTCGATCTGCGCGCCCTTGAAGAGGCGAAAATAGTCTCGCGTACCGTCTATCCGACCATGCCGGTAAAGGTAGAGTACGCTCTCACACCGGACGGTCACCGGTTGAACAAAGTGGTGACCGTCGTTGAAGAGTTTGGCTTGTGGCTCAAGGCAAGGGATGAGGCCTGACGTCTGATGACCGCCTTCGGCCGGTGTCAGCCTTGCGACAATGCAGCATCTGACCTTGCCCCCAACTTTTATCCAGCGTGAAGGAGACACCGGGCTAGAGCTTGTCTCGCTCTGCCTCCATCCGGCCAAGACCACACTTGACCCGGTGATGCCGTACCGCCTCCGATGTCGGCATCGTTCTCATCTGCTCGCGCCAGCTTGTGTCAGAAGGTCAACTGTTGCCTGATCCCCATATGCCTTTGCGTAGGCCAGTGCGGATTGTCCCTGATCGTTGCGGGTGTCAGGGTCGGCGCCAGCGGTCAGCAGCGCCTCGATCATGTCATGGTTGTCCGCCTCGGCGAGCGCCAACATCAGTGGTGTCCGACCTTCGCCATCCCTTATTTCGAGCTGCCCTCCTTCACGCAGGACAACCGGCAGGAATTCAGGGTCGATTAAAATATGGAGCAGAGTGTGCCCGTCATCATTTTTTGCTGCGATGTCAGCGCCATACTGAAGCAGAAGCAAAAGTTTTTCTTCAAAATCAATGTAGTCAAGAAGATGGATTGCCTCAAAACCGAACTGGCCCTTGGCGGATGCCAAGGCTGGGTACTGCCTTAAAGCGGCTTGGACCTCCGATGCTTTGCCAGTCTCAACGAGGGCATGAAAGGCCGCTACCTCATCCGCGCTCGGTTCGGCTGCTGCGGTTCCACTGGCACCCATCAGAAGAGTGGCGACGAAGTAAAGCAACTTCCGCATCAGCGGCTTTTCCCAAGTTGAACTGCGTCATAAGTAGAATGAAACTTCGCGCGGGAGTCAACAAGGGCGCTGACTGTGATTTCGCTGCGTTGCATACGAAGGTCCGCTGCCGGACAAAAACCTCTGGCCAAAACATATAGGACAAAGACGGTCGGTTTGGTCAGGGACAGAAACGTCCAAGGTCTGGCCTGTACCAGGGTCAAGACACGGATGGTCTGACCGCTCTGCAAACCGCCCGGCGGCTGTAGATGCTCGATGGCCCCAGATCACCTAATCGAGACGCCGAACCCAGTTCAGGGTTTCCTCCAGCGGATCAAGCGGGGGCTCGACCGGGAACACGCCGATCTTGTAGTCCTCGAAGCATGCCAAAAGGCGAGTGGCGAAGGTTTTCCAGATGTGACCTTCAGCGCTATCCGGCGCGGTTCTCACATTTTCTCTGGCGCGGCTCTCGGGTGACGCGTCCGATTATGGTCACGCGGTCCGGGATCCGGTGCGGGCTATCCCGTCGCAATGGGCGGCAGATTTTGCCCCAGCCATCGCGACGCCTCCGTAACATCGGCGCCAGACAGCGCATGACCGGCCGAAAGCGTGTGGGCATCGACCTCTGCACCACGGGCCCGCAGGTCAGCTGCCAGCGTTGGCGCGGCGTGGACGAAGGGATCGTCACGTCCGTGGAGCAACAGCACGTGGGTTCCTGAAAGATCGGCTGTCGTGGGGGAGTCGGTCGCCCGAATGCCCCGCAGCAGGATCGCGCGGCGCACAATACCGGGATGCAACTGGATGACGGCAGCCAGCAGGCTTGCGCCATTGGAATAGCCAAGGAAGACAAGCCTGTCGGCATTCAGCCCGTAATCGCTGATGGCGGCTTCGACGAACGCTGCAAAGGCTTCTGCTTCACCGCGCAGATCGGCCTGATCAATCCTTGTGGCGCCAATCCGGCGGAACCAGCGATTGGATCCGTCTTCGGTCGCCCGGCCGCGCACCCCCAGAAGCGTGGCTTGCGGTGCAATGCGGCGGGCAAAGGGCATCAGGTCGGCTTCGTGCCCGCCGCTGCCATGCAGCAGTACCAGTGTAGTGCCATCCGGGTGCTCCGGCCGGTTGAAGCGATGAATGAAGGCGAGGTTGCGCGCCGGAAACCGCTCTTCGCCGGGCAGGGAGAATTGCGGCAGCATGGCTTTCAGATCTTCCGCGCGGTCAGCCTCCTGTGGCGGCAGGAACAGGGTCTGGCCAAGCTCTTCCTGCGCTTCATCAACCGTCATTCCCGGGCCGTCGGTCGCATATTCCACAAGAATGCCGGCAGGATCACGCACATAGAGCGACAGAAAGTATGTCCTGTCGTGAACCTCGGTCGGGCCGTGGGCCCTGAGCGACAGCCGCATTGAGCGGACCGCATCGGCATCCGGCGCACGGAAAGCCACATGATCCGGCACGCCGGCACCCGGCACCGAGGGCACGAAACCCGACACCTCCCTGACATCCACGACATCGGTATCGGACAGCATGCGCTGCGTCAGGCCGTCTTGTTGTGCGAGCCTGTAGCCGAACCGCGCCATGAACGTCGCGGTCTCGACCGCTTTGTCGGTCAGGACGGTAATTCCCCGCAGGCGAGTAGGCGCGCCCGGAAGCGGCATCGCCGTCGGCATGTCGGTGCCGACCAGTTTCACGATCAGCCCGTCGGGGTCTTTCAGCCGCAGGACCGGCTCGCCGAATTCGCGCAAGGGCCCCTCGAACGGGACATGGGCCGCAAGCGCCTTGGTCAGCCAGTCGCCAAGCGTATGGGGCGAAACCGCAAGCGCCACTTCCGAAACCTGCCCGATGCCGGTACGGCCCCGCCCCGCAGCCTCCCAGACGAGGAAGGTCAGCAGCGATCCGGGGCTGCCGGTGCCGTCGCCGTATATCAGGTGCAGCTGTTCTGCATCCGCGTAGCCGCCGGTGCGTTTCACAAGCCTGAGACCCAGGAATCCGACGTAAAAGTCAACGTTGGCCTGCACGTTGGACGTGATGCCAGTGACGTGGTGAAGGCCAGTTACGCCCGCAAATGCGCTTGCACTCACTTGCCTGCCTCGCGTGCAAGCACCTTCTGTACTGAAGGATCGGCGGCGATCCTGTCATGCAGCGCCTGCACGTTGGGGTACTCCTTCAATCCGTCCGGCAAGAGTTTTGCCGCCCAACGCGTCATCGGAAAGGAATAGGCATCGATCACCGAGCGGCCCCCATCGAGGATGTAATCCCGGCCGTCGAGATGGCTGTCCAGAATGCGGAACTGTTTGGCGACCAGCTTCTGTCCTGCCGCGACCACCGCAGCCCGCGCTGCTTCGCTTGTGTCTGTCGTGTAGCGGGAAGGCATGAAAATCGGCCAGAACGCGGCGTGAACGTCCGAGGTGAAGAAAGCGGACCAGCGATGCGCTTCGGCCTTATTGCGCAGACCGTCGCCGCCGGACAGCCCCGCCTCGGGGTGCTTGGACGCCAGATAGTCAAGAATCGCGCCGCATTGTGTCAAAAGCCAGCCATTGTCTTCGCGCAAGGTCGGCACCGCACCGGTGGGATTCACAGCGACAAGCTCTTTGGAGCCGTACTGCACTTTGACAGCGTCATAGGGTGCCCCGATCCATTCAAGAACGATGTGAGGGGCCAGCGAGCAGGCACCGACGGCGTAGTAGAGAGTGGTCATTTTTTTCAACTTTCTGTTAAAGTGATGGCCTGAACGCAGAGTTGCGTCATCGACGGTCGGCCCGGCACGGCATCCATGTCTGGTCGCGGGACGGCATCAGGGTAACAAGACAACACGTCCAAGCACGGGATTTCTTTCGGCATAGGCATGCGCAGCAGCGGCGTTGGCAAGGCTGAAGGTCTTGTCGATGAGAACCGCGAGCGTGCCTGCGGCGGCCTTTTCAAGCATGCTGGCAACAGACTTGTGGATATCAGGCTTTTCGAGCTGGGTTCCCATGAACACACCCAGAAGCGTCTGGTTTGCCTGAAGGGCTGGCCAGAGGTCAATCTCAAGCGACGACCTTCCGGCGTTGCCGACAAAAACCAGACGCCCCTCTGGTCGCAGTGACGCCAGAGAGTCTGTCAATGTGGAACCCACGGAATCCACAACAAGGTCCACGCCCTGCCCCTTGGTCAACCGCATGATCTCTTCCGTTACATTGGCCTCACGATGGTCAATCGGATGCGCAAGGCCAAGGGTCGCCAGTCTTGCCGCCCGTTCGGTGCCAGAGACGGTGGCAATCACCGTGGCCCCGATACCGTGGGCCAGTTGAATGGCAGCGGCGCCAACCCCTCCGGCACCGCCCTGAACGAGAACCGTTTCGCCCTCAGCCAGACCTCCTCTTCTAAAGAGTGCGTGGTAGGCCGTGCCAAAGGAAATCGGCAAAGCCGCTGCAGGGGCGAGTCCCAACCCCTCGGGGACGATCCAGGTTCTGGTCGCTTTCACGGCCCGCAGTTCCGCATGAGATCCGCTCATGTCAAAGCTCGTGACCTTCTGGCCGACAAAGCGGTCATCAACATCCGCGCCCACAGCGATGATCTCGCCCGCGGCTGCATAACCCGGAACGTGGTTTGGTGTGGGGGGTGGGGTTGATGCCCGGTTGATGAGATCGCCGCCTTCGATGGAAACAGCTTCAACCTTGATCAGAACTTCGTCGCGCGCACAGGAGGGGTCTGGAATGTCCCTGTAGTGCAGCACCTCTGGATCCCCCGGAGCGGTGTAGATGGCTGCTTTCATTTGCTGTCTTTCAATTGCAAGCTTTGGCCTGTGTTCAGTTCCGCCCGGTCGTCGCGTCGCCTTTCGGTCCGCGCCTTCGGGCGGGCCGAAAGGCACCGGTGCGTCACTCGGACGGCGCGAGCGTTGCGGTATCACCGGCATGTCGAAGCGCATTTGCCGCCCCCCGCGCCGCAGCATCTATCACGTCGGCGACGGCCTCCGGCTGGGTCAGGAACACCACATGGCTGCCGGGCACCTCGGTTGTTTCGGCACCAATGCGACGGGCGGTGCTGCGCAGAAGGTCAGGGTCGATGGCCCCATCTTCGGTGGCAACAACATACCAGCTCGGCTTGGTCATCCAGGCGGCAACGGTGACTGGGGCTGCGAGTGCCGCCATCGCAATGGGCACCTGTGCATCCCGCAGAAATGCCGCGTCAGCCTCAGAAGTGTCCGCTGCAAAGCCCGCCCGGAAGAGGTCTGAATTCAGATAGGCGAAACCGTCGGACTGTTCTTCGGGTACGAAGTTTGGCGGCGGCGGAATCTCGGCATACTGATCAAGCGTCGACTGACCGATCTCGGGCGCAAAAGCTGCGACATAGACAAGACCCGCGACAATCGGATCGGTGCCGACCTCGGTGATGACGCTGCCGCCATAGGAATGGCCAACCAGTATCACCGGGCCATCCTGACGGCTCAGAACCCGCCGGGTGGCGGCAACATCGTCGGCGAACGAGGTCAGCGGGTTCTGGACAATACTCACAGTATACCCGCGCGCGGTCAGGTTGTCGTAAACCCCGCGCCACCCGGATCCGTCAGCGAAAGCGCCGTGAACAAGGACGATGTTGCGGACAGGTTCGGCACTGGCACCAAAGGCGGTACTGCCCGCGACTGCCGCGGCGGCAAGGGTTTGCAAGGTCGTGGTCATGGTCGTCCTTCCTTTCTGAATTGAAACATCGAGTGCGACCGTCACCACAAGTCGCCGGGAAGCGGATCTTGCCGGTGACCCGGAAGGGGAAGAACAGCCTGCGCAAGCCACCAGAGTTTACTCTCGAACTGAGCGCGGAACGCGATTCCCGGAAAGAACCTTAACGCGCGGTGACTTTTATCGCGGTGCCGAACCTGACGTCGAGGTGCCGATCTTGCGGATCACTTACCCCCGGAAGCGGAGCCGCTGATCTTTCTGGAAGGTTTGGCAGGTTTTGCTGATCAGTATCCACCACACCGGATTGCTGGCCGAATTCTGCCGCAGGCGAGCGTAAAAAACCGCAGTCAATGTGCCGCCGGTCCGGCAGTCGCGGCGACACAACGCGACCGAAGCAAGAACGGCACCAGCCCGGCAGGTTTCGCAACGCAGCGCCTGAGGGAAGCCACTAGGGTCTACGGGCACCACAGACTTCTGTCATGTTTAAGGAGATTGAGATGACTTTCCGCAATGGCCTTGCTTCGCTTATGCGCCCCGAAGATTCGGTCCTCGTTCTGATCGATCACCAGCCCTATCAGCTTGCAAATCTGAACAGCCACGACCCGCAGGCGGTGGTGAACAACACGACCGCGCTTGCAAAGGTGGCCAAGGTATTTGGCGTGCCGACCATCCTGACCAGCGTCGTCGCCGCCCGGGGCGGGGTGATCTTCCCGCATGTCACCGAAGTGTTTCCTGACAATGAGGTGATTGACCGGACGACGATCAATACCTGGGAGGATCCGAAAGTGGTCGATGCCGTGAAGGCAACGGGCCGCAAACAGCTGATCATCGCGGGTCTGTGGACCGAGATCTGCGTGGCGATGCCGGCGATTCAGGCCGCAGGCGAAGGTTGGGATGTGACCGTGATCACCGACGCGTCGGGCGGCACTTCCCTTGAAGCACATGAGGTCGCAATCCAGCGTATGATCGCGGCTGGCATCAACATGATGACCTGGCTGGCTCTGGCGTCCGAATGGCAGCGCGACTGGGCGCGCGCCGAGACGGCGATGCCCCTCAACGATGCCCTCAAGTACCATATCGGCGGCAGCGCTATCGCCTATCTGTGGGAGCAACAATTGCTCAATACCCCGGTGCCTGACTGACGCAGACTGAACCGGAGCCGGTCCCCGCGATCAACGTCGTGGACCGGCTTTCTCCGACGAACCTCACAAGAATGGACCTTGCAGACATGAAAGATGATCGTTTCCCGGTCGGGCTGAAGATGGATGTCTCCTACCCCGAATTCAGTGTCAGCCTGGCGCTCCTGTCTGCTGAGCAATTGCAGTTCGAAATCAAGGAAGGGCCTTTCGCCCGGACCGAGACAGTCGATATTCAGGTCGTGTCGCTTGGCAACGGCATCTTCGCCGTAAGCTGGCAGGAGGAAAGCGGCGCGACGGTCGTGAATGTTCAGGACTATGATCGCGGTCTGGTCTTTTCTTTCGCGACACTTCCCGGCGGTCAGTTTCTGCGAATGACAGGGACAATGGCCATCACCCGACCCGCAGATCACGCCAGCGACGACCGTCCTCACCGCAACAAGGCGCTGGTGTTCGACGCGATGACATCGCTTTTCCAGCGTCATGACGCCTCGGCTGTGGAACGGCTCTACGCTCCGGATTACGTCCAGCACAACCCCAACATTCCCCAGGGCCGTGACGCATTGCAGGCGATCGTGGCAGGGTTGCCCGACCACGTCCATTACGAGCCCGGGCTGATTGTCGCCGAGGGTGATCTCGTTGCCATCCATGGACGCATCCGCGGCTGGGCGGAAGAACCGCAGATCGCAATCGACATCTTCCGGATCGAAGGCGGCAGGCTTGCCGAGCATTGGGACGTCTTGCAGAGCGAGGTCACGCCAACGGCAGCCAGTAGCGGCATCTCGATGTTCGACCCTGCCGAAGCGACACGTCCCGCACGCCCGGAACCTGCGAAGCCGCGCGATACCCTGTAAACTGCGGTCCATCAGGATCGACAAGCAACCCGGAGGTTCCAATATGGAAATCGGCATCGACAGTTTCGCGGCCATCCTGCCCGATCCTGCAACCGGGAAACCCCCTTCGGCGACCGATCGCATGGCGGATCTTCTGGAGGAGATCGAGGTCGCCGACCGCGCCGGACTCGATGTCTTTGGCATCGGTGAGCATCATCGCCCCGAATTTCTCGATTCCGCGCCGGCTGTCATTCTTGCTGCGGCCGCAGCCCGGACCAAGAAAATCCGCCTGACCAGCGCAGTGACGGTGCTCAGTGCTGCCGATCCTGTGCGGGTGTTTCAGGAATTCGCGACGCTCGATCTGATCTCGAAGGGCCGCGCCGAGATCGTTGTGGGGCGAGGCTCGTTCATCGAGGCTTTTCCGCTGTTTGGTCTCGACACCCGGGACTATGACGCGCTTTTCGCCGAAAATCTCGGTCTGCTTCTGCAACTCCGGGAATCCACCCACATCACCTGGGCAGGTCAGCATCGCCCGGCGCTTCATGGTGTGGGCGTTTTCCCACGACCGCATCAGCCGCGGCTGCCGGTATGGGTGGGCGTTGGCGGCACGCCGCAGTCCTTTCAGCGCGCAGGCGAACTTGGCCTGCCGCTGATGATTGCCATCATCGGCGGCACTTTCGAGCGCTTCCGTCCCCTTGTCGATCTTTATCGCGAATCGGGCCTTCGCGCAGGACACAGTGCTGACAAGCTTTCCGTAGCCGTCCATGCGATGGGTTTCGTCGGTGAGACGGATGCGCAAGCAAGGGATGCCTTTTTCCCCGGTTGGGCGCATCTCACCGGCACGATCGGGAAAGAGCGCGGCTGGTCAACCCCGACGCGGCAGCAATTCGATGCCATGGCCAGCCCTGAAGGTGCATTCCTGATCGGCGAACCAAAGACGGTTGCCGCCAAGATGCTGAAGGCGAGCAAGACGCTCGGGGGCATTTCACGCATCACCTTCCAGATGAGCACGGCCTCGCTTGAGACGGCGGCAATGAAACGTTCCATCGAGCTTCTCGGCAGACAGGTCGCGCCGATGGTCAGGGCGGCCGGGAATGCGGCGCAGAAATCTTCGGCCTCTCGAAATGCGGGCATCACCTGAGAATTTCACGAGCGGCTGGTAGTGTAAGGAAAATGAATGAACAAGGTCATCGACAACCCAAACGATCATCGGTTCGCGCTGCGGATAGGTGGCACTGAAGACGACATCGCGGCCGCCTATTACCGCGTCGAAGAGGGTCGGATTGTGCTTATCCATACCGAGGTGCCGTATCAGTTTTCGGGCCGGGGAGTCGGTTCACAGCTCGCGCGCGGTGTCTTCGATGCGGTTCGTGCGCGTGGCGGCAAGGTCGAGCTTCGCTGCTCTTTCATGGGCAGTTTCTATGCACGCCACCCCGAATATTCCGACATTGTCGCTGGCTAGTCCGGTCCGGCTAGCGATTTTGTGACGCGGAAAAATTGGCGGCAATGGCACCCCGTCGTTTAGGATCGACGGAATCCGGCCGAAACTGCCATGAAAAGGAGCACAACAATGCCGAAGGGATCGGACCTGCTGGTCGCCGCACTGGAGAATGAGGGCGTGGACCGCATCTTTGGTGTGCCGGGGGAGGAGAACCTCGACGTGCTGGAGTCGCTGCGCACCTCGCGGATCGAGCTCGTCTTGACCCGCCATGAGCAGGCGGCGGCCTTCATGGCCGCGACGCATGGGCGGCTGACAGGCAGGCCCGGCGTCTGCCTTGCCACGCTTGGTCCGGGCGCGCTGAATTTCTCGACCGGTGCTGCCTACGCGCATCTGGGGGCAATGCCGATGATCCTCATTACTGGCCAAAAGCCGGTGATGAGCGCGGCGCAGGCGCGTTTCCAGATTGTCGACATCGTCGCCTCGATGAAGCCGCTGACCAAGATGACGCGCCAGATCGTCAATGCGGCCAGCATCCCGGCGATGGTCCGGGACGCCTTTCGCGTCGCGACGGAGGAACGGCCGGGGCCGGTGCATCTGGAACTTCCGGAAGATGTGGCGGGCGCGGAGGTCGATCCTGTCCCGGTCATTGCGGTCCATACCCTCGACCGCCCTGTCGCCTCTGCGGCGGCACTCGACCGGGCGGCGGAGGTGATCCTTGCCGCCCGGCGACCGCTGGTGATGGTCGGTGCGGCCGGTAACCGGCCATGGCTGACAGAGGCGCTGTCGTCCTTCGTGAGGCGGACCAGCCTGCCGTTTTTCAACACACAGATGGGCAAGGGCACCGTGACTGGCGGCTCCGACCTCTACATGGGCACCGCCGCACTGTCGGAGGGCGACTATGTCCACGAGGCCGTCGCGCGCGCTGACCTCATCATCGCCATCGGCCATGATACGGTGGAAAAGCCGCCCTTTTTGATGCCAGGTGCGGGAGGTCCGAAGGTCATTCATCTGGGCTATCACTCGGCCACGGTCGAACAGGTCTACCACCCCGATATCGAGGTGATCGGCGACATCGGCACGACGGTCGAGGCGCTCGGAGCACGGCTGGAAGGCCGGCTGACACCAGACGAAGGGATGCTGAAACTGCGGCAGAAGATCCTCTCCCACCTTAACGACCGCGCCGAGGAGGACCGTTTCCCGATCACGCCACAGCGCATCGTCCACGATGTCCGCAAGGTCATGCCGGAGGATGGTATCGTCTGTCTTGACAACGGCATGTACAAGATCTGGTTTGCGCGCAATTACCGCACCCATGTCGCCAACACGCTGCTCTTGGACAATGCGCTTGCCACGATGGGCGCGGGTCTGCCCTCGGCGATGATGGCGGCGATGCTGTACCCCCACCGCCGCGTCATGGCGGTCTGTGGTGACGGTGGTTTCATGATGAACTCGCAGGAGATGGAAACGGCGGTGCGGCTGGGTCTGAACCTTGTGGTGGTGATCCTCAACGACAGCGCTTACGGCATGATCCGCTGGAAGCAGGCGGTGGAAGGGTTTCCGGACTTCGGCATGAGCTTCGGCAATCCTGATTTCGTCCGCTATGCCGAGGCCTATGGCGCACGCGGGTCACGGGTCGGCGCGGTCGAAGATCTTGTGCCGGTGCTGGAAGCCGCCTTTGCCGGTGGCGGTGTCCACCTGGTTGATGTGCCAATCGACTATTCCGAGAACACCCGCGTGCTGGTCGATGAGTTGCGCAACCGCACACACGTCGTGGATTGCACCTAAGCGCCGGTAGCGGCACGCGCAGGAAAACAGCAAGGAGACCCGAGGATGCTGACCGTCGTTCAAGCCTTTGATCGCGCGCCCATGGCAGAGATCGAGACCGACGATGCCGCCGCGCTGGAGCGCAAGCTGCAGGCCGCGGAACGCGCCTTCAAGGATCGCGACGGCTGGCTGAAGCCGCATCAACGTATCACGATTTTGCGCAGGCTGGCCGGTCTGATGGAAGGCAGGCGCGATCACCTTGCCCTGCAGATCGCGCGTGAGGGCGGCAAGCCTCTGCCTGACGCCATCGTTGAAACCAACCGTGCCATTGATGGCGTCTGCAACGCCGCCGAAGAGCTGCGCAATTTCGGTGGCCGTGAGATTTCGATGGGTCTGTCGGCAGCGTCGGAGGATCGCTGGGCTTTCACCACCAGAGAACCCATCGGCATCGTGGCGGCAATTTCGGCGTTCAATCATCCGCTCAACCTGATCGTTCATCAGGTCGCACCGGCCATCGCGGTGGGCTGCCCGGTTATCGTCAAACCGGCGGCCACGACACCGCTGTCTTGCCTCGATTTACTGGCGATGGTTCAAGAGGCGGGCCTGCCCGAGCCTTGGTGCCAGAGCTTCATCCCGGAGGGTAACGCGCTTGCCGAGAAGCTGGCGACCGACAGTCGCGTTGCGTTCCTGAGTTTCATCGGGTCGGCCAGAGTTGGGTGGTCGCTGCACGCAAGGCTTGCCCCTGGCACCCGCTCGGCACTGGAACATGGCGGCGCGGCACCGGCCATCGTCGACCGTAGCGCCGACCTTGACAAGATCATCGAACCCATCGTCAAGGGCGGCTACTACCATGCAGGGCAGGTCTGCGTCTCGACACAACGCATCTACGTCCACCGGGACATCGCCGAAGCTTTCACGCAAAGGCTTGTCACCCGCGTCGACCAACTGCGCACGGCTGATCCGACCCTGACGGATACCGAAGTCGGGCCGCTGATCCTGCCGCGCGAAGCCGACCGGGTCGCGGATTGGATCAAGGAGGCGGTTTCGGGCGGCGCGATGCTCGCGACCGGAGGCGAACGGCTTTCGGAAACGACCTTGCAACCGGCGGTTCTTCTCGATCCCGCCCCCGACGCGAAGATTTTGACGCAGGAGGTGTTCGGGCCCGTGGTTGCAGTCACGCGCTACGACCATCTCGACGCGGCCATCGCGCAGGCCAATTCATTGCCGGTCGCCTTTCAGGCCAGCATCTTCGCGCAGGATATCGACGTCGCGCTGCGCGCGGCCAATCGGCTCGACGCCTCGGCGGTGATGATCAACGACCCCACCGCCTTCCGCACCGACTGGATGCCCTTTGCCGGTCGCAAGCAATCCGGCTACGGCACCGGCGGGATCCCCTACACCATGCGCGACATGACACAGGAAAAGATGATCCTGATGCGCAGGGGCTGACCAGAGGCGGCAAGAACGCAGCATCGCGAAGCGTGCGTGCGCGTGCGCGACCACCACAGTGCAAGGTATTTGACATGTCCGAGCCCGATCCGATCCCGATAGAAACCCTGTTCGCTGCGCCGGCGTTCTCCGGGGCACAGATTTCGCCTGACGGACGCCGGATCGCCTATCTTGCGCGATGGCAGGGCCGATTGAACGTCTTCCTGCACGTCATTGACCAGAAAATGGGCTGGAAGCTTGACGGCGACCGCAGACTCACCGCCGACGCGCATCGCAACATCGAAAGCTACGTCTGGTCGCCGGACGGGGACGCCATCTTTTACCTGCAGGATAAAGATGGAGATGAGAACTGGCACCTGTTCCGCAAAGCGGTGGCGGATGTCAGCGCGCGGCCCGTCGACCTGACACCTTTTCCGGGAACAAGAGTCATGGGGTTCTCGTTCTCGACTGCCGATCCCAACAAGATCTTTGTCCAGATGAATATGCGAGATCCCACACTTATCGATCTCCATGTTCTCGACGTGACGACAGGCGATTCAAGGATGATCGGCAAGGACCCAGGGCGGTTCGTCTACTGGATTCCGATGTCCAACGGCTTGCCCCATGCGTTCATCATTGATCCAGGCGGGGAGTATGTGCTGGCTCGGTTCGAGGACGACGATTTCGTGCCGCTCGCCAGTTTCGCGGGCGAAGACTATCCATTTGCCCCGACTCCAATCGTCCCCACGCCGGACGGTACCGGTCTCTGGCTTGGCTCGAACCGCGGTTCCGACAGGACGCGTCTGGTCAGGGTCGATCTGACGACTGGGGAGGAAAGCGAAGTTGCCAGTCACCCGGTCTTCAGCCTGGACACTCCGCGTCCGGAAGCCGACCAGCGCTTTGCGCCATCTCTGATCCTCAACCCGGTCACGGGGGACCTGCTGGGAGCCCGATTCCTCGGCGAACGGCAGGTTATCCAACCCCTCGACACCCAGTTTGCTGCCGTGCTGACGAAACTGAACGCGATTTCCGGCGGCGATCTGGGACATGTTTCATGCGATGCGGACGGTCGGCGCTGGGTTGCCGAGTTCACAACCGATCAAGACCCCGGCGTGACCTGGTTCTATGACCACATGACCGGAGAGTCTCAAATTATCGGTCGGCGCAGGCCAAATCTCGATACGCGCAAACTCTCCCCCGTGCGTCCTGTTATGGTCACATCACGGGACGGGCTTGCGCTTCCATGCCATCTGACGCTTCCGGTCGATCGGGCCCCGCATCTTCTCCCGACCGTTCTGCTTGTTCATGGCGGGCCATGGTACCGGGACAGCGCGTCCTATGACCCGGAGGTGCAGTTTTTTGCCAGCCGCGGCTACGCGGTTCTGCAGGTCAACATGCGTGGCTCGACAGGCTACGGCAAAGCATTCACGCAGGCTGCAAAAGGCGAATTCGCCGGTCGGATGCATGATGACCTCATCGACGCGCTGGACTGGGCAATCGCCGGAAGCTACACCGATCCGGATCGCGTGGCGGTTTATGGAAGCTCTTACGGCGGCTATGCCGCGCTTGTCGGCGCCAGCTTCACCCCCGACAGGTTTGCTGCCGCAATCGACTATGCAGGGATGTCCGACCTTCGCACACTTGTGGCGGACCAACCGTCTTTCCTGCGCGAGGCGCTTCTGAACAACTGGATCGCTTATACAGGCGATCCCACCGTGGGGGCCGACAATGCCACCATGCTGGCACGCTCGCCTGTCAGCCGTCTGGATCGGATCGAATGCCCGCTGCTGGTGATCCATGGTGCTCAGGACGTGAGGGTCAAACTTGAACAGGCTCAGGCAGTCGTGGAGTCACTTCAGAAACGAGGCCACGACGTCGAGTTTCTGGTCAATGAGAAGGAAGGGCACTGGTTCATCAACGAAAACAGCAATTTCGAACTCTACCGGAAAATTGAGGCATTTCTCGCTCGACACCTGAAAAACGAAGCGAGCTAAAGTGGTTTCCCCGCGATGACGATCGGCGGTGTTTGGGCTGGGGGAGGACGCGGCACGCGTCATGGCGTGCGATGAACAGACGCGCCGTCAGCAGGCCTTGAGCGCGGACTCAATCGCAATGGTCTGTCGCTGGAGTTCAGCCACTGTAATATTTTTCCGACGCACGATCATCCGCATGTAGAGGGATGACACCAGAAGATCGAGCGCAAGCTCTCTGTCGAGACCGGGTTGCAGCTCGTTGCGGGCGATGGCGCGATCCAGCATTCCGTTTCCAAATCGTCGGCGCGCCGCAGCCACGCTGTCCAGTATCGCTGACAGTTCGGGCGTTCTGCCGCGTTCAGCGACCGCATCCGGGATGATCTTGCGGATCAGCGGATGGCGGAAAATGACACGCGTTTTCCGAAGAAAAACAGCAAGTTCTTCCCGCAAGGAACCGTGATCGCCAAAATCAGCCAGGCTGAGGCCAACGACCTGTATAGCCTCACACGCGAATTCCAGTTTCGAGTGCCACCGCCGGTATATCGCCGCCTTGCCTGCGCCCGCCCTTGCCGCCACGCGCTCAAGACTTACGGCTGCATATCCGGTCTCTGCCCATTCCTCGAAAAATGCCCTGAACAGCGCAGTGGTCAGTTCCGGCCGGAAAACCGCTGCCCCGCTCGGTTTTCGCGCTCCTTTGCCGATACCGATCCTCTTACGCTCCATCCAGATTTCCTCCCCCAAGGGTCGAACGCTATCGCTTCCACCATCCAGTGAACCGGACCCGAAAAGTCCTTCGGCCGGGGCTTCGGGGTTGCTCCGGATCGCCAGACAAATGTATCGCCGCAGGCATCGTTCTGTGCGGCCTGAACGGAGGTTGCTTGCTTTGATCTGTCCCGCCCGAAGGCATTATGGGACAAGGCGCGACAGCCATTGCGTCAACAGGGCAGCACCGGCTTTCTCGAGAGTGCTTCCATGTTGTTTTGCATCGCGGCGAAGCTTCTCGGGGCTGATGCCGGCAGTTGCCAGTTCATTTGCGTGTCCGATGAGCCAGTGCTCGAAGTGCTCGACAAGAACTTCGGGGTGAAACTGCAGCCCCAGCATATTGGGCCCGTGTGAAAATGCCTGGTGACGACATACAGGTGTTGAAGCGAGAAGGCGGCAGCCATCAGGCAGGTCGAAGGTGTCGCCATGCCAGTGCAACACCTGAACATCGCGCAAAGCGCCAAGAGGATTGATTGCCTCAGTGTCTGCAAGCTGAAGCGGGGACCAGCCGATTTCCTTCGACGGCCCCGGATAGACGCGCGCACCAAGGGCTGCGGCGATCAGCTGCGCGCCAAGGCATATGCCAAGGGTCGGAAGGTCGGCTGCCAGCCGTGCCTTGAGTATCGCGATTTCAGTGGCGACGAACGGATAATCGGCGTCATCGTAGACGCCGATTGGCCCGCCCAGCACGACAAGCAGGTCAGCACCCAGCGGGTCAATTGCCTCAAGCCCCTGTTCCGCCACGTCGATGTATTCAGTATCATAACCGGCGTCCCTCAGAGGGGCCTCAAAGCTGCCGAGATTTTCAAAGGCGACATGGCGAATGGCCTGAACGGTGCGTCTGGTCATCGCGATACCTCCGGGCGCGTACCGGCCCGCGCCACTGTTGATGTCAGGATATGTTCGAGATCCTTCAGCGCGGCCGCCGCCGTAGCCAGAGGCTCTGTCCCCGATCCGATCGCGATTGTCTCGCCCATCGCATCCGTGGTGATGCGGATTGCCTTGTTCTTTCCCGAAACATGCGCAAGCGGGTCGGTCAGGGGATAGGTGCGCACACCGACCTTTGCCGATGTCTTGCCGTTCATGCGCGACAGGCTTCCGACGAGCTTGGGAACGAGGCCTTGCGCCCGCCATGCGTCGATGCGCCCCGCTCCGACCGACTGGATACCCTCAACGACAAGATCATCCATCGTCAGTTCCTCATCGAGGCCGAAATTGGCAAGGATCAGCAGCTTGCTTGCGGTATCCCAGCCTTCGGTGTCGTTGCGCGGGTCGGCCTCGGCGAACCCGCTCGCCTGCGCGCGGCCGAGCGCTTCATCGAAACCGAGGCCCTGGTTCATCATCGCGTCGAGCAGGAAATTGGTGGTGGCATTCAGGATACCCTCTATCTGCAACACCTCACAGCCCTTCAGGCTCTGTTCGATGAGGTCTATCGTCGGCAGGGCGGCCGCGGCGGCGCCGCTGAGCTTCAGCATTGCACCGGAGGCCGTCGCCAAGGCGCGCAGTTCAGGCCCGCTGTGCACAAGCGCCCCCTTTGAGATGACGATGGCATGGCGCCCGGCCAAGAGCGATGACCGGATATAGGCAAGGCCCGGCCCACCGGTTCGGAAGTCGCTTGGCCCTGCCTCGATAAGAATGTCGGCACCACTCGCCTCAATGAAATCCGGGCCTGACAGACCTGGCTCAAGCCTGTTCAGCCCCTGGGGTTCGAGGCCGGTCGGATCGGTCAGCCCGGCGCGCGATCCACAGACCGCGACCAGCCGGACATCAGCCCCATAGACCTGCAGATAGCGATTCCGGCGGGCCAGCAAAAGATCGGCCGTCGCGCGCCCCACGCCCCCGAAGCCGGCAATCGCAACCTTGAAAATAGGCATCTCGTCTATCCTGTTTCTTCCAACTTTCGTACGGCCCGCCAGAGCGGGCGTGAAACCGGCAATGGTCCTGCGAAGCAGCTACAGGCCGCAGGCCAGAATTCAGGCGCTCTGGCCCTGAACCTGCACGGTATCACGTTCCCGGCGGTCGCAAGCCTGACAACCGCTGTTCTCTGTTTGACAAGCGCATATCGGCATCAGCCGCGAATGAAGGCCAGCAAATCCGGGTTCACGACTTCCGGATGCGTGGCGAACAGGCCATGCGACAGACCCGGATAGGTCTTCAATGTGCCGTCCCGCACCAGCTTGATCGCCTTGTACGCCGAGTTCGCAATCGGGACCACCTGATCATCCTCACCGTGCAAAAACAGGACAGGCACAGTGATCGCCTTGAGGTCCTCGGTAAGATCGGTTTCGGAAAAAGCCGCGATGCAATCGTAATGCGCTTTTGCGCCGCCGGTCATGCCCTGGCGCCACCAGTTGTTGATCAGGCCTTGGCTGACCTTCGCGCCTTCCCGGTTGAAACCATAAAAGGGGCCGCTTGGCACGTCGAGAAAGAACTGGGCCCGGTTCGCCGCCAACGCGGTTCGGAACCCGTCGAAAACCTCTGGCGGCACCCCGTCCGGATTCGTGCCGGATTGAACCATGACGGGCGGAATCGCCCCGATCAGGATGGCTTTGGCCACGCGGCCGCGCCCGGCCCGGGCGACATAGCGCGCCACCTCGCCACCCCCCGTTGAATGGCCGATGTGGATTGCGTCCTGCAGGTCCAGCACCTTGACGATCTCGGCAACATCCGCTGCATAAGTGTCCATATCGTTGCCGGTGTCGGTCTGATCAGACCTGCCGTGACCACGCCGGTCATGCGCGATGACGCGAAACCCCTCGGCCAGAAAGAACAGCATCTGGTTGTCCCAATCATCAGCGCTGAGCGGCCAGCCGTGATGGAACATGACGGGCTGGGCGTCTTTCGGACCCCAGTCCTTGTAGAACAGGTTTGTGCCGTCAGATGTGGTGATGATGGCCATGAGTGATGCTCCTTCAGTCGGGTTACCAGCGGTTGCCGAACTGCGCAGGGGGACCGGGGCCACGATGCACAGGGTTATGGCTACAGCGTAGCAAGCGTCCCCGGCCTTGCGGCGCAAAGGCTGCCGCATTGGTGCCAATCTTGCTGGCTTTCGGATTTGCACCGAGGGGTCACCCCTCGCGCCCGTCGGTCACCCTGCAAGACCGTCTGAAAACCGTAATGCGCAAGAACTGCACCAACGTGGCAGCCTCTGCGCCGCAATCCTCTGACCAAAGCGCTACACATACTCCACACCGCTGATCCTCCGTCGGGGGGGTGTACGCGACATAGCTCAAGGCCGTCCCTCCCGATACTCAACCAGTTAGAGTAGCCCTGCGATGCAGACCAACATCAGACAAGCACGATACAAATTCCAACCCGTCGGCGCGGTCGACGTGTTCTATCGCGAGGCCGGACCGGCCGATGCGCCTGTCATCCTGCTGTTGCATGGTTTCCCGACGGCCAGCCATATGTTTCGCGACCTGATTCCGCTTCTGGCCGATCGCTATCGGCTCATTGCGCCCGACCTGCCCGGCTTCGGCCAGACCAAGGCTCCGCCACGCGGGACGTTCGACTACACCTTTGACCAGCTCGCCGACGTGATCGAAGGGTTCACGAGGTCGCTGGCGCTGAACCGGTATGCGATCTACATCTTCGATTATGGCGCACCGGTTGGTCTGCGCCTTGCAATGCGTGAACCCGGACGCGTTTCCGCGATCATCAGCCAGAACGGCAACGCTTACGTCGATGGTTTCAGTGACCAATGGGGGCCATGGCAGACCTATTGGCACGATGCCAGCGAGGCGAACCGCGAAGCGTGCCGCCCGTCGCTGTCAGCCGACACAATCAGGACCTGGCAATACGGCACCGGCGCCGATCCTGAGCTGCTGTCGCCCGATGGATACGAACTCGACATTGCCTATATGGCCCGGCCCGGCGCGGAGGAGATCCAGCTCGATCTGATCCGGGACTACCGCACCAATGTGGCGCTCTATCCTGACTTTCAGGCGTATTTCCGCGCGCATCGTCCGCCGCTTCTGGCGACATGGGGCCGCCACGATCCGGCGTTCATCCCCGCAGGCGCCAAAGCTTACACGCGCGACCTTCCAGAATCAGAGGTGCATCTTCTGGATGCCGGACACTTTGCGCTGGAAACCCACGCCGGCGAAATCGCAGCGCTGATCCGGGACTTCCTTGATCGCGTTTTGCAGACGGAAAGCACCGGTGCCGATAGGCTCCCGATGCAGGAGAGTTGAATACTGGCCCGGCAGGTCGACGCGACCGTCCCCCTTGCAGCACTCTAAGACGGAGATCCCAAACATGACCCCTCTGCAGACCATCCTGATGTCCGGTGCCCTGACGGTCGGCGTTCTGACCGCGCAGACAGGTGCTGCGTTCGCCGATGTGAACAATATCGTTCTTGTCCATGGGGCAAACGTCGATGGCAGCACCTGGCGCGAGGTCTACGACCGCCTGACCGCAGAAGACTACAGAGTGACGATCGTTCAGATGCCGCTCACGTCCACGGAAGATGACATTGCGGCGGTCCAACGGATTGTCGACGTTCAGGACGGCCCGATGCTGTTGGTCGCGCATTCCTATGGCGGAGTGGTGATCAGCGAGGTCGGTGTGGACCCCGATGTCAAGGGCCTCGTTTACGTCGCGGCGTTCCAACCTGATGTCGGAGAAAGCGGCGGGGGCCTGTTGGCTTCCAATCCGGGCGAGTTCTCACCCGACATGCTCACGGTCTTTGAAGATGGCCATTACCTGATACAGGAAGACGGCTTTCTCTCTGTCGTCGGCAACGGTCTGTCCGATCAGGACGCGGTCTTCGTGGCAAGGTCGCAGGCGGCATCCAACGTGTCGATCCTCGAATACGAAATAAAGTCGGCGGCGTGGGCCGACAAGCCGAGTTGGTCGGTCATCGCGACCCTCGACCGGACGATCACACCCGACCTGCAGCGCCAGATGTCAGAACGGGCCGGTTCGACAGTTGTGGAAATCGAAAATGGTCACATGTTGCCAATGACAAACCCTGGCGACGTGGCCGATGTGATCCGACAGGCCGCCGAAACAGTGGAATAGGCATGACCCAAGACGCAGATTGCAGTGAGTGGTCCGCGTGTGTTTTGCAGAACCTGGGGGCATGAAGTCACACTGTCTCACATTAGGGACGGGACTCGTTCTCTGTCATAGCCAGAACATGATGGTTGCGGTGAGAGTATCGGGTTGATGTCTCGCGACCCCGTCAGCTTGCACTGAACGTGTTGTCATAGGCAAGGTTGCTGGCGGCTTCGCCCCCGGCGGGGCCAACCCTGCGGGCGATCCAGCGTTGCAGCACGCCAAATTCGTCGCGCATCACCGAAGGCACCCGGCGCACACGCACCCCTTCGCGCGGCACTTCTTCGTCGAACACATCAAACGGCGTCGGCTGCAGAAGGCGGCCCCTTGCCCCGTCACTGTCTGAAAAGCTGCCCTTGCGCAGGCTGAAACCTCCGGTCAGCCCGGGCTTTGGCACCGGCACCATCGGCACCCACCACGGTGGCACATCGGTTTCCAGACGATAGACCAGATCCGCGCCGGGCATGGGCTGCGGCACGGGCGTCATGACGGTCGCCTCACGACGCCGGTCACGGGCGAGGCCGTCGGGGCCCTCGACCATCACCTCTATGGCCCAGGCCATGTTCGCCATCTCGTCGCGGGCAAAGACCACGTCTTCGCGCGACGGGCCTTCCTGCGCGCTGCGCCCGCCGGGCGGGATCAGGAACATCGGTTCTGTCACCACCGCCGCGCCGGTCTGGTTGGTGGTGAACATCGAAAACCGGCCGCGCCGCCCGATGTCAGAGGCCGCCTGCACGGTGACGGTTTCGCCAAAGGTGGTGCGATAGCTCACCCCCGTGACTGCTGCCAGCACACCGCGCGGCAGATCAATGGGCGCGACAAGCCAATCGTTGCCACACAGCGTGGCAAATTCCAGGAAACACTGGCGGATCAGATCATTGGCCTGCACATCCATGGTGCCGAAGTTCACAAAGCCATCCTCGAACTCCCACAACCTGTCGGCGGGCATCCCGGCATAGCGCAAACGTCCTGCATGAACACGCGCGGTCTGCACCTCGCCCGCCGTCGCGGCGGCCGGGTTTGCAGGCTCCAGCTCGAAGGTGTGCCAGTCGATCAGCCCGCCGTCATGCAAGGGCGCTTGCAGCACGCGCGCCTTGGCACCCGTGCCGGTATCCAGCGCAAAGCTGTATTCAAAGCGCGGGTTCTGCCAGCTGGTCGTCAGCGACACGTTGTCAGAGACATTGCGCCGATACCACTCCAGCCACCTCTTGGCCGCGTCGTTCGCTTCTGCCGGGGCGCCGGACAGCCAGCCCGGCGGCCCGGCTTCCAGCGCAAGGGCGCAGGCTTCACCATCCGGGCTGCGGCGTGCAGCCAAGAGCCAGCCGGGATCGGCCCCCGCCTTTTCGGCCGCCGTCAGGTCGGCGTCGGAAAACCCCGGCAAGGCCGCATTTGCGCCGCTGGCTGCGAGCGCCGACGCAAGAGCAAGCCCTGCCGTCGCGCGGTCGGCAAGGCCGGGCATCGCCCAAGGCTCGCGCTCGACTTCCGGTTCGATCACAGCGCCCGGCGACAGGGTGGTCCGCTTCAGCGCCTGATCCAGCCGCCCCGGACGGAACCCGGCGAGGGCATGGTGGCGCACGGTCACCTCGACCGATAAAGGCGTGCCACAATCTTCGCCCAGGAACTCGCCCGCCTGCCATTGCCGCCCCAGCATCCAGGCCGCATCATGGATCTTTGTGGCCAGCCATGCATCCGGGTTGCCGCTGCGGGTTTGCGGTTCCAGTCGGGTCCAGGCGACGGGTTTTACGAGGATGTCGATGATATCATTGAAGGCGAACCCTCGCTCAACCATCAGGTCAAAGGTGGGATGGGTCACTGTCGCGCACATCTACTTGTCCTTCACCATTGCAAAATTCTTCAGGTTCGGGGTCAGGGCCACGGCGTGCAGATCGCGCACGATGATCGACCAGTCTGGCGCTTCCCGACCCTGCAGCGACATGCTCTGGGTGTAGATCGCGGGCAGGATGTGCCCGACCAGCGGCAGCGTTTCGAGCGAGATCATCCGGGTCCGCGCCAGGGACAGGGTGTCGTCGAACAGCGCGATCAGCGTCTCTGCCGTCCACCGTTTTGTCATGTCGGGGGCCACGGCCAGCAGCAGCACCTGCGGCGGCTGGGCGTTGGGGGCATCGGCGTGCAGGGCCACACCCGCCGTCGTGCGGCTGTCGACAGGTGCCGTCGCCGCATCGCCAAAGCGTTCGCGGTAGGGCAGAGTTTCGGTCCATTCGTCAATCGCCAGCCCGATCTGCGGCGCGTCCAGATCAATCCCGGTCGCCCCGTCGAGGATGAGAGTGGCCACCGGCGCTGTCGGGCTGGGTGTGTCGGCGGGCAGGGGCCCGCCCAACCAGTGATCTGCCAGGATCTGTCCCAGCCCGCACAGCTGATCAAGGCCAGGCACGGCGGCATTCCCGGCGATCCCGGTCAACAAAAGCGCTTTGCCATGGCTGGCAACAGCGGGGCGCACGCTGCCCCAGTCCGCCAGAAACTGCATCAACGCCCCCTCGGGCGGCGGGGCAAAGGCCCGCCGCCCCTGCATCGCGCCGGGGATGGAGGGGTCAAACACCACCGGCAGCGGGAACAGGAACTCTCGCCCGAACAGGGTCTTGGCGATTTCGTCCAGCTGATAGGCCGCCCCCGGCCCCGCGGCGAGTGCCGCCTCGGCCCGCGAAAGCCGTGCCTGCCCTTCGCCCAGCATCAGAAACGCCATGTCGGTTTCGGAGGCAGAGCCCGTTGGCGGCAGCACCAGCCCGAACTCTGCGAGGGCCATCAGGGCGGTGTCGAGCGTGTTGCGGTCAACCGCCTCCTGCAGCAGCAGATCGGACAGGTCCTGCAGACGCAGCGCCAGCATGCCGGTTGCCGCTTGCAGGCGTTGCGTGCCGTCTGTCACCGCGCCGTCTGCGGCGCGCCAGCCCGGGGTGCCGGGCAAGGCAAAGGTCATCTCATCCGCCGGCTTGGCAACCGACAGCACAGCCAGCAAGGATTGCGCCACCAGGATCGCTTCGGCAAGGCACAGCTGGTCAGGCTGCAAGCCGCCCGCGCCGGGCGTCAGCAGCACGACATTTCCGGCCAGCGCCGGAATGCGCGCCTGCAACAGCCGCTCCAGCGCGGGCTGATTGGCCGAAAGGGCGATGAAGTCCAGCGCCGAAATCTCTGCTTCGGCGAGGGTGACACGCGCGCCCTGGGCGGCATCGGCCAGAATGATGTTGCCGGGTGGTCCCATCCGCGTTCCGGCCCAATGCTCCAGCAGCGGTTGTGCCTGCGCGCGCGGTGCCGTGGTGGACCAGCCGCCCTTGTCCGGCAACAGGCTGATCAGCCGATGGGTGACAATCGCCGGGGCGGTGCGGGTCGAGATCACATCCGGCTCGGGCGGTGGCCCCTCGCCCCGGCCTGCGGCATCCATCGCTGCAGAGGCGCGCTTGGGGTTTCCCTGCGCCATCTGGTGCACGGCCTCGGCCAGCATCAGGTCGGCGGTGGCATCGACATCGGCGATGATCTTGTCAACCGCCGCCGCAATTGCTGCCCGTTCCTTGGTCGAGGGCGGATCCCAGGTAACCCCCGCATCAAAATAGGGATTGCCGTCGGGTCGTGCGGCCAGCTGGTCAAAGATTGCCCCGCTGCCCTTTGTCTTCCAAAGCTTTATCAGCGCCAGCGCATCTGTCACATTCGCCGCCGCGATGGCCTGAACCGCCTCTTGCGGCGTGTTGTCATCCGCATCTGTCAGCGCGCCCTGTACCAAAGGCGCAATGCCCCGGAAAGACAGGATAAAGCGGTCGCACCCGGCCTCGTGCAGCTGACGCTCGAAGGCATAGCCCAGCAAGGCGGTCATGGGCTGACCCTGACGCACGCCCTCAAGCAGATACAGGGCATCGCGCACCCGGCGGCTGGACAGATCAATCGCAAAGGCGCTGTCGCCGCCACCGACCGGATTGTGGTTCATATAGGCGCTGCGCAGCATTCCCGCCGTGGTCGCTTGCGCCAGGCTGGGTGCCGCGACATAGCCGCCTTCGGGCTTCTTGCGCTGCTGCGGGACCAGGTTCTCGACCCAGCCGTAGGCGCCCAGGGTCAGGCCGTCCGGCCGGGCCTTGCGCAAGCTGGCCAGACGGCGGCTGGCCAGCCCGGTCAACCAGGCATCCAGCCGGTGCGAGGCGGTGTCGATGGCCTCGGCGGTCAGCAGGGTGAAATCGCGGTCGAGCGCACCTTCGGGCAACTCGATCAGCGCCTCAAAGGCCGCGCGTAGGTCGGCCTTGCGCGACTGCCCGCGCAGAAGAGAGTCGACAACCAGCACGGTCATGAAATCCCGCTCGGGCACCGATGTGGCCAGCGTGACAGACTGCATCATCTGCGCGGTCGAGGTTTCTGTGACAAACAGGGTTTGCTTTGCGGGTCGCGCAGCCGGGTCGCCTGCGCCGGGCAGACTGGCGATAAGGTCATCATAATCGCGCGAAGCAAAGCGGTCGGCATTGGCCAGCACGCCCACCAGCTTTTCGCTGATCGTGGGGGACAGGGCGGCAGAGTCGCGGATGATCCCGGCAGTGCCGTCCGGCACCGTGGCCGCCTCGGTGCTGCGCTTCCAGGATTCAGAGGCCAGCGCCTGAAACAGGCTCGACACCGGGCCGCCTTTGCCGGTGTCGAGCAGCGCGCGCAGAAAGGCCGTGTCGCGCGCAGGGTCGGCATAGGGCAGCATCACGGGGTTGGCGGTGTCATCCAGCGACCCGACCGAATGGGCAAAACGCAGGTTCTTGTCCGTCTCGATCAACAACTGGGTCAGAAGCGCCTCGTTGGCGGCGGGCGGCGGTGCGTTGGCCGTGGTGGCCCCGATCATGTTGAGCATATTGCCCGACAACACCTTGCGCGCCCGCACCCCGTAGGACACCGCCGCCGCGCGCATGTATTCGGGAATGGGGCCGTCACTGCCCGGATTGCCGACATGCGACAGGTTTTCGTGTCCGTTGACCCAGTTGCGGCGGATGTCGTTCAGAAAGGCACTGATCACCGCCTCGAACCTGTCGCCCTTGGCAGGGGCAAAGCGGGCATGCGGCATCGCCGGCAGGATGCCATAGGGCTGGTTGCCGATGCGGATCGCGGGCAAAGGGCCGCGCCCCCGCACATGGGCCCGGTGAAACCTGCGGATCTGCTCGACGATGACCGGAGACAGCGCGTCCTGCCCTTCGTCGAGCGTTTCCAGAAAATAGCCCCATGTGGCGGGCCACATGGCCCCCATCATCGCATGGGCCGCGCCTGCTTCGCGGTCCTGTCCATGGTCCGCCGACCCCATCCAGTCGCGCGCCTCAAAACCCAGCGCTTCGGCCAGGACAGCGGCGTTGCAGTCGGCGGGAAGGGCATCTGACACAAGCGGCAGGGCGCGGGGTTTGATCCGGCGCTGCCAGCCTGCCGGGTCGGTCTCGGTGTTGTTGGTCGGCGTGCCTTGGGGTGCAAAGGCAAAGCCCTTGGTGCAGGCATGGGCCTGCAACAGATCGGCGAGTGCTGTGGCCGACTGCACCGGATCGCGGCTTGCCGTCAGCCCGTAGACATAGAGCCTGTCGACCTTGCCCGCCTGCGGCAAGGTCAGCTCTGCGGCCAGACCCATGGCCTTGGCGGTGTCGTATTCATGCAGCCATTCGGTGCCGGCCAGAACCTTCAGGCCATTCACCTCGACCAGCGCTGCATCATCCTGCGAGATCAGCCCGATCTTCACCTCGGCAGATACCTTGCCGGTCACGACCGTCGTCGTCTTGCTGCCCTGAACTGCAGTGATGTGAAAGTAGTCGGGCAACAGCCGCGCCAGCGCCGCCTGCCGCAGGGGCGCTGTGACGGGTGGGAAATCAGGGCTTGCCGCTGTCGCGCGGCTATCCCAGTTCAGCGGCCGCAACGCCAGCGACACCCAAGGCGCCCGCGCGGCGCCCACGCTTTCCGACAAGGTGGCAAAGGCCGCGTCGACATCTGCGTTGGCCTTGGCCCACAGATCCGTCCAATAGGCCGTTCCCGCCGCCGCTTCGGGGTCGGTCAGGCCGCGCTCCAGCCCGTCGATGTGGATGTCATCGGGATAGATGCGCACTTTCAATGTCTTGCCGTTGTTCGCGAACCGGGTTTCGATCCGCACCGGCAACAGCAGCAAAGGCACGTCGGCCGGCGCATCAATCTGGCGCAACAGGGGGTTTTTCAGAAGATCGGTGAACGCCAGCCCCGACCGGTCGCGCAACAGGCGTTGCTTTCCGATCGCCTCGGTCGCTGCGGTCACCAGCCGCTCTGCCTTTTTGGCCGCTGTTTCATCGCCACGGCGTTGGGCATCCAGCAGGGATAGTCCGGCAAGGCGGCGATCCTCATGCAGCCGGGCCAGCTTGGCCTGCGATGCATCTACCGCGCGCTGTGCCTTGGCGATGTCGGTTTGCAGCGTCTGGATCGGATCTGGCATGAAAAAACCTCTGTTCGCAAAAAAGATCGCCGGAACGGGTCAGGAAACACCCTGGATGGAATTGATCAGGGCCTTGGCTTCGAACGCGGCGCGCACGGGGTTGCGCAGCAGGGTGCGCGCCACGATGCCTGCGTGCCCCGGCCACTGTACGGTCTTGGGTTTGCTGCCTTCGGGGCTGGTGTCGGTCACGCTGACGCTGCGTGCCCCCGGGATCAGGAACTGCCCGCCCAGGGGCCGTGCGGCCCCCGCATAGAAATCATCCCAGTCAACATTGTCATGCGTCAGGCTTGCCCCCTGGTTTCCGTCCTGCACCGACAGCCCGAAGCGCGGTGCGGTCGGATTCTCGGCCAGAAGGAACCACCAGTTGCCACTGGCCACCTGCGCCTCTGTCAGGTCGAAGCCGACCAGTTTGTAATCCGGTGCCAGATGCGCGATGAACAGGATCGGCGCATCGCTGTTGGCCGCAAATTCCACCTTGTTGTCCAAGGGGTTGGTGTCCTGCACCGCCGCCGCCACCAGATCGGGATAGCGCCGCACCAGATCGCCGCGCACCACCAGCACCAGCCGTTCTGGCCCGCCGACCGCGGTGCCGCCAAGCGCGAAGTGGCGTCCCAGCGGCTGATCGGCACGAAACCGGTGGATCGGCCCGGTCAGCTCGTCCTGATCCGCGTCCCAGAACCGTTTGAAATAGGTGCCACGCTGGTCGGTCGGATAGTCACGCCACAACAGCTCGCGGCCAAATTCGTCTGACGCGCCGATCAGGAAGCTTTCGCAAAACGCGGTGTTCACCTTGAGCAAGGTCACGAAATTGCGGTTCGGTATGCTGCCCAGACCCGGCACCAGCCAGTCACGATCATACGCCTCCAGCGCCTGATACATCGGCCGCTTGAACACCGGCGCTGCCATGATCGGGCGCAGCACGGTGCGACGGAACCAGTCCTGCGGCACCGCTTCGGGCAAGACCCGCACGCGCCCCCGCGCCGCATCGAGCGCCAGAATGGCAGGGGAAAGCCGGTTGAGGATTTGCGGCTTGGTGACGGTCAGCCTTGGCAGTTCGGCGGTGACCGCAGGCGCGCCCATCGCCCCGGTCACGATCTTGCGCAACCCTTCGACGCTGCGCGCGGCGGGGAGCGTGTTGAGCTTGGCAATGATGGCGGAAATGGACTCCGACATCGGTTGTGCAAAGCGCTTTTGCGGTGGGATCTGGGTGGTATCGACTGTGGGCTGCGGGTCACGCGGCGGGGTGTCGAAGATCACCGGGCCGCCGCGCCGCAGCGGACCCGATGTTCCGCGGATCACCGACCCGACATTCCTGCCGATCTCGCGGCGGATCATCGGTCCTGTAGCGGTTGTCTGGATCGCGGCCTGCCGCAGCGTCTGCTTGGGGGCCAGCGTGGCGACGGTGTCCAGAGTCTTCTTTGCGGTTGTTGCAAGCGGGCCGTCAAAGGCCGCCAGCCCCGCCAGGATAGCCGCGCGCGGCCCCACATCCACGCTTTTGCCGGTCGCCCCGCCAGCGGTCATGCCGCCGGTCACAGCCTTGAGCAGAACACCCCCGAGCGCATCGCCCGCGCGCAGCGTGTCCTTGACCTTCCAGGCGGAGTCGTTGGTCATCAGATGGGCAAAGGTCGTGCCCGATCTGGTCAATGACGCCATCCGTTTGGTCAACTCGGCCCGCGCAACCACTGACGCCACGCCCAGCACCGATGCAATCTGCGCATCGGTAAAATAGGCCATGCCCTGCGGTGACAACCCGGTGATGCCATCGGGGATTTTGACCACCGTGCGGTCATCGCCCAGGGTGACCGCCCGTTGCAGGCCCGGTGCCGCCAAAGCCTCGCGCTTCATCACGGGCGAGGACATGCGCAAGGCACGGCGGTAGACCACCGTCGTCACCGCCTCTGCGGTCTGGCTGCGCGCCAGGGTGGTGGCAAAGGTCGCGGGCTGTGCGGCAAGCTTGATCCGGCTGTGAATGTTGCGGGTCACTTGGCTCAGCCCTCCCAGATCCAGCGTGGCGATGTGGCGATCATAGAGCGAGGTGTTCATCACCTCGGCAAACTGCGCCCAGATCAGCGCCTGATTGGCCTTGCGCACCCCGTCCACCTGCGCCCAGGCCGCCTGCATCAGGGGTTCCTGATCGCGCTGGACCACGCGGGTGCCAAGGCCCGCCACGATCCGGTGATCGGGACTGGTGTTGAGCTGGGAAAACCAGCCCGCATCCATCTCGGCTGCATCGAAGGGCGCGGCGGGGTTTCCGATGCTGACTTTTGCTGCCTGATGGCGCGCATACATGCGCGGCCCGACGCGCGGAAGATCAGGGGTCGTCTCATTGCCCTCGTTCACCCGGTCGCGCAGGGCTGACCGCTGTGGCGTGGGCCAGACGCCATCGACCGGGGCGCCTGCAGGCTTTGCGGATGGCGAATAGAGCGCACATTCCAGGATCTGCAGCGCGCCGGGTGCCCCGGCGGGCAATGCGGGAATGCCGCTGCCGGGGGTGCTCATGTCGATCATGCGCCGCCCGATGGCCCAGGGGGCGGCGATGCCCTTCAGCTTTTCGGACAGCGACTTGAAGTCGCCTGCCGGGGCCGTGGTAAATTCCCACATGTCATAGACCGGCAACACGATCTGGGTCTGCGCATCGCTGTTGTTCGCCGCCCGTGACCATGCGTCGTTCAGCGTGCCGCCGCCCAAGCCAAGCCCGGCCCGGACCCCGCAATCAAAGGCAGGCACAAGCGCCGCAATATAGGTGGTGTTGGGTGCCGGGTTGCGCGGGCAGATCAGGCGCGACAGGTTGGCCGGGCCGTGTTCGTCGCTCAGACGCGCGGCTAGGCTCTGCGGGTTTTCCATCGGCAGGCCCATGGCAATGCCGGTGTTGGTCACGCTGGCCCCCACGCATTGCGCGTGGGCAAAAAGATGGTTTTCGGACAGGTCCTGCAATTGCCCCAGCTGTGTGGTCAGCCGCATCGGGCGTTCATCCGACGAGGGTTCCAGCACCGCCGAGGCCTTTTCCACCAGAATCAGCGCAAGCCATGGTTTGAGCTTATGGCCATCCGCCGGAAAGGGCGTGAACAGCCATGGAAAATCCGGCCGGTCGAATTCGATATGGGCAAGAAAGGTCTCTTCGGCCTGATCGGCATCCTTGACCGGCTCGCGCCGGATGATCTGGCTGGGGTCTATCCCGGTCACATCGCCCGGCCCATACAGGGTCAAGAGCTGGCTGACCGGCTGCGGGGTGCCGCTGCCGTCAGAGGCGGCCACCTCGAACCCCGCCTGCACGCTGGCCCGCAGCGCCCCCGCCGCCGGGGCCGTGGTGATTCCCGCAGCCAGCCCGGTCCGGACAAAGGGCAACAGCGCATAGTCGCCAAGCGAGATGTCCTCGGGGGTGAAACCCGGGGCCAGCAGCTGGCTGAGGTTCGGAAGAAAGCTGGCGGTCTGGCTGAGACTCTTGATCATCGCATCATCCCCGGAGCCAAGGTGGTCAGGCCAGATCCGGCCTTTGTTGTCCAATCTGCCGCACTTGGTGTCACGAACACCCCGTCGACCGGTTGCAGCGTTTCGGCGCTGACCACCTGCACGAGGCCCCGATCCTGCAGGATGTCGGGCGTCGGGACCGGCTTTTCGATGATGTAAGGGTTTGACGACAGCGCCTTGAGCTTTGACGCCGCGTTCTGGCCCAGATACTTCGACACGTTCTTGCCCCCGATCCAGGCTTGCAGCAGCGATCCTGTCGCGCGTCCGGGAAAGACCGTGTTCCAGCGATAGGCGGCATGGGTGGCATCGCTCACCAGTGCCCCCCGCGCTGCGGCCAGCCCGATGCCAGAGGGCAGAACCTCAAACTCCGGCCGGGCCAGAACCTGCGCGTCGGTCAGTTGCAGGAAATGGCCCGGCGAAAAGCGGTCGGTCACATGCCAGACCGCCGCCGGAACGGCACCCCCCAACTGCGGGTTCTGCAGGTTGATCCGGCGCGCCTTGACCGGGCGCGAACCGATCCGGTCGATGTCGGTTTCGAGGGGCACCTGCAACTGGCGCACCAAAAGCGCGCCCAGGGGATGATACAGAGCCAGCGCCTCTTCTTCGGTGGCCAGCCGCACGATGTGCTGGGCGCCAGGCGGGAGTTGCGGGGTCCAGGCCTCCGGCGTGCTCAGGGCCTGTGCGGCGCTGCTGGCACTGTCGATTTCCTCGGCAATGGCTGGACGGGGTTCGCCCCATTCCATTGGACCGATCGGCACCTCGACATCCCACCAGGCAATTTCGCAGACTGCATTGCCCTCGAGATGCCAAGGCTGATCGCCACTGATCTTGCCGGTGAATTGCACACCCGCCAGGGTCACGCCAAACGCCTTGACCTTGATCCCGACATCCAGCCGAATCTCGAAATAGAAATATGGTGCCCACTGGAAGAGTGCATCGAGTTGCAGCCAGGCTTCGGCAGAGGCAGGGCCGACCTTGGCCCGCAGATCCACCTTGCCGCCGAACTGCACCGAATTCGACGTGACCGCAAAATAGCACACCGCGGACAGGGAAAGCCAGTCGACCGGCGGTGCGAACTTGATCCCGACCCGGTCCATCGTGCCCAGTTGCTTGGGATATTCATAGCCGGGAAAGAACCCGCCGACCGACAGCGCAAAGGCACCCTCGCCGGCCCATTGCACATAGATGGCAATATCTCCGGTCAGTTCGAGCTTGAACACCTTGGATTTCGCCAGCGAAACCTTGATGAAGAAGTAATCCGGCGAGACCTGGCCCATCAGGTTCGCGTTCAGGTCCACCAGGCGCAGGTTGGGCGCGACATCGGCCGAGGGCACACCGATCTGGATGGCGCCCAGAAGCGTGATCTTGGGGTCGGGCAGCGACAGCACGATCCCCAGCCGCGCCTTCAGAAATCCGGCCTGCGACCCCCAGCCGAGTTCCGCAATCGGACCGATGACAAAGCCCCCCGCCATGGGCGGAAAGATCGCTCCCAGCTGGTTCAAAATCTGCGGTGCCGCCGCGACCGGGTCGGCGGGAAACAGCAACTGGCCGACGACATCCGTCTTCAGCCCATTGGCAAGGGCAATGCTGTCGAGTCCGCGCTCGATTGCCAGGATGCCGCCAAGGCCATTCAGGGTGAACCCGTAGCCCAGCTCGATCTTCGGCGCAAAGCGCACGCCGATGACGATCACGAGGCTGAACGGCTCTGTCCCGATCAGGCCGATCGCCGTGATCCCCAGCTTGGCCACTTCGAGCTGAAAGACGCCACCGTATTCTTTCTTGACCTCATCATAGCGTAGATAGCCACCACCGGTAATGACCGGCGTCTTGATCCGCATCCCCGCACCCGACGGGATTTTGGGGCTCACAATCGGGCTGCCGCCATCGACCCAGCGGATCGAGATACCGCCACCCTCGACCACGACGGCAAAGACATCCCCCAGCTTGCCGGCCAGCGTGAAGACGACGTTGATGCGGTTGTTGGCATCTGCATTGTCGGCGGCCGGCTGTTCCACCGCGAATTCGCGCAGCTCCAGCCCAGGAAAGGCAAACCGCACCGGCAGGACCAGCCGCTTGTTCGGCCCGCTGCCAAAGGTGATGCCGTCGGTTGTATCAATGGTGATCGCCACGCCATCGCTGTCGGCGGTGGGGGCCTGCCCCGGCATGATCTTTTCGAGGAGCTTGTCGCTGCGCAGGCCCGCCTTGAGGTTGGTGGTCAGCTCGATCCCGGCGCGGATATCGGTCTTGTATTGAAAGAACGCTTCCAGATGGCCGCCGTCGAAGTTCAGCGGCGGCAGAGATTTCGCCCCGACCTGCAGGAAGGTGACGCTCAGCCGCTTTTCCTTGTAATCCCACTCCAGCAGGTCTTCCAGCTGGCTGGCCGCGTCGTCGATCCCCAGAACCGTGCTGACCACCTCGTTGAAGCCGTCGATCACGCCATTTCCGATATTGGAAAACAGCTTCTTGATCGGCGCATTCATGCCATTGATTTCGTCCTTGATCTGCTGGACCTTTGCGTCGCGCCCCGGCCCGGCCGGGGTCTGTTCGGCCAGCTTTTCGGCGCATTTTCCGATTGCAGAGTCGTATGCCACCAGAAGCTTGCCCAAGGCGGTCAGAACCCGCGCCAGCTCATCAGCCTGAAACGGGGATGTCGCGATTTCGGCGGCCATTTCTTCGACGGCCGCCTTGCCCTTGTCGATGTCGGCCTTGAGCGCAGTGACCAGCGCATCGACCAGCGGCGACAGCGCGTCGATATCTGCCTTCAGCGCGGCAAAGGCGGCCTTTGTCGTGCCCGTTGTGCCATCGAACAGCGAGGCGACGAGGGATCCAGAGTCCGAAAAACTGGAGCCGACCAGTTCTCCCGCGCGGCTATGGGCAAAGCCGGCAAATCCGCGACCAAACGCTTCAACTGCATTATCGCCCAAAACAATACCTCACATCGTGCGGCAAATCCCACACGGCTAAGATTGAGATCAGTCAGGAGAGGCCGGAACGGAAAGAAAAGTGGTTTGAAAGTCGAAGCGTGGACGCAAAAAATAAAGGCGACGTATATGTTGAATTAACGCACAGGTTGCAGGGAATCGCGATTCGGCGCAAACACTCTTTTTCAACGCGACAGTCGCTGCCGACCTGCGCCAAGCAGTTGGCCGATCCCGCCAAGCTTGCTCCGTTGCCGTCCAGACCCTGTATCTCCCTTGGTCTGTAACGTCCCGATGAGGACGAGGCCGTGAAGCGGTCAAGGTGGCGTTGGCAAGGCGCACGACAAACCAAAGATCGGCACCTTCGCCTCCCCCCTCGTCGGGGCCGGATTGTCGATGCGACCGGGGCGGGCGGAACATGCCCTCTGCCGTGCCGGGCCATATCCCCGGCGCGTCTTTATGCGGATCAGATCAAGGGCGGCCGCTTGCGCCATGTCTTGGGCGGCGAAGGCTTCTACCAGCCCGCGTCCGCACGTACCGATCCGACCCCAGCGGCGCAGCAGGAGCCATTGGCCAAAGAGATCTTGTTCGACCGCCACGGCATAAAAACGCTGGCGGTTCAGGTCAGGTTGGCGCTGTTCCAGATGGCAGTGCATGAAGACCATACCCTTTTATAACGGCATTATATGAGTGTAGTAAGCAAAATTATATAATTTTGCCCACCAGTGACCGCTTTTCTTTTGAGGGTCATTACACATGATAAGTTTGCCTTATCATGACTGTTGATCTTCACCTGAAATCGCCGCAGACTGGCCCGCAAAACCGCCTGCAAACGTCACGGGTCAATGATCAGAAACCACTCCCAGCAACCGCATTCCGGGAAGGCCTGCGGCCTTGCGGTCAAAAGTGACCGTTGTTTGGCATCCGGCCCCCACCCCTGCCAGCGCGATCATCTGGTCGGCAAAGCCGGGACCGCCCTTGCGATAACGGTCCACAGCAATCGCGGCTCGGTCCGCCTCCTCGATCACCAGTTCGCGCGCCTCAAGCAGGCCGTCCAGCGCCTGCGCTATATCCCCGCGCGGCAGGGCGTAAGCGCGTTCAAGCACCCAGACCAGCTCGACCAGGACTTCCCGGCACACAAAACCTGGCTCGGCTTCGGTGAAGGTGGAGATAAGGTTCTGAGCTACCCTCGCTTGCTCGGCGTCATCCTGCACCAGAAATCGCACCAGCACATTGGTGTCGAGCCCGGTTTGCAGTTGGGTCGGTTGTGGCATCATTCGCCTGCTGCACCCTTGGCGATGGCCTCGTCGATATCTTCAAGGCTGGCCCGCCTGTCGGTCCGGCCCTTCAACAGGCCTGCCAATTGCGTCACGGGCCGGCTGCGCACGAGTCGGACTTCGCCTCCGTCCAGGATCATATACCGAACCCGGTCCCCCGGATGGAGCTGGAGGGCTGCACGCACGTCTTTTGGCAGGGTGGTCTGGCCCTTGATTGTCACAGTCGATTCCCGCATGGCAGCCTCCACGGCAATTTGGCGTTCCTCCTTACAACTATCATTTTTGCCTTACACACTCAAGGTCTGGCTATGACCGCGCTTGCCCTGCCCGCCTATGCACAACTGTCCGACGCGGATGAGGCGGCTCTGGCCGATCTTTACCGCCGCGGCACACCAGCCAACACATTGCGCGCCTGGGAGCGCGATCTGGCCTATATCGCGGCCTGGAAGATGGCCTCGTTCGGGCAGCCTCTGGCTTGGCCTGAAGACGAAAAAGTAGCGTTGCGGTTTATCCTTGATCACGCACAGGATCTTAGCGACAAGACGGGCCCCGCGCAGGATGTCGCGATGGAACTGATCGCCATCGGGCTGCGCATGGCGCTCACCTGCCCTGCACCGGCCACGCTGGACCGGCGGATCGCAAGCTGGCAGGCGTTCCATCGCATGCGCAACCTGCCCTCACCTTTCTCGGCCCCTCTCGTGCAGCAGACCCGGCAGAAGGCAAGGCGGGCGAATGCGCGCCCCCGCATGCCCAAGTCGCCCAAGCCTATCACGCGAGATATTCTTGAAGCCTTGCTCGCCACCTGCGACGCCAGCCATCGCGGCATCCGGGATCGCGCCATGCTGATGCTGGCCTTCGCAAGCGGCGGGCGCAGGCGGTCAGAAATTACGGCACTCAATGTCGAAAATATTGCCCTGAACGACTTTGCCACCAAAGGACTGGTCTGGATCAGACTGTTGGAGACCAAGACCACAAAAAAAGATCAGGCCCCGCGCCTGCCGATGAAGGGCCGGGCCGCCCGCGCGCTGGTGCATTGGCTGGAGGTGACAAAGATCACTGATGGCCCGCTGTTCCGCCCCGTCTCCCTTTCTGATCGCCCCCTGCCCCGCCGCCTCGCGACGGATGCGCTGCGCACGATCCTGCGGTATCGCTTGCAGCTTGCCGGGTTTCCGGTGGATTTTGCCACGCCTCACGGACTGCGCGCCGGATTTCTGACCCAAGCCGCGCTTGATGGCGCGCCATTGGCGGCAGCAATGAAACTGTCACTGCACCGCTCCGCCGTGCAGGCTCAGAAATACTACGCCGATGTCGAGATCAGCGAAAACCCGGTGACCAATCTGTTAGGTGACTGACTTGCAAGGAAAAGGTGGTTTCTTGGTGGCACCTGATACTGCAATCGCCTGTTTTGATGCTTCTGATCGGCCGTGCCCGCGTCTCGACCAAGGATCAGACCCCCCCTGCCCCGCATGCGCCCGTCGACGCAAAGCCGAACCGCGCGCAGAGAGCGCCTATTTCGGCGATGGCTTCCGTTCACAAGAGCGCGGATCCCGACATCACGCTGACGGCGATCTGCAACCGACTGGTGGCGATGCGCGAGCGGACAAGCTGTCAGCTGTTGTCGGATGGCTCGACTGAGCGTAGCGAGAATCGGAGGTCAGATTCTGCTCGCCGCTTTCCGTACGCAGCCACAATACATCTTGTGGCAGTCGCACCTCAGGCTACGAACTGTTGAAGCAGGCCGAGAGCACCGTCGCACAAAGCTCTGATTTTCAACAACTTTACTTCCACAGAAATATGCGGCCTCAACGCGCTGAGGCCGCTCAACAGTTTGGGCTGGATTTATCCGCCATATTTGTTAAGGTCTCTAAAACAATAAAGACTTGAGGGCAGTGATGAACGGGATACGCGCCTCCCAAAGATTTGATGTCATGTCCAAACGGCTCGGCAGCCGGTTGCGAGAACATGCGCAGGAGACTTTCCCGCCGGATGCCCAGAAGGGTCTCCGTCGCTTTGCGATGCGGGAAGCGGCAGATCTGCTCCGGATCAACCAGAACACCTTCCGCCACCATGTGTCAAACCTTGAGGGCTTTCCCGAGGGAATTCTTGAAGGGGGCAACCGTCGCAGCTTTTCCGCGCAAGAGATGGTTGACGCCCAACGCATCCTTCTCCAGACCGGCAGGATCAAGCCGGAAGAGCACCCGCACAGACGATCAGGAGAGCCTTGTCAGGTCCTGACAATCTTCAACTTGAAGGGCGGATCTGCAAAAACGTCTACTGTCGCTCATGTGGGGCAACTGCTGGGCTTGCGCGGCTACCGGGTCTTGCTGGTCGACCTCGACAGTCAGGCAAGTCTGACAAATCTGTTCGGGGTTACCCCCGAGCTCGATCCGGATATGCCGACCTCGTACGATCTGATCCGGTCCGAGGGTCCCCTTCCCGCATCAGACATCATTCGCAAAACGAACTTCCCGACTGTGGACCTGATCCCGGCCTCCATGGACATCATGGAGTACGAGTTCGAGGTTGCCCTGAGTTTCAGACACGGCGCCACCACGTTCCACAGTCGCATCCGGGAAGCGCTTGAGCCCGTCCTGAACCAATATGACCTGGTGATCTTCGACACCCCGCCGCAGCTGAACTTCTCGGTGATCTCGGCCCTCTTTGCATCGACGGGGGTCTTGGTCCCGCTGAACGCGTCGATGCTCGATGTCATGTCGCTGGCGAGCTTTCTGGGCATGGCGAGCAACCTGATGGGGGTCGTTGAGGCGCATGCCCCGGAACATGGGCTGAACTTCGTGAGGGTTCTGATTACCCGCTACGAAAACACTGACGGTCCGCAGGTGCAGATTTCGTCTCTGCTTCGGACAGTTCTCGGGGATGCCGTCCTGTCGGCCGAGTTCCTGAAATCGACAGCGGTGGGCGATGCCGCGAACACGCAGCAGAGCATCTTCGAGGTCGAACCCCGCGACGTGAACCGCAGAACTTACGAGCGCGCGATCGAATCCGTTTCGCGCGTGACCGACGAAGTCGAACGCGAAATCCTGAAGGCATGGGGGCGTAGCCATGGCGCGTAAGGTCTTCGGTGACTCTCTCAAGAACGCGATGGGCAAAGCGCTGCCTTCGGACGAGGATCTGGATGTGAAGCGCACGAGCCCGACAGTGGCTCGCGCACAAGCATCCGTGCTCGAAGAAGACAAACACGCCACGCGGCTGATCGACCCGGCAACCATTCGGATGTCCGCAGTCATGGACCGCATCGATCCAAGCGATGGTCTGGATGAGCTGGTCGCGTCCATCCGCGAGCACGGGCAGAAGGTGCCGGTTCTGGTTCGCCGAACCCAGGACGGTGCGCTCGAGATCGTTTATGGCCGCCGTCGGCTTCTTGCCTGTCGCCAGATTGGTCAGAAGGTGCGCGCCACGGTCATGGAGATGACCGACGAGGAAGCTCTTATTGCCCAAGGCGTGGAGAACAACGCCCGCCAAGACCCGTCGTTCATCGAAAGGGCCCTGTTTGTTGCCGGGATCATTCGAGAAATCGGGAAAACCGACGAGACGCGCAAGAACGCGCAGACGATCGCGTATCGGGCACTTCAGATCGATGAATCGCTCGTCTCGCGAATGAACCGTATCGCGACGGGCATCCCGATGGAACTGATCCAGGCTATCGGACCTGCACATGGCGTTGGTCGGCGGGTCTGGGAGAAGCTTTTCAGATTGTGCGAGAAAGACGTCGCCAAGGCCCGGGACATTGCCCACGAAATCCCTCGCAACGTACCAGGCCCCGACCGCCTCGAAGCGGCGGTAACCTTGCTGACGGCCACCAAGCCATCGACGCACAAGATACATCCCGGTCAGCGGGTGAAGATCGGCCGAAAGGGCAACCGCATCACCATCGACGTAGATGCTGATATTGCCCCGCGCGTTGAAGACGCCGTCCGGAAGCTGATCACCGAGCTTCTTGACCGCGGTCAAGATGTGCCAGAGTGACGACCCCGTGACCTGACTGAGGTCAGGGCATCAAGAGCAACGAGCAGAAAACGAAAGGAGGACCGGCTAGAAAAGGAAAGACCCCCCGAAAGCGATGCTTCCGAAGGGCCTCAATCAGTCTCGACACCTGATTGATACCCCCAAAACGAATCGATTTCAACACCGCTCGCGGTGACCGGGGAAGCTTTTTCTTCCGAAACACCATGAAACACCCATTTCAGACACCAACCGCCCTGGCGGAACGGGTACCTATGCCCTGCCCTAACCCCTATGAACTGCTGGCCCCGGTTCGCGTACTAAGGAAGGACCTTGGCCTTACGACCAATGATCTTGCCGTTCTGACAGCTCTCATCAGCTACCTGCCCCGCGAGAGACAGGGCACCGCACGCAGCAATGTCATTGAACTGACTGTCGTGTTCCCATCAAATGCATCCCTGTCAGAACGCGCCAACGGAATCGATGAAAGGACTCTGCGTCGCAGTTTGGGCCGCCTTGCCGCCGCACAGCTGATCGAACGCAAAAACTCGGCCAATGGCAAACGCTTCCCCCTCCGCTACGGTGGAGTAGTCCGCGACGCGTTCGGGATCGACTTGAAACCCCTGATCCAGAGCTTTGACGCGCTCGCAGCCAGAGCGTCAAAGCTGGCAGAAGAGCATGAGCGCTTGCGGTCCCTTAAAGCCGAAGCACTGGCTTTACGTGCATCGCTCCTTCAAGACGAACGCGTCGATGAAGCCCAGTTGTCCACCCTTACGATGATCAGGAACATCCTGCGGCGGGCGACGCTGACTGCTGAGGCCGTCTTGCGGATTATTGGTCGCCTCAGAGACTTGGGGGCCCATAAACAAGCAAGTCACGGGGAGCGTCTCGGCTCTGCGGAATGTCTCGAGAGTACGCAGCCACAAGCTCTGGACGAACAACCGAATAACCACTCCTCCAACGAATTGCCCGTCAGAAACGGTCAAAATGTCCGGCACATAGAGTCGAATAATAAAGAATTCAAAAAGACTCCCACACTTTCCACCCCGCCCAGCGACATCAGACAAACGTCAGCACCGACGATGAACAAAGATCCGGCAAAGATGGCGTGGGAAGACTTCACACATGTCACTAGCTTCTTTCCAAAAGCTCCGCAAACCGGAGAAGCTTTAACCCGCATTCTCTACGATGTCGGCAAATTGCTTAGAATCCGCCAAGAAAACCTGATGCGTGGGCTGCAGAAGGCAGGTGCAGGCAAGATGCTCGTCGTCCTGGACTACCTGCTAGGGAAGGCCGACACTATCAGGCAACCCGAAGCATACTTCGAAACCGTTCTCCGAGCATAGACATCCTCTTGGCCGGTCTTGACCGCGGTCAAGACCGGCCAAGAGGATGGAAGGGTGAGGGGTGACGGAAAGTGAGATCGGTAACGTGGCTTCCAAACCCGTTGCGGAACATCCCCTTTGACAACCGGGTGTTGTCGCAGGTGCGTCGTGCCAAAGGGTACGTCTCGATTTTGGAACTGGCCAAAGACATCGCGCGCCACGGTCGTCTGCATAGCTTGAACGTCAGGCCTGCGGTCGATGCCCATGGTGTCAACACTGGCCTGTTCGAAAATCCCGCGTGGCCTCGCATCCATGCGCGCTCCCTGCTGATGACGCAGAAGCGGCTGACATCTTCGTTGCGTCGTTGAACGTCAAGCAGCCACGACTCTACTCGACATCTATGCCGAGGACGGCATGACGCTGGAATGCTCATGGGCTTCAGGGTGAGCCGGGATCATGGGCGTCAGGTGCAGGTCGGGGACGCATGAGGCGAAGGGGAGGGGACCGGGCAGCTCGACCCTGAAGACGAGCAAGATGGGTACCGAGGTTCTGCGTTGATCTGATCGTGCTTGACGGCAACGAGATCGCAGAAGGGCAGGGGGCAGTTCGGCCCGAAGCGGTTGACCTGCCTGCGTTCCTGACCGCCAATCTTCCGGGCAGTGTCGTCTCGATGGTGGCGGCAGAGTGCTCTGACCCATCCTGGGCGGGAAAAACTGCCCTGAGTTCAAAAAAAAGAGTAATATCAATATGATGGGTGATAAAATTCGTATTTCGGATGAGGACTCATGTCTGCAACAACAATCATCAACACGGCCCCCTCTGGGCGCTGATCCGCTACACTACCCGCAGTCCCAAGCCGCCGGAAAGCAGTGTTTTGGCGTGCAATCTGGTTCAGACTTCCTTTTGATGATGCCCTTGAGGGACCCGGACAGAGCAGAGGATCAGCGCCCACATCATCAAACCTGAGTCAGAGCCCGTTTTGCGTGCCGATTGACCTGCTGGGTCTGTCCGGGGGCGGGCACTGACTGGATCTGTCATGCTGTTTCCTGACCCGCTGGTATTCAGTATCCTTATACCGAATTTACGTAATACTGCTAAACGCAAGTGCAGCTTCGGATATGATACCAAGATGACGGCACGGCGGTCTGACCCGCCGCGAATGTACCGTCCGGAGGACTCCATGCCTCTGCACCCCAGCCTGAAGTTTTCTGTTGCCGGTCCGGTAACAGATCTTTTGGCGGGGCAAGACCAAAGCCAACCGACCTGGGCATCAAGTCACAGGCGAAACAAAACACCAACTGGGGAATGAAATGAAAGATATTGATCGCCGACTGTTCATGCAACTGTTTGGTGCCGCCGGTGCCACCCTTCTTGCCAATCCCGCCTTTGCCGCCGGGGGAGACATTGACAGGATCTCTATTGCCTGGACCTCTGATCCCACCACGCTTGACCCCAACCAGCGTCTTGCGCCCGATCCGCAAAGCATCCTGCGTTCATTGTTTGACCAGCCGCTGGATCAGCTTGCCGATCTGACGCTGGCGCCCGCCATCGTGTCCGGGTGGAAGCTGAACGACGATGCCACCAGCCTGAATCTGACGCTCCGCGACGACGTTACTTTTTCGGATGGCAGCAAGCTGACGTCGGCAGATGTGCGCTATTCCTTCTTTGAACGGCTGCAAGCAGGGCATGAGCTTGATCTTTCAACCGGCTTCGGCACTGTCACCGACATCGAGATCCTCTCGGACACTGAATGCGTGATGAAATTTTCAGGGCCTTTCCCGACAGCGCCGGTTTGGTTGGCCTTTGCTACCGGCTTTATCGTCTCGAAAGCGCATGGTGAGGCGGTTGGGCCCGAGGGCATGAAGACCAACCCCCTGGGCGCGGGGGCGTACAAGCTGAAGGAATACACCCGCGACAGCCGCATCGTTCTGGAACGGCGCGACGATTATTGGGGCGAAAAACCCTCGGTCAAGCAACTGACCTTCGAGATCATTCCCGATTCGACCGCGCGTCTGGCGGCGCTGGAATCCGGTACGGTGGATATCGCGATGGAACTGTCGATCCGCGATGTCAAACGCCTGCAACAGGGCACCGCCTTCAACGCTGTGGCCCATCCCATCGGCCGACTCATCTTTTTGACGGTGCGCTCGGACGGGGTCCTTGCCGACAAGAACGTGCGGCTTGCGGCGCATCATGCCATCGACAAGGCGCTGCTGTCGCAAGCCTTTTTTGGCGGCGATGCCGTGACCATTGACGCTCCGGCATTCCCGGGCATGCAGGGCAACCCACCCGGCTATGTCTTTGGCTATGACGAGGCCAAGGCGGTTGAACTGCTGGCGGCCTCTGGCTTCAGTCCCGAAAACCCGGTTGAACTGGAATTCGCCACCTCGAACGGGCAGTTCCCCGGCGATTATGACATCGCACGCGCCATTGTGACAATGTGGGAAAAGGTCGGCATTCGCGCCAAGCTGATATCTATCACTGAAGCGCAATGGTATGATCTGAACAGCACAGGCAAACTGCCGCCAATCTCGCTGTTCACCTGGGACAACCCGACCGGCGATCCCGAACATTTCACCGGCTATATGTTCAACGACGAACTGCCCTTTGCCACATTCAAGCGGCCCGATGTCACCGCGATGGTCAAGCCGCTGTTTTCAGAGCCGAACAATGAAAAGCGTATCAAGGCTTATGAAGAGCTGAATGTCTTTCTGATGAATGAAGGCGCGATGATCCCGCTGTTGCAGTCCATTCAGACCATCGGTTTCCGCCGCGACCTTGCGATTACGCCATGGAGCAATGGCTGGATGGAGGCCCGCTCGATTTCGTTGGCCTGAACCAGACCTTAAACGCGGTGCCGGACCCGGCTTTCATGGGTCCGGCACAGTGCCAAGTCCCCGCCGGAGTTCCGCCGTGATCAGATCTCTTCTCTGGATTCTTGCCCGCAGGTTTGCCTCGGTCATTCCGGTTTTCATTATCGTCACCATGCTGGTCTTTGGCACCTTGCGGCTTTTGCCGGTCGACCCGGCACAGATGTCGATGCCGCCCTCGGCCAGCATCGAGCAGGTCGAGGCAAAGCGCGAGCAGATGGGGCTGAACAAGCCGGTCTATGTGCAATACGGCCTCTGGGTGCGGGACGTGTTTCAGGGCGACTTCGGCCAATCCACCCAGTACCGCATGCCCACAGGTGCCTTGGTGCTGGAGCGGTTGCCGGCCACGGTCGAGCTTGCGCTATCGGCGCTGGTTTTCGCCATTGTCGTCGGGGTGGCGGGCGGCCTTGCGATTTTCGCGGTGCGCGACACGCCCCTGGAAACTGCTGGGCTGGTCGGCACCTCGGCGCTGATGGCGCTGCCAGATTTTCTGCTGGCGCTGTTGTTCATCCTGTTCCTTGGCGTGCTCTACCCGATTCTGCCGGTCAACGGGCGGCTTGATCCCGGCATCACGCTGGAAAGCGATACCGGGTTTTTCCTGATCGACGCGCTGCTGTCGGGCGATCCCGCCATATTTCTGAACGTCGTCGCCCATCTGGCTTTGCCGGTCATGGCGCTTGGCCTTGCCTTTGCGCCAATGATCATCCGGGTGCTGCATTCCAGCCTCGTGTCGACCTATCAGCACAGCTATATCGAACAAGCGCGGCTGCGCGGGATCAGCGACCGCAAGATCCTGTTCGGGCAGGCGCTCAAGAACGCGCTGCTGCCGGTGATCATTCTGGTCGGCACCCAGTTCGGCGGGCTGTTCGGCGGCACGCTTCTGGTCGAGATGATCTTTTCCTACCCTGGCCTTGGCAATCTGATGTTGCGAAGCATGCAGACCGCTGATCTTCCGATCATCATGAGCGTCTCACTGATCTATTGCGCGACAACGCTGCTGTTCAACTCGCTTGCCGATGCCGGCGCTTATCTGATCAATCCAAAGCTGAGGGCATGACAATGGGACGTTCCCGCCGTTTGCCCGATATACGCCTGCTGTTCGGGTGCGCGATTGCTGTGACCGTGCTTTTGGCCGGGATACTTGCGCCCTGGATCGCGCCCTACGATCCGGGCGCGCAGGATCTGCTAAGGATCTTGCAGCCGCCGGCCTGGGATGAAGGTGGCAGCAGCGCCCATATTTTTGGCACCGACAGCCTTGGCCGTGACGTGCTGTCGCGCATGATCTACGGCGCGCGCACCGCGATGACGGTGGCGGTCCTGGCCACGGGCGGTGCGATGATCCTGGGCATGCTCCTGGCCAATTGCGCCGGATATTTCGGCGGCTGGCTGGATTGGTGCATTTCGCGTCTGGTCGAGATCTGGCTGTCTTTCCCGCCGGTGGTGCTGTCGATGCTGCTGATTGTCGGGCTGGGGGTCGGCACCGACAAGGTGATCTTTGCGATCATTCTGGTTGACTGGACACGCTTCTGCCGGGTGCTGCGCAGCGAGGTGCAGGTGGCGCGACGCTATGACTATGTCGCCTATGCCCGGCTGATCGGCTTTTCGCATATGCGGGTGATTGCGCGCGAGATCTTTCCCGCCACCCTGCCGATGCTGATCACCCTTGTCAGCCTGCAAATGGGCATTTCGGTGGTGGTCGAGGCAATCTTGTCCTTTGTCGGCATGGGCGTGCCTTCGAATGTGCCGGCCTGGGGACAGATGATCGCGGATGCGCGGGTGGATATCTACTCCGCGCCATGGGGTCTGGCGCTGCCGATCCTTGCAATCTTTGGCACGGTGCTGGGCTTCAACTTACTTGGCGATGGGTTGCGGCGGGTTCTTGACCCGCGCAGCCGGGCCACGGCACGGGAATGACCATGTCAGATCGGCACAAAGTCCTCGACATCAAGCAACTCGACCTGTCGCTGCGCACGGGTCAGAAAATCCTGAGCGGGATTGATCTGAGCATCGGATACGGGCGCATTCTGGGTGTGATCGGGGAATCGGGCGCGGGCAAGTCCATGATCGGCACAGCGATTGCCGATACGCTGCCCCATGCGTTGAAAATCACCAAAGGCAACATCGAGTTCGAAGGGCTGGAACTGACCGCGATGTCGTCAAAGATCCGGCGCGCCCTGCTGGGGCGCGACATCGGCTTCATCCCGCAAGAGCCGATGACAGCCCTGAATCCCAGTCTGACGATCGGGCAGCAGATCGGCGACCATCTGAAACGGATCGGTTTTGACACCAGGAAAGACCGGATCGACAAGGCGGTCGCACTGTTCGAAGAGGTCGGGCTACAGCGGCCGAAAGAGCTGCTGGACTGTTATCCGCATCAACTTTCCGGCGGCATGCTGCAGCGGGTGCTGATCGCCATGGCCTTCGCTTCGAACCCAAAGCTGGTGGTGGCGGACGAGCCGACCACGGCGCTGGATGTCACCATTCAGGCCCGGGTGGTGCAGCTGATTTCGCGCATGCGCGAAATTCACAATACCTCGGTCCTGTTCATCACCCATGACCTGGAACTGGCCGCAGATGTCTGCGATGATGTCGTGGTGCTTTACGGCGGCCAGATTGTTGAAACCGGTGCGGCACAGACCATCCTGCGCACGCCGCGCCACCCCTATTCACGCTGTCTCAAGCTTGCCAGTCCGAAGATGGAAGGCCCGCGCGGCCGCCTGATGATCCTGCCCGACACCATGCCAAGCGCGCAGCAACGCGAGGCGATTTCGGGTTGTTATTTCACAGGGCGTTGCCCCCTGGCACAGGAAGTCTGTGCCCGCCATCGGCCGCCGCTTGCGACCCTTGACGCCGGCCATCAGACGGCCTGCCATTTCCCCGAAAGAACCAACGAGATCAACGTGTCAGAGGCGAAAGCCCAGTCTGCCGCCACGACCGTCGGGGAAGAGGTTGTGCTGCGTGCGGCGGGGCTGGGCAAAACCTATGTCCAGAAAGACTGGCTGGGGCGGTCGAGCCATGTCGAGGCCCTGAAGGACGTGAACTTCGAGGTTCGCGCCGGGGAATTCGTCGGCATCGTCGGAGAAAGCGGCTCGGGCAAAAGCACGCTGACCAAGCTGATCGTTGGCTTGGAGGGCGTCACCGCCGGTCGGTTGGAGGTTGTGGGGCTGAACCGCGCCGCCGCCACACCCGAAGAGCGCAAAGCCTTGATCGCGCAGGTACAACTGATCTTCCAGGATCCGCAATCGGCGCTGAACCCGCGCCGGAAGGTCGCAAGTCTTGTGGTGCAACCGCTGGAAGCCAGACCCGAGCGCCCCACGAAGGCCGAAACGACAAGCCTTGCGGCAGCGGTTTTGACCAAGGTCATGCTGCCTGCCGATGCCGGCAACCGCTTTCCCGACCAACTGTCGGGCGGGCAGAAGCAACGGGTGAACATTGCCCGTGCGCTCAGCTCGAATCCAAGGCTGCTGATCGCCGATGAAATCGTCTCAGGGCTTGATGTTTCGGTACAGGCGCAGATCCTTGAGCTGTTGCAAGCGTTGCGTGCCGAGGGAGGCTTCTCTCTGCTGCTGGTCTCACATGACCTTGCCGTGGTGCGCCATATCTGTGACCGCGCCATCGTCATGTACCGCGGCAGCATCGTCGAACAGGGTCCGGTAGACGCAGTGTTTGGCAATCCGCAGCACCCCTATACGAAAACCCTGGTCGCTGCCGCCAAGGGCAATATCCTTGACTAACCAGAGGATAGGTGCGGATTTCTGGCAAAAGACGATTGCCTGACCAGACAGCCTGTCTTGATCTTAATTCTTGAGCATCAATTGCGCTTTGCTGCCCATCGGGGATTTTGCTCGTGGTCTTGTCTGCGGCGCTCGATTTCAGTCGACAGGATGAGCCTGCGGTAGTCTCCCTCGGATCAAGCCAGCGAACTCAGATAGTGCGCCGAATATCGGCTTGTCGAATGTCAGTTGCGTGGCAACGCCACCCTTTAGTCCGGTGGTGGCATTGCGCCTGAGCTTCGTGGAATAAGGGTGGGGGTAGCAACACGGATAGGGCCAGTGCCTGAATGCTCGCCATTCAGCAATTGCAGAGCCATCTCGGCGATATGGTCAAAGGGCACTCTGACTGTTGTCAGCGGAACGGGCAGGCGGCTGACGATGGGGATGTCATTGTACCCCACAAGCGATATGTCATGGGGAACCGACAAACCGGCCCGGGCGAAAGCTGACAAGGCACCGATTGCGGTGTTGTCATTCACGGCAAAGACGGCTGTCGGGCGCTCGCGCAGCGACAGCAGCGCCTGCGCCGCGATCTCGCCGGATTCGATGCTGAAGGTCGAGGGCACGATCCAGCCGGGCGTGATGGCAGCCCCAGCCTCCTCCATCGCCCGCAGATAGCCCTCCCGGCGCCCCAGCGCGCTTGTGGCGTAGTCGGGGCCGGTGATCAGCCCGATGCGGCGATGGCCCAGATCCAGCAGGTGACGGGTGGCAAGATATCCACCCAGCCGGTCATCGCCGATTGCGGCCGGGCTTTGACCATTGTGGCGCAGGGCCAGCACAAAGGGCACGCCGCGCGTACGCAACTCGTCAGTGAAATGATTGTCTGTACGGGCGGTCGAAAGAATCAGCCCGTCCACCCCACGGCGGATCAGCGCTTCGGCGGCGGCACGGCCTGCATCAGGATTGTCATCGGTGGTGGCCACAATGGCGAACTGGCCGTTCTGCGCGGCTGCACGGGCCAAAGCCTCATACAGCATCGCCATCACCGTATCGGTCAAACGCGGCACAATCACGCCGATCTGCCCTGTGGATCCCCGGCGCAGATTGGCTGCGGCCAGATCCCTCACATATCCAAGTTTTTCAGCCACTTCCCGCACGCGCAAGGCCGTGGCGTTTGCAGTCTTTGGCAACCGCTCATCCAGGATACGCGAGACCGAGGATTTCGACACGCCAGCGACCCTTGCAACGTCATGCAGGGTCACGCGCGGCTTGGCTTTGTGGTCGGGAATGTCGCCGTCCATCGGGCTGATCCTCAGTGGCAAGGTGTATCTTACCTAAAACTATCAGTTGACAGACACCACTGGCAATGTATTTCTGGGAACGTTCCTGCAATCGTTCCCAAAAGGTGATTTATATGATTACGTGGGGTGGGACGCCAGAATTCGACACACCAGCCGGAGGAGTTTCCGATATGACACCCATGGATATGCGCGGCCTGAGCCCCGCACCTGTCACCGCATTCAAGAAAGACGGATCACTTGATTTCGAGGCGAACATCCGCATTGCAAAGTGGCTTGCCAGCTTTGAGGACGTGAAGTCGCTGGTCATTCTTGGCCATGCCGGTGAGGGCACGTTCCTGACCGCCGATGAGCGTCTGGAGCTGATCCGGGCCTACAAGGATGCTGTCGATATCCCGATCATCGCAGGGATCACCGGTGAAGGCACCAAGGTCGCCGCTGAGGAAGCAAAGCGGTCGCTTGATGCCGGTGCCACCGGCGCGCTGGTGTATCCGAACCACGGCTGGCTTCGCTTCGGCTTTCAGAAGGGCGCGCCGCAGGACCGCTACAAGGCGATCTACGAAGAGGGTGGCCTGCAGACGATCCTGTTCCAGTATCCTGATGCGACCAAAGCGTCTTATGACTTGGACACCCAGCTCGATATTGCGGCGCAGCCGGGCTGCGTGGCCACCAAGAACGGCGTGCGCAATATGAAGCGCTGGTATGTCGAAATTCCCGAGCTGAAAAAGGCGCAGCCGGATCTGCAGATCCTGTCGTGCCATGACGAATGGCTGCTGCCGACCATGTTCGATGTCGACGGTCTGCTGGTTGGCTATGGGAACATTGCGCCCGAACTGCTGATCGACCTGATCAAGGCTGGCAAGGCGCAGGATTATCCGACCGCCCGCAAAGTCTTTGAACAACTGCTGCCGGTCACGCGCACCGTTTATCACCGCGGCTCGCATATGGAGGGCACTGTCGCGCTGAAGATCGGCCTGCGCCATCGTGGTCTGCTTGACAACGCCACGATCCGTGAGCCGCTGAAAGACCTTGGCGAAGCTGCGGAGCGTGAGATCGAAGCGGCGCTGGATGCCGCTGGCATTGGCCGCGTCGAGCTGGCCATGGCCGCCGAATAAGCTGCTGAGGGTTTGCCCCCGGCGGCCGCCGGGGGCAGTATAAAAGGCATAGGGAGGAGACCAAATGCTCAACTTCGCACTTCCGCGGATGCGCCTTGCGCTGACCGCTGCTGTCGTCACCGCGATCACCACCACCTCTGTCGCCGCGCAGGACATCCGCATCGGCGCGATGCGCGAGGGTTCGTCGTGGTACGTCTTTGCCGCGACACTTGAACAGATCATCGAGCCAATTCTGGGTGAAAACTCGGTCGAGATCATCGCGCGCGGCGGCGGCGTGGCCAATCCGATGGTCGTTCAGGGTGGCAAGGCCGAAATCGCGCTGTCAAATGTCGCTTCTGCTGTCTGGGCGGCCAATGGCGATGACGTTTATGAGGGTATGGCGGCGCCTGACATCCGCGCGCTCGTCGGCGGGCTCAACGATGTCTATGTCGGCGTGATGGCGTCCAAGGCGCTTGTCGACCGGCACGGAACCACCGACCTTGCGCAGATCGTGGCGTCCGGTGAAAAGTTGCGTGTCCTGATCAAGCCCGTCGGCTCGTCTGCGGTGCCGGTCGCCTACATGATCTTTGAAGGTCTCGGTACTTCTGCCGAACAGATCAAGGCCAATGGCGGTGACATCATCCAGGTGGATACTGGTCAGATCGCCGACCAGATGCGCAATGGCAATGCTGACATCTACATCGACACAATGATCAAGGGGCACCCGACGATCACCGAAGTCGCACTTACGACCGATGTGGTGTTCCTCGACATCCCCCCGCCGGCCATGGCTGTGCTGGAGCAGAACGGCCTGACGCCGGGCGTCTACGGACCCGCCTGGTACAAGGGGCAGGAGGCAGAGACGACGGGGGCCAATCTGGGTACGGTGCTGATCGCCAATGCCGCGCTGGACGATGAAGCCGCCTATCAGATCACCAAGGCAATCATCGAGAATGCCGATCAGCTGAAAGCCTCGCATGGCGCATGGTCGGCCTTTGATCCGTCCCGGGCGATGCTGCCGGCCAATGTCGGCATCGAACTGCACCCCGGCGCAATCCGCTACTATACCGAAGCCGGCCTGATGTGAGGATCGTCCGCGCCGCCGGAATGTCCGGCGGCGCCTCTTGTCCAGACCTTGCGTTTCGCTTCCCGGGAGGATTCCATGCGCGATCTCATCCAAAAAAGCCCCGTTCAGACGCTCGCCTTCGGCGTTGGCCTGGCCATGGTCATCTTTCAGATCTGGCTGCTGCTGGCTCCGCAGCAACCGCTTCTGGAGCGTCCTGTGCATCTGGCCTTTGGCCTTGTACTGCTTTTCCTCTATAAGCCGCTGACGACCGAGGCGCTGCCCGTCTGGCTGCGGGTGGGTATTGATGCCGCGCTGATCCTCAGCACCGTTGCCGTCCTGGGATATTACCTGACCGGTTTTGAGCGGCTGACCACGCGGATGGAGAATGTCTCGCCGGTTCTCAAGGTGGACATACTTTTTGGGGCCTTGCTGGTCTTGCTGCTACTGGAAGGATCGCGCCGCGCTGTAGGCTGGGTACTGGTCTGGGTCCTGCTGGTTTTTGTTGCCTACGCGTTCTGGGGCAACGCGCTGCCCGGCTGGCTGAACTTCCGGGGCTTTGGTGTTGAAGCTGCGACCGAAATCACGACGATGACCACGGCGGGAGTATTGGGGATCACCACCTCCACCTCGGTCAATTTCGTCTTCTACTTCATCCTGTTTGGTGCCTTCTATGCGGCGGTCGGCGGCGGGCAGCTGTTCATCGACCTTGCGATCCGCGCTGCGGGCCGTACGACGGGCGGTACAGCCAAGGCGGCTATTGTCGCCTCATCGCTGATGGGCTCGATTTCCGGCTCTGCGGTGGCCAATGTCGTATCCACCGGTGTTTTCACCATTCCACTGATGAAGCGCACGGGCGTGCCACCGCATCGCGCTGCGGGGATTGAGGCCATCGCCTCGACCGGCGGGCAGTTGATGCCTCCGGTCATGGGCGTCGCCGCCTTTATCATGGCAGAGCTTTTGGGCATCCCGTATACGGATGTCGCGCTGGCTGGGCTGATCCCGGCGGTAGCCTTTTATCTGGCGCTGATCATGGTCGTTGATCTGAACGCGCGCCGGGATGGCGTGCGGGCCATGACCCACGAAGAGATTGACCAGACCCCGGCCATCGGTCCGCGCCTTCACCTGATCCTGCCGCCCCTGGTTCTGATGGCGCTGTTGATCGCTGGCTATTCCGCCGCGTATTCCGCTGTTCTGGCATCGCTCGCGTGCCTGATCGTGCCGTTTTTCCGGCGCGCAACCTGGATTGGCGGCAAAGAACTGGTCGAGGCGCTGCGGGATGCGCCCAAACAGGTCGCCGAGGTCGCGGTGCCGATTGCAGCCATCGGGCTGGTGATTGCCGTCGCTGTCCAGTCGAACCTTGCGCTCAAGTTTGCGGGGTCGCTGCTGGCGCTTTCCGAAGGGTCGATCTATGCCTCTCTGATGCTGGCGATGGTTGGCTGCATCATTATGGGCATGGGGCTGCCCACTGTTGCCGCCTATATCATCGGCGCGGTCTTGTTTGTTCCCGCCATTGAAGATCTGGGAATCGCACCGCTGGCGGCGCACTTCTTCATCTTCTACTACTGCGTGCTGTCGATGGTGACACCGCCGGTCGCGCTGGCCTCGTTCGCGGCGGCGGCGGTCGGCAAGGCGTCTGCGGTGCAGACCAGCCTGTCAGCCTTTGGCCTCAGCCTTGTTGCGTTCTTTGTGCCCTTTGCCTTTGTCTTTGATCCCGGCGTTCTTGCGCAGGGCAGCGCGGCACAGATTACCTTCAGCGCCGTGTCGCTGCTGGTCTCGACCGCGCTCTGGGCTGTCGCCTTTGGCGGGTGGGCCGGGCGGCCGCTGGGATGGGCCGTGCGCCTGCCCATCGGCCTTGCTGGCCTTGCGGCCGTCATCGCACCCTCAGGGTCGTCGGTCTGGCTTGTGTCGCTGATCATCGGCTGGGCGCTGGTGGTGGGTGTTGCGACCCTGTCGCGTCGCAGCGACGGTGCGTCCGTTGCCAACCCGGCGGAGTGACAGATGGCTTTCCGGCATTACCCATCAGAATCGCGGGTCTTCACAGACGAAACCGGCGGGCAGGTGCGTCAGGTCACAGCACATCCGTCGCTTCACCATCACCCGTTTTTCTTCGTGGATGCCTGGGATGCGCTGATGCAGCATCTGGTGCTGATCTCGCACCGCACCGGCCTCCCCCAGATCTTCATAGAGCTGGGGGAGGGGGGTGATCTGGTGCAGCTGACAGAGGAACCCGCACTGGCGGAATGGTCGGTTATTCCGTCAAAGGATGGGCGCTGGATCTACTATGTCGCGGGGCAGGAGGGCAGGCGCGTCTCGGCGCAGGATGGCAGCGTCGAGACGCTTGTGCGCTTCGACAGCGCTGAGATGCGCGAAACCGGCATGGTCGGGGCCGCGATGGGCACCACCGCCCTGTCGGCCTGCGGGCGCTGGTGGGCGGTGCCGGTGAAGACGAACGCCATCAGTCGGTTCTGGCTGATCGACACGCACCGTCAAAGCGCCGAAGTGTTCCTTGAAGCACCGACCATCGGCCACCCCCAGTTTTGCCCCGATGATGACAACCTGATCCTTTACGCGGGTCCGATGACGGACCGGGTCTGGGTGACTGACAGGGCAGGAAACGCCCGCCGCATTTTCAGGCGGACCCATGACAAGCAATGGATTACGCATGAGGTGTGGCGCCCCGGTCATCGCAGTGTGCTGTTTGTCGACTGGCCGAACGGGCTTGGCGAGATCGACATCGACACGGGCGCGGTGCGCGCGGTCACAGATTTCCCGGTCTGGCATGGTGCCCCCGATGCCACGGGATCGCGGCTGATCTGCGATACGAACTTTCCCGATCGCGGGCTGCATCTGTTGTCGTTGGATCGGGCATCCTCGCCGCAATTTCTGCATCGACCCGAGGCAACTTCGCAGGGTGCCCACTGGGCACATCCGTTTCCGTACAATGACGGTCCGGTAAAGGTCTTCGCTCCGCAGCATACCCACCCGCATCCCCGCTTTTCGCCCGACGGAAACCGCATCGTCTTTACGTCGGATCGCAGCGGTATGGCACAAGTCTATGAGGTAAATGCCGGCAAGCGGTAAAGGACGGCAATGACGGGCAAGTACAGGCCAAGCTTTGCGGACAGGAGAAATTCTTACGCGCCGCGACTCAATTGGAACAGCGCGGTCGCAGCCGGTGCAGCGCCGGACACGCGGAAGGGCAGGGGGTGTGTTTCGGCGTGCAATTTTGATGGGGTGGACGGCCGCTGTCCCTAACGTGGCGCGGATTGCTGTCATGTCGCATGATCAGGGTCCCAATAAAGGGAGGTTCCACCATGTCTGATGTCATCGTGACGGTCGGTCTCGACCTGGCAAAAGGGGTCTTTCAGGTTCACGGCGTCGATGCCGAAGGAAGGGTCTGCGTTCGGCGCAAGCTGCGCCGTGCAGAGATCACGTCCTTCTTCGCCGGCTTGTCGCCCTGCCTGGTTGGAATGGAGGCTTGCGCGTCGTCGCACTTTTGGGCGCGCGAGATTGCCCGCCTCGGTCACGAGGTCAGGCTTATGCCCCCGTCCCACGTGAAGCCCTATGTCAAGCGTGGCAAAACCGATGCCTCGGACGCAGAAGCCATCTGCGAAGCGGTGACCCGGCCGACGATGCGCTTCGTCGCGGTGAAGTGTGAAGGTCAGCAGGCGGTGCTGATGCTGCACAAGACGAGGGAGCTCTTGGTTCGGCAGAGGACGATGCAGACCAACGCGCTCAGGGCGCATCTCGCGGATCTGGGCATCGTTACGGCCCAGGGCGTCGAAGGGCTGAGCAGCCTGAAGACCCATTTCCAGAAGGTGCTGGGCTCGCTTCCTGAACATGCCACCGCAGCCCTTCAGGCGCTGATCAGGATGGCGGACTGCCTGGTCGACGAGATCGAAAGGCTCGAAAGCCGCATCCTCGATTGGCACCGGGCGAGTGATGCCAGCCGTCGGCTCGCGACCAATCCTGGGATCGGACCCATCACGGCCAGCGCCATAGCGGCGAATGTGCCGGACCCAAGCCTGTTCAGAACCGCCCGTCAGTTCGCCGCCTGGCCGGGACTCACGCCGAGGGCGAATTCCAGCGGCGGCAAAGACAGGCAGATGGGCATCAGCAAACAGGGCGATGGCTATATCCGGCGTCTGCTGGTCTCTGGTGCCAGCGCCGTCATGCGCTTTGCCCGACAGGGAGATCCCGGCAAAGCCTGGCTGGTGGCGCTCAAGAAGCGCAAGCGGCCGAAGGTTGCCGCGGTCGCCCAGGCCAACAAGACCGCTCGCATTGCGTGGGCGATCTTGCGACGGAACGAGGCCTTCGCCGCTCGGACCGCGTAACGGCACGAGGCAGGCGAAACGGAATGCGTCGAGGCTGAGGAAAGATGACAAACTGGTCGAACCGGGGATCAGGACACCCCAGTGGGTCAAGGCGACAAATCGAGCGCGTAGTTTTGATTGGGACCTGATCTGCGGACTTCATCTGGGCCAGCGGCTATGCTGCGCAAACAGGCCGTAGACATGACTGCTTTCAGCATAGGCTCGTCAGCTTCCCAGCTTGCGCATCAGGGGCCGTCCACCCCATCAAAATTGCATACCGGAACACACAGCAGCTTCTGCAAATGTGCTTGGCCTATCTGCAGGTGGCGATGGCGTGCCCAAAGCGGCCGGTCGAGTGATCTCTAGCGCTGCAATGCAGAGGGTCTGAGAAGCGGACGTTCGGCGATGGCGCAGCAAAATTCAGAGCTCTGCTCTAGCAATACGGCTGAACCGTGCCGTGTAGTTGCCCCACACAGCGAGCCGATGCTGTCCCTGCCGGTCAAGAAAAGCGGCTCACATCCGTGTTGATGCGGACAGGAAGCCCCATGAGAGCCAAAACACCAAAGCCGCGCTGGACTGCACTCCAGCAACCGCTTCGCACTGCGGCGATTTGGGCACCGGCCCCCCGGCCGGGCCAGTATCATTGCATCAGGTCGGCAGGCAGCAGTGCTACCGGCAGGTTCTGATAGCACACCGGCCGCAGAAAGCGGCGGATCGACAATGTGCCGACCGACGTGGCACCGAAGTTGGTCGAGGCGGGGTATGGTCCGCCATGCACCATGGTGTCGGACACCTCCACCCCGGTCGGAAAGCCGTTGGCAAGCACGCGACCCGCCATGCGTTCCAGCACGGGCAACAGTTTGCGCCCCAGTTCGGCGTCAGCCGCCTCAAGCTGAAGCGTTGCCGTCAGCTGGCCCGAGAAACTGCGTGCAATTTCAACCATCTGGGCCTCATCTTTGACCGTGATGACCAAACCTAGCGGGCCAAAGACCTCTTCGCCAAGATCGTGGTTGCCCAGCCAGTCTTCCGCAGCAACGCGGAACAGGGAAGGCCGCGCCTCGCGCGCATCACAGCTCGAGGCCAGTAGCTCTTGGACGCCACTGCCCGCCGCGATACGGGCCACGCCACTGCGATAGGCGGCCGCGATGCCATCTGTCAGCATGATCTGCGGTCTGGTCTGGGACATGGTCACACGGGCCGCTTCGACAAAGCTCTCCGCTTCGGGGGACGCGATGACCACGGCAATGCCGGGGTTCGTGCAGAACTGCCCCGCGCCCATGGAAAGGCTGCCCGCCCAGCCGGCGCCAATGGCATCAGCGCGCGCGCCAAGCGCCGCAGGCAGCACGAACATCGGGTTAACGCTGCCCAGCTCACCAAAGAAGGGGATCGGATCGGCGCGTTGCGCGCACAAGTCGAACAGCGCGCGGCCACCGGCCAGCGAGCCGGTGAAGCCGACAGCCCGGATCGCCGGATGCTGGACCAGCGCGATACCAACATCGCGACGTCCGCCTTGGATCAGACTAAAGACGCCAGCAGGCAGCCCACAGCGTTGAGTCGCGGCGTGAATCGCCTCGGCGACGATTTCGCCGGTTCCTGGGTGAGCCGAGTGACCCTTGACCACAACCGGGCAGCCTGCTGCCAGCGCGGCGGCGGTATCGCCGCCGGCGGTCGAAAATGCCAGTGGAAAGTTTGAGGCACCAAAGACCGCGACCGGACCGACCGGACGCTGCATCATCCACAACTCGGGACGCGGCGCGGGTGCACGATCGGGCAAAGCCGCGTCATGGCGGCAGTCGAGATAGTCGCCCTTGCGGATGTGCGATGCGAACAGACGCAGTTGGCCGATGGTGCGGCTACGTTCGCCTTCAAGTCGCGCCGTGGGCAGGCCGGTTTCAGCGCTGCCGATCCAGCTGATCTGCGGGCCTCGGGCCTCGATCTCGTCGGCAATGGCCTCAAGAAACGCGGCCCGGGTCTCGCGGGAGCTGCAGCCATAGTCGTCAAAAGCTGCCTCGGCGGCGGCGCAGGCCTGGTTCACCAGATCAACCGTGCCGACCGAAAAATTGAATGAAGGCCCGTTGGCAGGCTCGTTGGCAAAGGTTGCATCGCTGGCGACCCAGGTGCCTGCGATCAGATGTTTACCATGAGGCATGAAAAGTGGCTCGGTCATTATCTTGTCCTTATTCGGAACACGGGCAAAGGCACCCCGGACCATGGCGGGCCGAGGCATCCGGATCAGATCAGGGCGTTTTCCTTTAAAAAAGCCGTCATCGTTGCGTGTTGCGGTGCCGTCAGCGGCCAGGCCGACGGTGCGCGGGTGCCGCCACAGTCAATGCCGACCGCTTGCAGTGCGGCCTTGACGCCGGTCACGTTGGTACCGTTCAGCTCTTCGGCGCGCACATCCTCGAACGCCTTCATGGCGCGGATAAGACGATTAGCCTCGGGATAATTCCCGGCGTCGAGCGCGGCATGAATCGCCAGTGAACGCTCGGGCCAGATGTTGATCAGGCCCGAGGTGAATCCGCGCGCGCCAACAGCGTAAAGCGCCGGTGCCCAGACCTCGGCCAGACCACATACCCAGATCAGAGAGGGGTCACAGGCGGCAATCGCTTCGCTCAGCTTCAGCGGGTTCGGCGTAGCCCATTTGATACCCTTGACGCTTGGGACTTCGCACAGGCGGCGTATGTTGTCGATGCCGATCGCATCGTTGCGCAAATACAGCATCACCGGCAGACCGCCCGAGGCCGCCGAAATCTGCTCGACATAGGAAACGGTGCCGCGGGGTGAAACAAAGGGATCCGGCGGCTGATGGATCATCAGCGCGGTGGCGCCCGCCTTGGCCGATTCCTCGGCCAACCGGCAGGCATCACGCACGGAACGCCCGATTCCGGCTAAGACCGGCGCGCGGCCAGCAACCATATTCGCGACTTCATGCACCATCGTCACCGCTTCCTCGGTGGTGAGGGCATAAAACTCGCCGGTATTCCCGTTGACCACTGGCATATGCAGTCCAGCACCCAGGGCGCGGTCGATGATCGGCGACAGCTTTTCGGGCGCGATATCGCCTTTGTCGTCATAGGGGGTCACAAGAATGCCGGAGATTCCGCTCAGCGCCTGGTCTAGATCGTGGCTCATGGAGGTGGTCCTTCAGTAAATGTCAGGTTCAGCGGGCGCTTTGCCGAAATCGCGCTGCAGGAAGTCGAAATCGCAACCCTTGTCGGCCTGGGTCACGTGTTTCGAGAACATCCAGCCCCAGCCGCGTTCATAGCGGGGCTCGGGTGGCTGCCATGCAGCGCGGCGGCGTTCGATTTCATCATCATCCACCAGCATATCGAGGCGACGATTTTCCAGATCGAGGCGCACGATATCTCCGGTCCGCAGCAGCGCCAGCGGACCGCCGACAAAGCTCTCGGGGGCGGCGTGCAGCACACAGGCGCCGTAGGATGTGCCCGACATCCGTGCGTCTGAAATGCGAAGCATATCGCGATGCCCCTGCTTGATCAGGGCTTTAGGGATCGGCAGCATGCCCCACTCGGGGAAACCTGGCCCGCCCAGTGGCCCGGCGTTGCGCAAAACCAGCACATGATCGGGCGTGACCTCCAGATTCTCGTCGTCGATGGCCTTTTTCATCTCTGGGTAGCTGTCAAACACCAGCGCCGGACCCTGATGTTGGTAAAAGCGCGGATCACAGGCTGCGGGCTTGATCACCGCGCCGTCGGGGCAAAGATTGCCACGCAGCACAGCCAGCGAACCTTCCTTGTACACCGGGTTCGACAAGGGGCGGATCACATCGTCATTATAGACTTTGGCTCCTTCAAGATTCTCGCCCATCGACTTGCCGGTGACGGTCAGGGCAGAGGTGTCCAGACGGTCCTCGATCTGCTTCATCAGCGCGCGCAGTCCACCGGCATAGAAGAAATCTTCCATAAGATAGTCTTTGCCCGAAGGGCGCACATTGGCAATCAACGGTGTCACGCGGCCTAAGGCATCGAGATCATCCAGCGTCAGATCAACGCCAGCGCGGCGCGCCATAGCGATCAGGTGGACAACCGCATTGGTCGAACAGCCGGTCGCCATGGCGACGATGGCCGCATTGCGCACCGAGGCGGCGGTGATGATCCGCTCGGGTGTCAGCTTTTCCCAGACCATGTCGACAATACGGCGCCCGCAATCCGCCGACATGCGCATGTGCCCCGAATCCACCGCCGGAATCGATGACGCCCCCGGCAGAGTCAGCCCCATGGCATCGGCAATCGCCGTCATGGTGGACGCGGTACCCATGGTCATGCAAACACCGGGCGAACGCGCGATGCCACCCTGAATCCCCAGCCATTCGGCATCCGAGATGTTGCCCGCGCGACGCTCGTCCCAATATTTCCATGCATCGGAACCCGAGCCCAGAACCTTGCCCGCATAATTCCCGCGCATCATCGGCCCGGCAGGCAGGTAGATCATCGGAACACCGGCCGAGATCGCGCCCATCACCAGCCCCGGGGTCGACTTGTCGCAACCGCCCATCAGCACCACGCCGTCAAGCGGATGGGACCGGATCTGCTCTTCTGTCTCCATCGCCAGCATGTTGCGATAGAGCATGGACGTTGGCTTGGTGAAGCTTTCATCGACCGAGATTGACGGCAACTCAACCGCGAAGCCACCCGCCTGGGCGACCCCGCGTTTTACATCCACCGCCCTTTCCCGAAAATGACCGTGGCAGGAGTTGAGCTCGGACCAAGTGTTCAGCACGCCGATGATTGGCTTGTTGCGGAACTCGACCTCTGAAAAGCCAAGCTGCATCATGCGGGAGCGGTGGCCGAAGCTGCGCAAATCATCTGGCGCGAACCAACGCGAGGAGCGCAACTCCTCTGGCTTGAGCCTGTCTTGTGTCATGGGTGTTACCTTGTGATAAGCGTCAGGGGCATCGGATCAGGTGCGGGCCGTGTCACGACGGCGGCGCGCAAACAGGCTCCACAGCGAATATCCCAGCAAGAGCAAAGCTGTTGCCAGCATCACCGCGGAGATGGGGCGGGTGACAAAGGTGGTCCAGTCCCCGTTGGAATACATGAGCGCCCGACGCAGGTTGGTTTCGAAGATGGTGCCCAGCACAAAGCCCAGCACCAGTGGCCCCATCGGGTAGCCATAGCGTTCAAGCACATAGCCGAGGCCGCCAAAGGCCAGCATCACCCAGAGGTCAAAGGCGCGGAACTCGCCGACGTAAACGCCGACAACCATCAGCAAGGCCAGCACCGGGATCAGGTAGTGGCGCGGGATGAGCAGGACGCGCGGGAAAAGGCGGATGGTCAGCAGTTGAAGGATCAGCAGCGCAACAGTCGCCAGCAGGAAGGCCGCATAGATTGTCGAGATCAGGGCCGGCTCGTTGCGATAGAGCAAGGGCCCGGGTTGCAGCCCGTGGATGGTGAAGCCCCCGATCAGGATCGCCGTCACGCCATCGCCCGGAATACCCAGCGTCAGCAGCGGCAAAAGTGCGCCCCCCACCGATGCGTTGTTGGCGGTCTCGGCGGCATAGACGCCCTCGACACTACCCTTGCCGAACTCTTCAGGCTTTTTCGATGCCGAACGTGCGGCGCCATAGGCCACAAGGTTCGACGCCGATCCGCCGATCCCCGGCAGCACGCCAATGGCGATTCCGATCATGGCCGACCGCACCATGTTGAAGCCGTTGGCAACAAATTCCGCCAAGGCAACGCCAGAGCCGCGCAGATCAAGCTTGTTCTTGATCTGGGGCGCGGGTTCGCAAATCTCGCGGATCAACTGTGCGACGGCAAAAAGGCCGACCATGAAGGGAATGATCGCGATGCCGGACAATAGGTCGATGTTGCCAAAGGTAAAGCGCTGCGACGAGCCGATTGGCGCGAAACCGATGGTCGAGATCGCAAGACCCAGAACCGCCGCCATCAATCCCTTTACCAGATTGGATTCCGACAGAACGATCACCAGCGCGAGCGCGGCAATCGTCAGGCTGGTGTATTCGGCGGCACCGAAGTTGATGGCAAAGCGGGCGATCACCGGCGCAAAGCAGACCAGAACCGCAAGCCCCAGAATGCCGCCGACCGCACTTGCAACCATGCCGGTGGCCAGCGCCTTGATTGCCTGACCTTTTTGCGCCAGCGGATAGCCGTCAAACGTGGTGGCGATGGAACTGGGCGTGCCCGGGATGCGCAACAGCGTCGCCGAGACCAGACCGCCCGACACACCGCCAATATAGGTGCCGATCAGCATCGCGATGCCAACATCGGGCGTCATTGCATAGGTCACCGGCAGCAAGAGTGCGATGGCCATCGTGGCGCTGAGGCCCGGCAATGCGCCGAAGACAAGCCCGACGGCAACACCCATCATGATCAGGGCGAGCGTCATAGGCTCGAACAGATGGATCAGGCTGGAGAAAAAGAGTTCAACCATGTCGTGACCTCATACGAACCAAATGCCGGGAACGGGCAATTGCAGCAACCAACTCAGCAGCAGCCCAACCAGAAGAACCATGACCACCGCAACAACAGATCGGGTGAGGATGCGGCGCGGCGTCAATTCATCCATCAGGGACATGCTGACCGCCAGAAACAGCGTTGCCGAAGCGGTGAACCCCAGCGGTTCGAACAGCGCGAGAAAGGCTATGAAACTGCCCGCGATCCCCAACCTGCGCAACAGCGAGGGCGGAGGCAGCAGTTCGGTGGGGCCATCAAGCAAGGCGGGGTCAATGGCCACTCGTTCAGCCGGGGCAACAGGCACCCCGCGCAGGGCAAGCGCCGCACCCAGCAGCACCATCGCCGCCGACAGAATGGTGGGCAACAGACGCGGCCCCGGATCGCCGCTTCCGGCGAAGGGCTGCACAATCTGCTGCGTCGTGTAAAACATGCCTGTGCCCACAAGGGCGAACAAAATTCCGATAACCCGATCAGCGGTCATGGCTGCCTCCTATAACCCGGACACGGCGGGACGCGGGTTCCCGCCGTGCAGAGCCGATTATTTACCGATCAGATCAGCCATCATGGCTTGCTCGCCACGCAGGAACTCGGTGGCCTCAAGACCATTGCGCGCCGCAGGGACGTGGCCAAAGCGCGCTAGACTGCCCGGATAGTCGGGATCGGCAACGATCTCTGCCATCAGCGCATCAAAGGCAGCCTTCACACTGTCGTCGACGTTCTCCGGACCGTAGACCGCATGCACCATGGGAAGCGAAACATCGACACCCTGCGAGATGGTCGTCGGCAGGTCGGGGCGCAGCGTGTCGGGCTCAGAGTTCATCACCCCGAGAATGAGCATTTGGTCGTCCTCGACATACTGCACGGCGGTGCCGACGCTCATCGAGATGACATCGACCTGTTTGCCCAGCAGCGCGGTCACACGGTCGGCCTCGGTCCCCGCATCGACGACGCGCATCGCGCCATCGGCAGCGCGGTTGAGAGCCTCGGCCTTGACCTGTGTGGTGCCACCCAGTTGCGAGCCGATATTCATCGTGCCCGGATTGGCCTTGGCGTAATCGATGAAGGTCTGCATGTCCGTATAGGCCTCGTTTGCGCGGACCGCAAAAACCTCATTCACCGCCGACGTGGTCGCCAAGGGCGTGAAGGATTCCCAGCTGAAGGGCGATTGGCCGAACAGGTTCGCCGTGTGCAGCGCGCCGTGGAAAAACAGCAAGACAGACCCATCATTGTTACCGCGCGCCACGGTCTGGGCCGCAACGACACCACCGCCCGCCGGCTGGTTCACAATCGCGACGGTCGCGGTGGAGTGTTTTTCAAAGAACTCGGCGAAAGCGCGCGCGCCGTTGTCGGTGCCCCCGCCGGCGTTGGCTGGCACGATCAGACGCACAGTGCGCGCGGGATAATCCACTTCGGCGGCTGCAAGGCCGGGCAACAAAGCCAGGCATGCGGCCAGACAGAGATTCAGCACAGGTTTCATGGTCTCTCCTCCTTGTATGACTGCGGTCAGGCTGCGATGCGCCGGGTCTATCGCCCCGCCTCCACGAAAGCGCAGCGTCGCCACCTGACCAATATTGTAAAGTCTTATTACATATTGATGTGATAGCGTCAATCATGACCCTTTCGATTTCCTGGAGGGCACTCTTGATCAAATACACTCTAACAGTATGTAATGTATATATTAACTTGGATTGCACGCCACAAGCAGCCTTGTGCCCCACTAGATTTAAGTTGAGCTACAGCATGTAAAATGGCATGATTCAGAACAATTAGGGGCCAGAATCAGAGACATATGGCGCCGAAGGAGTGTTGATGCCCGAAGCGGACCCTGCCGCCATCCCACGCAGTTCTCTGCGCAATGAAGTGTATCAGCGGATCTATCAAAAGATCACGCGTGGCGACTGGCCTGAGGGCACGCGGCTGCCCCCGGAAACCGATCTTGCTGATATGTTCAATGTCTCGCGCCCCATCCTGCGCGAGGCGCTGATGCGATTGCGGCTGGATAAGATTATCGAATCGCGTCAGGGCGCAGGCAGCCGGGTGATTAACGTGCCTAGCCCGACCGTTCTGGAACACATTCCGGCGGCTGCCATCAGTGATGTGCTTCATGGCTACGAATTCCGCACGGCGCTTGAGGGAGAAGCCGCCTATCAGGCCGCCCAGCGTGCCGGACCGCGCCATATTGCCGACCTTGTCGCTGCACATCAGGCAATGATCGAGACGCTCGCCAACCCCGAAATTGTCGGCGATGAAGAAGACATCGCCTTTCACATGGCCGTCGCCCGGGCAACTGACAATCCGCATTACGTTTCCGCAGTCGGCGCCATCATCCAGACAGTGCGGCTGGGCGTCCGGGTCGCCTCGACCCTACCGCATTGGACGCGGCACGAGCGGCTGACCAATTCTATCCGCGAGCACCACCGGCTTCTGGATGCGATCCGGGATCACAACCCCGATCTGGCGCGGCAGCTGATGCGCCAGCATATAGAAGAGGGTCGCAAGCGCGTGTTTCTGGGCCAGCCCCAACGCTGAGGGTCCAAACGTAAACGCGCGCCCAAAGGCGCGCGCATCACAATTTCCAGCCCGGATCAGTCCGAGACATATCCGGCGCCATGTGCCGCGCGATCCCATTCGACCAACGGCGCACGCAGGCTCTCAAGCGCTTCTTCGTCCAGTTCCATGCCAAGACCGGGACCGGTCGGCACCTGAATGCAGTTGTCGGTGATCTGAATCCGGGTCTTGACCACATCCTCGGTATACAGCAGCGGGCCGACCGGGTCCGAGGCAGTTGCAAGCTCGGCAATCGATGCAGCCAGATGCGCTTGTGCAGCCGTCCCGATGCTAAGCTCTTGCGTTGTGCCGATCAGGCAACGCAGCCCGGCCAGCTCGGCCAGTGCAGCCAGTTTCTTGATCTGAATGAGCCCCCCGGAAACCACGGTGATGTTGAAGATGTCGACGGCCCCCGCACGCAACAGCTGCATCGCCTGCGCAGCCGACGACACGTGTTCGGAGACACTGGCATCGACCCGTCGCCGCACTTCGGCCATGCCCTCGAAGTCTTCTTTCCAGCTGGGGCTTTCGATCACGTCAAAGCCGAACTGCTTGAGCCTGTCATAGGCGCGCAGGGTGTCCTTCCAATAATGCCGGGCTTGAAAATCCAGCGCCTTCAGCTCGACCTTATTGCCGAAGCGATCACGCAACGTCGCAAGGAATTTTTCGTCCTTGGCAAAATCGACGCCCACATAATAGCGAAAGCGCGAGATGCCGATGTCCAGCAGGTCTTGCACATAACCAAGGTTGCGCTCGTAATCCGCCTCGCTTTTCACCTGGAACAACGGATAGCAGATCTCGATCTTGTCGCGGGTCTTCCCGCCAAGAAACGTATAGGCTGGCACGTTGAGCGCCTTGCCCATGATGTCAAAGCAGGCCATATCGATCCCTGCCGCGATCTGCGACGCCGGGGTGAAGGGTGGATAGCTGGGTGCCGAGGCAAAGTAATTGTGCAGGTATTTGGCCATCTCGAGATGCATCGCCTCGACCGCGAACGGATCGCGGCCGAGGACAATCTTTTCAATTCCGATCCGCACCGCATCAACGTCCGGCATATACATCCGGTAGCAATCAAGATCGGAAATTTCGCCAAGACCGGTGATGCCTTCGTCTGTGTGCATCTGAAGAATGAGATGCGAGCTGATCGAGCCGGTGCGCCGGTGCGTTTGGATCGGGGTCAGAGTAATTTTAGAGATTTTCATTTCAGTTTCCGTTACTTACCCAAGGAGAAGATTGGGTAGCCAAAGCGAGATGCCGGGGATGAATGTGACCATCATCAGCACGACCAGAATGGCGAGATAGAAGGGCCAGATTGTCAGAATGGTCTTTTCCATCGGGATTTTGGCGATGGAGCAGCCCAGAAAGAGACAGGCCCCCACCGGCGGAGTCGTCAGCCCAAGCCCAAGGTTCATCATCATCAGGATGCCGAACTGCACCGGGTCCACGCCCGCTGTCATTGCCACAGGCAGAAAGATCGGCGTGCAGATCAGGATCAGCGCCGCCATATCCATGAAACAGCCCAAGATCAGGAACGCCACGTTGATCAGCAAAAGGATGATGATCGGATTGTCCGAGATCCCGGTCAAGGTGGCCATCACCAGTTCGGGCGTACGGTAGATCGACAAGAGATATGCAAACGAGGCCGCCGTTGCGACGAGGATCATCACCATCGCCGTGGTGCGCACCGTGGCCTTGAGCGAAACGACCAGATCAGCAAAGCTCAACGAGCGATACAGGAACACGATGATGATCAACGCATAGATCACGCCGATCGCGGCGGATTCGGTCACCGTGAAGACGCCTGACAGCACGCCACCAACGATGATGAAGCCGGTCAGGATGCCGGGGATCGCATCCGCAGCGTAACGCAAGGTCTGGGCAATCCCCGGGAACGCGGCGCGCGGATAGTTGCGTTTGACAGCCACGATATAGGCCGCAACGCAGAGCGAGAGGCACATCAGGATGCCCGGCACGATGCCCGCAATGAACAGATTAGAGATCGACGCCGCCCCTCCAGCGGCGAGGGCATAGAGCACCATGTTGTGGCTGGGCGGGATGACGATACCGGCCAGAGATGACGTTACGGTCACGTTGACCGCATAATCCTTGTCATACCCGGCTTTTTCCATCATCGGGATCAGCATGGACCCCAGCGCCGAGGTATCGGCCACGGCAGAGCCTGAAATGCCGCCGAAGATCATCGACGACACCACATTGACCTGCCCCAGACCACCGCGCACGCGCCCGACCAGCGCCAGACAAAGGCGCACCAGCTTTATGCCGATGCCGCCGCGCAGCATCAGCTCCCCCGCAAAGACGAAGAACGGAACCGCGATCAGCGAATAGATGCTCAGGCCGCCGATGACGCGCTGAAAGGCAATCGCAGGTGAGATACCTTCAAACAGGAAGGTTGCCAGAGAGGCGATGCCGAGCGCAAACGCAATCGGCACACCCCACGCCATCAGAAAGAAGAACAGTCCGAACAGGACGAGCAAGCCCATTTCAGGAAACCTCTTGTGGCGCTTCGGGCGCGAATGCGAATTTGGGTGCAGGCCGTTGACCTGCCGGAGTAAGGCTCCAGACCAGATGTTCGGCAACGAAGGCCAGGATCAGGGTGCCGGATATCACCAACGGCAAATAGGTATAGCCCCGGCTGATGCCGATCAGCGGCAAAGACTGCGCCCAGGTGAGCGACACAAGGTTCGCGCCATAGGTCATCATGAACCCGCCAAAAATTCCCAGACACAGCATGACGCCACGCTGCTGCCAGACAGCCGCGCGACCGCGCAGCAAATTGGGCACGATCTCGACGGCGAGGTGAAAACCTTCGCGCACCCCCACCGCCGCAAGCGGCAAGGTGATGTAAAGCAGGAACAGCATGGTCAGCTGTTCGGTCCAGGTGGGTGAATTGTTCATCACGTAACGCCCCCAGACCTGCCAGCCCGCCATCGCAATCAGCGAAGCCATGGCAAGGCAGGAGAGCGCATAGGCCACCCAGACAACGGCATCCAGCACAAGGGATGCGACTTTCAGAAACACCATTTCAGACCTCCGGTTACGGCAGAAGGCAGCCCGGTCGCGGTGTCGGCGACCGGGCTGACCTCGCCTAGTTTCCGACGGCCTGAATGTCGGCCAGCAGCTTGCGCAACTCATCGGTGGTGACGAAACGGTCATAGACCGGGGTCATTGCGTCGATGAAGGGCTGCTTGTCGGCCACTTCGATGAACTGCACCCCGGCACCACGCAGAATCCCGGCCGAGGCTGCCTCGCGTGCGGCCCAGAGCGTGCGCTGCGACTGCGCTGCCTCGCGTGCCGCCTCGCGGAAAATGTCCTGATCTTCCGCGCTAAGGCTGTCCCACAGGGTTTTAGACACCACAAGGGCCTCGGGGACCATCAGGTGTTCGTCAAGCGTATAGTATTTGGCGACTTCGTAATGGCGGGTCGATTCAAACGACGGTGCGTTGTTTTCAGCCCCGTCAATCACCCCGGTCTGGAGTGACGTATAAACCTCGCCAAAGGCCAGTGGCGTGGCATTGCCCCCCAGGGCCTCGATGGTCGCGACAAATATATCGGCGTCAGGCACGCGGATTTTCATGCCCTTGAGATCGGCCACCGAATTGATCGGCGCGTTGACGGTGTAGAAGGATCGCGCGCCACCGGTGAACCACGACAGCGCCACCATGTTATGAGGCTCGAGCGCCGTCGAGAGCTGTTCACCCACCGCGCCGTCCAGCACCTCGAACATGTGCTCTTGCGAGCGGAAGACGTAAGGCATGCTGACGATGTTCAGCGCGGGGGCAAAATCGCCCAAGCTTCCACCGCTAAATACCGCAAAGTCGATGCCGTCAAAGGCGAACTGCTCGATGGCAAAGCGCTGGTCGCCCAACTGACCATTGTGAAAGACCGAGCCATTGTAGCGGCCTTCGGTCTTTTCGCCGATCGCCTTGGCAAATTCTTCCATCGCGATCGAGCCGGGATAATCCGGCACATGCAGGTTCCATCCGCGCAGATCCCGCGCGTCGGCCATCGTGGCCACACCCAAGGCAGCGGTCAGGGCAAGTGCTGTCGTGCGGCCAAGCCGCAAAGCAATAGACATTGTGTTCCTCCTCCCGGGCTCCGCCAGCAAATGCCGACCTCCCAACCCAAGGCAGATTGTCTGCTATGACAACTATTTGTCAATATAAATTATAATATAAGCGTCAATTGCCGTTACGCGTCGCCTACCACACGGCATGACATTCAACTGCCATTCCGGTGCGGTGCACTCACTTTTCAAAATTAGTTATTTTATATCAATAAGATAATGATAGCCTTAGAGGAATAGCTGGCGATGGCGATGGGGGCGGCGCACATGACGGAAGTCCGAGATCATATGTGTGTTGTTATGATTAGTTACTTAATCTATAGATTCCTCACCAAGCGTCTGCGGCATTCTGCGGCAGGAAAAAGGGGGGGGATAAAGAATGGCGCACACGCCGGATCTGCCGCAGGCGATTCTGGTGACCGGCGCGGCCGGAAACATAGGAAGATCGGTGGCCCGTCATTTGGCAGCCGCATTGACCGAAGGGCGGATCGCCCGCCTGCGCTTGGTTGACATCGCGCCGATTGACAATCCGCTGCGCGAGGATCACCCGGGGCTTGAGCGGATGGAGCTCTCTCTCTCGACCCGAGCGGCGGCTGATCAGGCCACACGCGACATGGACGCGGTCATCCACCTTGCGGGTATTCCAAGCGAGTCAAGCTGGGACAAACTTATCGACGCCAATCTGGCGGGGCCGGCTTATCTTTGGGATGCGTGCGTTGCGCATGGCGTCGACAGAGTCCTGTTTGCGTCGTCGAACCACGCCATCGGTATGCATCCGTCAGACAGCCGGATCGACCATTCTGCCGCGCTGCGACCTGACAGCCGCTATGGCGCCACCAAAGCCTTTGGTGAGTTGGTGGCCGGTCTTTACGCGGCCAAAACCCCTGTCCGGGCCTATTGCATGCGCATCGGCAGCTGTTTCGAACACGTCACCGCGCGCCGCCACATGAAGACATTCCAGTCGCTGGCCGATTTCAACCGGCTGATCGACACCGGCCTGACCGCCGATTACCACTATGAGGTTGTCTATGGTCTGTCCGACATTCCCGATGGCTATTGGGATAACTCCAACGCCCATCGGCTGGGGTATGCCCCCCAGGACCACCCCAGCGATTTCCTGGATGAATCCCTGAACGAAAACGATTATCCGTTTCAAGGCGGCGAGGTGGCAGAGGCCCCTCTTTCGCCAGATGGCTAATTGCCCTGATCAAGCAGCCTGCTGCGGACGCTTGCAAGATGGTAGTGCATATAGAGTTTTGCCAGATCGCCATCCCCGGCACAGATCGCCTGATAGATGTCGCGATGCTCTTGCAGCACGCGGTTGCGCCGCTCTACAGGGCGGCCAACGGTGATGTTCGAGGCGATACGCATTGTTCCGGTCATATCGGGTTTGAGAAACATGAGCTGCTTTTCAAACAGATCATTTTCCGTGGCCCGTGCGATCTCGAGGTGAAATTCGAAATCCGCCTCCAACGCATCCGCCCCGCTGATCAGCACGGATTCGAGTTTCTCCATTGCAATCGCCAACCGGCGTTGGCGCGGCTGACTCAAGCGGATCGCGGCCAGCCGCGCGGCTTCTGTTTCAAGACACTGACGCACCTCATAGGCCCGTATATACTGGGCGATGCGGGCATCGTTGGTATAATGCGCCATTTCATGCGGCGGCAGGCGCTGCACAAAGGTGCCGGAGCCCCGCCGCGCATCAATCAGCCCGTCATTTTGCAGCAGCTGCAACGCCTCGCGCACCACGGGACGCGACACATGATACATAGCCGCCAGCTCTTTTTCCGTCGGCAGCCGGTCCCCGACACTGTGCTGTCCGGTCGAAAGTTGCAGCAAGATCTGAGCATAAATCTCATCCGACAACCGCCGTTTACGCAGCGGCGCGACCGTAGGGGCAAGACCTTGATGTGGGGAGGTCGATGTCATGGCTCACAGAGATTTGTCAAATTGTCACTTATCATAGGCGAGTATTTGTCAGCTCGCAATGCAAGCAGAGAGGATAGCATGCAGATAGACATTATCCACGACGCCCGTGCCGAAACCGGGGAATCGCCGGTCTGGTGCGCGCGAAGGCAGGTTCTGTTCTGGGTCGACATCGGACCCGGGGTGCTGCATTGCCACGACCCTGCCAGCAACCTGAACCGGCAATGGCAGTTCGATCAGCCACTGGGCTGTCTGGCGCTGACGACGGGCGATGATCTGGTGCTGGCTCTGCGCGACGGGCTGTTCCGTTTCGTACCCGAGAGTGGTGAACTGACTGCGATTGCCGCCCCCGAGTCCCATCTGCCGCTGAACCGGCCAAATGATGGTGCCACCTCGCGCGATGGGCGATTCTTCTTCGGCACCATGCAGATCCAGCCAGACGGCAGACCCCATGGCACGCTGTACCGCCTCGATTCAGATGGTCACGTGACCACGTTGCTGGACGGCCTGCATGTGCCGAACGGACTGGCGACCAGTCCGGACAACCGCACGCTTTACCTGTCGGATTCGTGGCGCGACGTGCGGCAGATCTGGGCCTTTGATCTGGATGATAACGGCGCAATTTCAAATCGCCGTCTGTTCTTTGATACTGCTGGCCACCCTGGCCGACCCGATGGCGCCTGCGTCGACTCAGAGGGTGGCTATTGGACCGCTGGTATTGAAGGTGGCCAATTGCTGCGTCTCAGCCCAGATGGCACTGTGGACCGCATCATCGAGCTACCGGTGCGCAAGCCAACCAAGCCCTGCTTCGGCGGGCATGATCTTGGAACACTGTATGTCACTTCGCTTGGTCTTGGCGATCCTTCGCAAAATGCAGGCGCGCTGATGGCACTGCACCCCGGCGTCACTGGCCTGCCAGAGCCGGTGATGGCACTATAGTCAGCCCAGCATGGCGCGGACCGGCTCGACCAGGCCCGCGCCGATCGCCCGGGTGTTCTCTGCATCAAGATGCACACCGTCAACCGTGTCGGGCCGCGCCACTGTCGCCGCGTCAAAGAACCCACAGCCCTGCGCCTTGGCCAGCGTCTGATAGGCCGGGGCCAAGGCACGCGATTCCGTGATCAGACGTCCTGACTGCGGCCCCTCGCCCGAAGCGCGGTTACAAAAATGCGGTGGCGACACCAGCAGTATTCCCGGCACTGCCATGCCCCAGCTATAGGGGAACTGCCGGATGATTTCGACCAGCCGCGTCATTCCGGCCAGCGCGCCATGATGCGTCGGGCTGATAAAGGCCTTCAGATCGTTGGCACCCAGCATGATGATAACAAGATCCAGCGGCGAATGGGTCGCGAGCAGCATCGGCAGTGCGCGTGCGCCATTGCGATCAAAGTGGGCGGTCAGGTCATCGAACGCCGTCGTACGCCCCCCCAGCCCTTCGGGAATAACGCGATGCCCCAGACCCAACCCAGCCTCAAGAACAGTGGGCCAGCGGTCTTCATAACGGTGCCGCCCGCCCGCTGCTGCATTGGTGCCCCAGGTCAGACTGTCGCCAAAGGCCATGATGGTGCGCGTCACGAATTTGTCCTTTTCATTGACAAATCCTCTTCTTACAACTCTGGCCACATCTGTCAACAAAAGTGGCGCAGTCCGATGATCGTGCAAGAGTTTGGTCGAATGCCCGAAGGGACCCCGGTGCAAGAGGTCGTGCTGGATCACGGCGGACTTTCGGCGCGGTTCATCAGCTGGGGTTCGGTACTGTGCGACCTGCAACTGGTGGTGGCGGGGCAGCGACGCGCGGTGGTGCTGGGCTTCGGCAAGCTTTCTGATTACATTTTGCATGCGCGCAACCATGGTGCCAATGTCGGGCGCTATGGCGGGCGCATTCGCGACGCGCATCTGGTGATCGACGGCATTCAGTCGCCGCTCAGTCGCAATCTTGGCGGGCGTCATCATTCGCATGGTGGCGTGATTGGGCTGGGCAAGCGCAACTGGCAACTGCTTGACACCGGAGAGTCCTGGGTAACATTTGGCCTCCACTCGCCTGACGGGGACGAGGGGTATCCTGGCGCGCTGGACGTAACCTGCCGCTACGATGTGGGCGATCTGTCGCTGGCCGTAACAATCGACGCGCAGGTAACCATGCCATCGCCGGTGAATTTTCTGCACCACAGCTATTTCAATCTTGATGGAAAGGGGCTGATCCATGATCACCGGCTTCAGATACTAGCTGATCAGGTTATGGAATTCGACGCCGACGGCCTGCCGACCGGCCGCATTCTGCCCGTTGCGGAGAGCCGGTTTGATTTTCGCACGCCGCGCCCGATACCCCGGCCGGCCCATTATGACGCAAGCTTTGTCCTGGACGGCGGGGTGATGGCCCAACCGCGCATTGCCGGTCGGCTGTTTTCGGGCGATGGGCTACTAACTATGGACGTACGAACAACCGAGCCTGGCTTACACTTCTATTCTGGCTTTGCTGCCAAAGCCCCAGTCCATTACCTGGATGGACGGCCGTGTGTGGCCGAGACAGGCCTCTGCCTCGAGGCCACCCGGTTTAACGATGCAATGAATCAGCCCGGTTTTGGAGATGTCATTGTCCGGCCTGATCGCCCCTATCATCAGCGTACAGAGTTCCACTTTCATCGCGTGTGCTAATTTGCAGGCACGCCCCGGATGCTTGGCCTCCAATCGACCGGGGCATCTTGAGGGCGCTCTTTGGCGCTGGCTTCGCCGTCGCGTGCAGCCCGTCTGTTGTATTCGGGAACCAGCGCTTGCACGGCCGCGCGCACGCGCCGTTGTGCGGCTGCGTCCAATTGAATCTGTGCCGGAGCAGATTGCGCGGATGGGGCGGATGGGGCGGAGCGGGATGACTGGGTGCCGGTCGTGGCTACGGGGTAAGCGCCGGGTGTTAGATGCCTGTGGAAGGATCAGGGGCCGGAAACGCAGACCGGCACCGTGACGCTCGACAGGGTGGAGCCATAAGGTTTGGCGATCATGCGCGTTTGCAAGACGACATCACGGCAGTCAGCTTTGGCCGACGGTGGCGGTTGCGCATCCTTTACGGAAAGCGTGAACCTGAAAATCAAGTCCAGTTCCCGGTCATCCTCATCCGCAGCGGAGTCCGGGACAGGTCGGCGCAAATGGAGATTCAGTGCCATCCCGTCGACCTTACCGGCAGCGGTGATAACGGCCCCATCGCGCTGGTCAAAGGCTGTGATGCGCCCATCGGGAGAGATCGTCATATTAACACTGTCGCTATCCTCGACCCACGCAGTGCCAGGGCCCGTTGATCGTCGCATGACCTTCAACCATCATGCCGCCCGACCCGTATCACGATGAACCAGCGTGCCGCTTTGCGGCGACAGGACCTCTACGGTGACTGTTCCGACATAGGGCAAAGCGGTTTGCCCCGGAAAGGCGCGATCCTGCACCAGAGCCGGAGTGATGATGCTTGCAAGGCCAAATCATGCTGCAGCCAAGCGGATACGCATGAAAGTGTTCCCCTGATTGAAGGCGTTGGAATCATCCTGTTTTCCAGCGGTTACGCCGGCGCGTATGACAGGTTGCAGATGCGCGCACTGGCCATATTTGTCAGCTTGATGGCATCCGCGCCCACGACCCAGTCGGCAATCGAGATCCATCCCGGCTCCATGGCATCGGGTGCGCCGTGCTGCTGGGTGATCGCAGCATGCAAAGCGTCACATTCCGCAATATCATCGGGATTGAAAAGGACGGAGCGCAAACTGTTTCCGCTGTCGAACAAAAGCGAAACCTGTCCTCTGATCCCGTCGATACCATGCGGCATAGTGACGAGGGGCGCGTATGAATTGCCGCCCTCCTGATAATACTCCTCGGGTGTCGGATCGTGGCCGACGGCACTTTCCAGTGCAGCCAAAGCCTCGTCGGGCGACATGCCCCATTGCGTCGTTTCCCAACCGGCATGAACCGGAAGGGCGGCGATCATCATGGTGGTTACTGCCGCAATTCGGAAAAGGATCATTTCCATTGTCTTCTCCTCTCTGCAACGGCTTCGCTGGAACTTACGCCGCTGGTTTCAGGCTAAACCAGGATTTAGATATTTTCGGGCTCTGACCGGCTGAACCTGTCATCGCCTCAGCCATTGTCACGCGGGCAGCGACCGAAAATCTCTGTGCGATCCGGGCTGGCGACGACGATCATATCCGGCGAGACGCGATAGACAGCGGTGACGGTCGCCGCCGAGCGCAACGCAGCGGCCTGAGCATCAAGCCGTCGTTCGGGCTTCATCGCATCCAGACCAAGGCTGGAAAACAGCGCAGCAGCATCGACGCTGCGGACGAACTGCGCGCCCCCGATCCAGTCGAAGCGATAGGTCAGCGCCTGATCGCGCGACGGCACATCGACGGTAAAACCGGACTCTCCGGTTGCCGTGAGGATGGACCCTCGCACCGGATCGAGTCCACAGATACGCCCGGTCAAGCTGGTCGCAAGCCCCGGCGAGGGCGCTTCGCCTGTCAGGTTGGCGAGGGTCGAAAGCGGCAGCCATTCCCCGTCGATATCGTCAAGCACAGTTTCAACCGTGACCGGGCCGAATATACTGGCGGCGCGCGCAAAGTCCGCTTCCATATCGGCCAAGGCCGGTCCGCTCAGACCCAAACCCGCCGTCAGGGAAATAATCCATCGCATGATATGATCTCCGAAAAGTGTACTGCTCGTAGGATGCCCCCTGACGCGGTGATCTTGGTGCCGGGGCAAACTCTTTGCGCCTGCGTTGCGGCAAAAGGGGTAAGATCGTCGGCTTCCAGCCGGTCAGACAGAATCATGTCCCATATCTGCCTGATAGCGGACGAGAAAATCACTCAGGGGTGTGGCGAGCAGATCGCCCGACAGTCGCGGTGGCTTGCCGTAGTCGAAGGTAAAGGTGAACCGGCCATCGCGTTCGATCTGCAGGTTGGCGACGGTCCAGACCGCCCCGCCGCCCTGCGCCATGGCCTCTGCCAGCGCCACAAACGCCTGTCTGGCCTGATGGCCAAGCCGGAAGCTGAGCTTGACCGGATCGCCCTGCCCCCGTTTTGCAATGACCAATGCCTGTGTGCTCGTGCGCTCATCCTTTAGCAACAGCTCGAAATTCACGCCGATCCGAAGCCACGCGTGATCGCTCCAGTCTTCGTCATGAAGATCGGTCACATTGCCCGCGACCAATCTGACGATATTTTCCTGCATCTGCCGGATTTCGGCAGTCATCTGTGTCGGGTCAGACATTCTGAAATCTCCATGGCAATGGGAGGTAAAGTGCGGCGCTGGCGGGGGCCGGGACAGGCCACCCGTCACGACACAGACCGGGCTCAGAGGTCTGGAAGCGGTGCGGCTGCGAGGGCCTGAATCTGGCCTGGGCGGCGATCCTTCAACCCTTTCAGAAAGGCTTCGGCATCGTCGCCATAGGCGCGGTGACTGATCGCAAACAGCAGCCCTGCGGGCGCGCCGTCCGGGGTTTCGATCGCCGCATACCGATAGGCATTCCATTCGATGATATAGTCTCCGGCGTCATCTCGGCTGGACAAAAGGAAATCGAGAAGAACCTCTCCGGTCTGGTCGTTCTGCATCAGCTCCATATTGACCAGCGGATCAGTGGCTTTCCGCTCGTTCAGTATTTCGACCTGCGCCGTCGCCATCGCCAGCGGCGCGATATCGGCGGCGAGCACTTCGACCATGATCATGCTTTCGTAGGTTTCAGGCACTTGTCCTGCCGGGATGTATTCGTGCTTGGCATACCCGGCATTGGGTTGCGACGACCATGCCAGCTCATAGCTTTGACCATCGAACGCTATCCGGCCGGGCAGTCCGAGGTAATCTGTGACCCCCTGCGCGGAGGCCGGTGTGGCAACAGTCGTCAGAGCGATTATGGCTGCCAGGCAGCCGATGTGATCAAGCAAACGCATTGTGAAAATCCTTCAGGACCGGGCCTCTGGGTTTCTGTCATTGAACGTAAGACGACAGACCGGGCGGGAACCTTGGTAGAAGTTTCCGGGTTTGTCGCGGTTACTGGTTCAGCAGCCGCTGCGTGGCCTCGGCCTGATCTAGCGCATCGGAAATCAGCGCGCTCAGCTCTGGCTCCCGCGTGAATACGCCGTCAGTGGCGGTATAAACCCGCCAGAACCGGGCATCGTCGACCCTGATCCGGATGGCAACAACACCTTCGGCAGGCAGGGCAAAGGCTGCGAGGATTTCAACCTCTTCGCCGGGCAGCAGACCCTGACTGTCCACCGGCGTGTCCGGCGCAACGTCAGGCAGATAAAGCAGCATCGACTCGGGCGTCAGGCGAAAGCCGATACGGATATCTTCGCCGGTAAACACCGACATCGGCAGCGATTGCGGATCAATCTGCTGGCCCTGTCGGCCTTGCGTCCCCTGCGCACCGAAACGGGTGCCCGGTGCGTCGGCTTCGCGTGATAATGTGGGGGCGGTGTTGCTGTCGGCGGGCGCATCGGCAACCCTCGAGTCGCCCATTCCCCCCGGTTTCGGGCTATTGAGCAGGGTTGGTCCAAAAAGCATCACAGCCAGCACGGCAAAGGCCCCCGCTGCTGCAGGAACAAGCCACCGGAACGCGATGCGCGGAGGGGCACCCAGCCATCGCTTTGCAACACTGCGCCCTTTCCTGATCTCAAAAGCTTCGCGGCTTTGCGCGATCACAGCTTTCATGACCTCGGGGTCCGGCTCGGGCACCCTGACCTCGGACAGCAGTTGCAGATGATCACGGTCAGCCTCGCTCATAGCAAGTCCTTCAACGACTTGCGTGCATTGTGGATGTGCCACGATACGGTCACTTCCTTGCACCCCATGATTGCTGCTGCCTCCGCTTGTGACATCTCCTCTCCGAATACCAGCAGGATCGCATCACGCTGCTTTTCCGGCAACTGTCTGACGATACGCCAGATATCATTGACCCGCAGAGCCTGTTCCTGAGTCGCATCAGCTTCAGTCCGGCTCACCACCGACACAGCATCAACAAGCCGCGTTCCCCGTTGATTTTTCCGCTGAAGATCGCGGACGGCGTTCAGCGTAACGCGGTAGAGCCAGCTTGTGAACTTTGAACGTCCGTTAAAACCGGCAAGTGCGTCGGGTAGCCGCAGGCAGACGGTCTGCGTCACGTCCTCTGCATCGCTCTGATTGCCGATCCAACGGAACGCGGCCTTGTAGATAAACCGATAGTGCCCGGCGACCAACCGCTCGAAGGCCGTCGCATCTCCCGACTTCGCCAAATGGATAAGGCTGTCGGTGCTGTCCGGCACCTCGTTCCGTTCATTGACCAGTCGCACGCTGCAAATTGTCCTTCATTGCCCGGAAAAAGCGCCGCCAGACAAGCAGGCAAATACGGGCTTAAACGCAATATTTCGGAACAACGACAGCGCGTTGCCACCCGTTCCCTAAGATTATTCGTCATTGTCCCGATGTGTCGGTTTTATTGACTGAGAGCCGGTCGATGAGCACATTCGTGCCGATCCGTGTGATGGCGAATGCTCTTCTCATCCGGTGCCGATGTCGAATGGAGCATGAGGGCAGGCACACCGAACGGTTTCATTCATCATCCCTGACCCAGTAAACCTTGCCATTGATCAACACTTCTGCCGGCCGGTCTGTGTCGTCATCCTCCATCATCGCAAAGAAATGCCGCTCGGACCCGTCCGGGCCTTCAATCACCATTGCAAACCCATCGAAGCGATAGGCCAGACGGCTCACATCCTCACCCGGCGAGACGATGATGTAGGAGGTTCCGAAATTACCCGCAACAAACCCGCCGCGCGTGAAGGTCACAGTGCCATCCGGGGCGAACACATATTCCAGATCCCGGCGCGCACCGCCCATGCCCACATTGAGGTAGTAATAAGTGCCGTCAAACCGTTGCGCCGGGGCGGCAGGCCGCAAGCGCCGGGCTTCTGACAGGTCAACCTCTTCCCCCGGATCCGGCCCGCCTGTCGGGGCGACGCTCGCCTTCCCCCGGCGGTCCGTCCATGTGAACCAGCGATCCGGCTCGCGGTCCCGCGACAGGTCTACATTGATATCGGTGAACGGAAAATCCCACGCATGGCGATAGGCAGTCCCGTCACGCAGCAGGACGTAGATATCTTCGCGCCGGTCGGTGTAGCCATTGCCGAAGCCATCCATGCGATTGGTGAACTCCGCTGCGTACAGCACGCGGTCAATGTCACCGGCCGCGATGCCTGCATCCGGGCCGGCATAGATTTCATCAAACGCGGGCGGCCTTGGCATCAGGCCGCTGGTATCATCGCCTTGGGTAAGCGCCATCCCGGTTTCCTCAAGGCGGAACAGGCTGCAATCACGCAGTCCGATCACACCACTGTCCTCTCGTTCACTGACCCAACGCGGCTCTCCGACAACAACCATATCCTCGCCGATCTTTCCGGCCATGATGTCTTCGTGGCCCGGCTCAAAACTCCGGCAATCGACCATGAATTGTGACTGCCTGTCGCCGCGCCATTCGCGCATTTCATCCGCAGCGGTGATCCTGCCATAAGCAACCAGCATGCCCCGGCCACGCAGCCATGCCAGCAGATGCTCTTCACGGGCTTTCCGGAGGTCACGGTTGGACTCCGCGCCAGCGCGGGAGCCGACGGTTTCCATTTCGGCCAGAGCCTGCGCGGAAAGCGTCCCAAGATCCAGAACCTCGACCTCCCCCGGTGTGTCGGACGATGGAGCCGGATCGGCAACGACGAACCCGAAATCACCGGCATTGCGCAGCAGATCCCGGATGTGGGATCGCAGATCAAAACGGTCATCCTCAAGCCATGTCGCAAAATCCTGGCACATGGAGTCGTCGGTATCGATGTCACCGGCTATCGCTTCGCGCAGAACCTTGTCATGCGCCTCAAGGTCAGCCGCTAACCCATCCTGTGCCCTGACCGCGGCCTGCATGAGCCGGTCATAGCCGTCCAGATCCACCCGGAATGCCCAGCCCGCCATCGCATCTCGTTGCGCAGTCACCAGATCGGGGGTGCGCGATGCGCAGGTTTCGGCATAGACCCGCGCCATCGTCACGCCCGACACCGCCTCGCTGAGCAGCCTTGAGAACTCATCGGCCTCCATCGCCTGAACCGGGGTGGCGAAGCCAAGGACAGCGCAGAACAATCCGACAGGCCGGATCATGTGCAGGGCCCGATGATGTCGCGGATCGTCAGCGCCGTGCCGTCATAACTGCCATCGACGACCAGACAATCGTAGCGGTCCCATGCCGCCGCGACGCGCGCGCGGTCCTCCGTCCCGGCAATCAGCACCGGCAGGACATTCCCGGACCAGATCACGCGATCCCTGCTGTCCGTCTGCGAAATACCGCGCCAGGGACAGGGAGCCATATAACACGCGATACCGGTGCCGCCGACGGCGAGCAAACCCGTGACGAGGTCTTCTGTCTGAACCCGGTTCTGACCATCGGCCTGAGATGTCAGAACAGCCGACATTCCAAGGGCGAGTGCTTTCAAAGATGTCATGCTTGTCATCCCATGTTGCCGTTCATCTAAGTGTGAGACGACCCGGTGCGCGACAATCTTGGTCGAAAAACCTGTCCCGGCGTCCCAAAAAATCGAGGCAATCTGCATTTGCGACCAAGGTTGCCGCGCCGCCAGTCGTCACACCTTTGAAAAAAATCCGAAGTTGAGGAAATGACTGATGCGCCTTGGTCCTGTCGCCGCCACACTGATACTGACAAGCGGCCCCGTGTTGGCCCAGACTCTTGATCCGCTCACCGACGCGCTCGGCCAGTTGCCCGATACGGTGCTGAGCAATCCGGTCTCACAGCAGGCCTATTTTGTCGATATCGCCGCCGTCGCGCGACTGGCGGCTGAACAGAACGGAGACATCACACCCCGGCATTTCATGCGCGCGCCTGTCGGGGCAATGCTGCCACCCGCCGCCGCGCTCTATTCCGGCGATACGGATAACTGGCATGAACGGGCCGGTGTCGATCTGCAGGATGTGAGGTATTTCGTTGGCTATGGTGAACCGCCGAACACGGTGACGGTCTGGGGACTTGCTGACGATGACACTGCGACGGATCTTGTCACAACCCTGACCAACGGTGACTTCAAGCCTGTCGGAGAGGAGGGGATTATCGGAAACGGGGAACCGAGGATCGCCGATCTTACCTTGGCAGATCGCGGTATGCCGTGGCGCAGCCCGGTCGGGGCGCCAACTTTTGCCGGAGCGAAAGGCAATGTCCTCATTCAGGCCAGCACGCCCGACACCCTGCCCGGGATGCTCGGCGATTTCGGAGACTCGGGTCTGGACCGCCACCCCATGGTTCAGGCGCTGACAGCGGGGCTGGAGGTTGCCGTCGGCGACCAAACCATCGTTCAGGCCGTGCTCATTTCCCCCGCTTTCGGCTTTGCCAGCATTGATCCCAGTGCGATCATGCCTGGCGGGGGGCGTGACATCGACGCCATCCGCAATCACCTGAAGGCGCAGATCACATCCGGCAGTGCGGGTATCCCACCGTTTCTGGGCGGGCTTATCGCCGATGCTCATGCGGACCATCCCGCAGTTGCCATCTCGCTTGCCTATCCGGATTGCGAAACGGCAGATCTGGCGGCAACGCTGATCGAAGAGCGTTGGGCCACATCCATGCCCGATGTCGCACAGGGCACCACATCCACCGCCACCTCTGAACACCCCGATGGATATTGCGCAGCCGTGCTGACAGTGACCGGCGACGGCACCGACAAAAGCCTCAACCCACTGTTCAGTACGTTCTTCGACATGAACGCCCGGCGGGAATTCACCGTGTTGCAGGTTGGCGAGACACCATAAAAGACAGGGGCGGGTTGATCGTGGCTTTCAGGATAACAGAATGAAAAGGTGGAAAAATCCGGACAGAACGGGTCGGACCCTGCCAATGGCTTTGGTCGCGATCCCGCCGCTTCTTATGGCCTTCGCAGCGCCCTTCCTGCTGCTGTTCTGGGTCATGGGGGCCTCGGCCTTTGCCGGAACAGAAAACCATGATCTGTTCAATCTGGGCTTCTATCTGCTCGCCCTGTATCTTCTGTGCTACACGCTCTATGTCACGGCACTGGCGCTCGCGATCTGGCGGAAGTGGCCCATTGCGGGCATCCTTCACGGCCTGATCTGGATCTGTTTCATCGGCTGCGGTGGCACCGTCTTTTACATTCTCCGGAAGCTCGAAGCCTTCTGACCTGGTTGCTTCGCGTGCCGGACCCTGGGTGAAGCGTTTGATCCCTTGGCATCCTTTTTTCGGGACCGGATCATCGCAGGGCGGCGTCCCGTATGGAAAACGAAAAGGAATCTGACATGCGCTTCATTGCATCCGTCCTCTTCAGCGCGACCGCCTTTGCGCTCCCCGCGGCCGCGCAAGATGCCGGCTGGCACTCCGCCGCACGCGACAAAGCCATCGCCTATCACGGTGCCAACATGCCCAAAGACTGCAACATCCCGGTCAGCGATGCTGCGTCGGTGCCGGGTCATGAGTTACAGATCGGCGAGGAAACCGCCGCGCGTCAGGCCCTGATCATGGAGTTTCCCTGTCAGGCGGGTGCCTATAACACCACCTCGGTTTTCCTGCTTTCCGACCAGCACGGCACAGTGTCAGAGCTCTTTTTCCCATCGCCGCAAGTCGACGTCCGCTATGCCGACCAGGCGGATGCGACAGTCGTCGAGGGGATTGTGATCACCGGGTTCCCGCTCATGCGCGAAGTCGTCAAGCCGGTCTATGACAGCAGCAGCCGCAGCGTGACAGAACGCGACAAATGGCGCGGGCCCGGCGATGCCTATTCGACAACACAGTGGGGGTTCAAGAACGGAAAGTTCGAAATCATGCTCTTCGCGGTAGATGCTACTTTCGACGGTCAGGACAGTCCGGTCACACTTATCGAGATCGACATCTGGTAAAGACATGCCATGACAGCTTCAGAGCGCCCTGCGGATCAAAACTGACCTTCAGATGGACCATGGCGGCGATCTTTGCAGGTCTTCCGCAAACCAGAAGAAGCCGCCAGATAAGGTGGCGAAAAGCACCAACGCTGCCCAGAGATGACCCCTTTCAATCAATCATGAAGAAATTTCCTCATAATCGGAAATTTATCTTGAATGAATGCTCAAATTCACTCACACTCTGACTCGGGGGATACAAACGTGAGCGATCAGCAGCGCCAGCGGACAATTGTCCAGATTCTCGAAGAGCGGCCCTTTGTCTCGGTCAAGGATCTGACCGCGACCGTCGGCGTGTCCGCAGCCACCATCCGGCGCGATATCGAGAAGCTGAGCGGTGCCGGTCTGGCGCAGAAGGTGCATGGCGGTATCGCCGCGCTGACCAATGGTGGCGGACGCGCTCCGGTGGCCCTTCCCTTCATCCTGAACCGCGATATCGCCGTGGCCGCAAAGCAGGCCATCGCCCGCAGGGCGGGTGAGCTGGTGCGTGACGGCAGCCTGATCATCATTCACGGCGGCTCCACCTGCTTTCATTTCGGCACCCATATCGCCAATCGCAACGTGCGGGCCTTCACCAATTCGATGCCGCTGGCGGCCTATCTGGCCGAGCACGGCACCTGTCAGCTGAAGGTCGGCGGCGGTGATCTGCATCGCGAACCCGGCATCCTGTACGAAGCCGCGCGCGGAGGTGAGCCGTTCTATGCCTCGCAGTTTTTCGTCAGCGCCCTCGGCGTCAGCGCCGAAGGGCTTCTGGAATCGCATCCGCTGCTTGTGCGTTTCATCAACGACATGGTGGATCTTGCCAACGAGATCATCGTGCTTGTGGATAGCCGCAAGTTTTCCGAACGCCCCCCCACTGTCGCCCTGCCGCTGCACCGCGTCACCCGTCTCATCACCGATGACGGGCTGAGTGACAAGGATGCGAAGATGCTGGAAGAGCGCGGGGTGGACGTTCTTATTGCAAAGGGTGTTGTGTGATGACGCCCATGCTGGAAATGCGGTCGATCTCGAAGACCTTCGGCACCATCCGGGCGCTGCGCGATGTGTCACTGACGGTGATGCCGGGAGAGGTTCATGCCCTGATGGGCGAAAACGGTGCCGGCAAGTCGACGCTGATGAAGATCCTGTCCGGGGCCTATGTGCCCGACGCCGGCGGCGAGGTGCTGGTCGACGGCATTCCGATGCAGACCGGCCGCCCGAAAGAGGCCCGCGCCAATGGCATCGCGGTGATCTATCAGGAGCTGTCGCTGGCCCCAAACCTGACCGTGGCCGAGAACATCTTCCTCGGGGAAGAGCGCGCAAAGGCCGGAATCGTCAACCGCCGCCAGATGCTTCGCGAAACCGGGCCGATCCTGCAGCGTCTTGGCGTGACCTTCGGCCCCGGCACCCTCGTCGGTTCGCTGTCGATGGGCGAACGGCAGCTGGTTGAGGTCGCCCGCGCCCTTGGTGCCAAGGCCCGCGTGATTGTCATGGACGAGCCCACCACCTCGCTTTCCAGCCGTGAGACGGAAAAGCTGTTCGGCGTGATCGCCGACCTGAAGGCGCAGGGGATCGCCATCGTTTATATCAGCCACCGGATGGAGGAAATCTACCGCCTCTCTGACCGCTGTTCGGTGCTGCGCGACGGGGCCTATGTGGGCACACTGGAGCGCGACGAGTTGTCGGCTGCCAGACTGGTGTCCATGATGGTGGGCCGCGACCTGAGCACCTTTTACAAGAAAGAGCACAAGGCTACAGCTGCGGGCGAGAGCGTGCTCAAAGTGGAGCATATGAGCGATGCGCGTCTGGTGCGGGATTGCAGTTTCGAGGTGCGGCGTGGCGAGGTGCTGGGCATCTCCGGCCTCGTCGGCTCGGGGCGGACCGAACTCGCCCGTCTGATCTACGGGGCCGACAAGGCCACGTCCGGTCGGGTGTTTCTGGAAGGCCGGGAGGTGACGCCCAAATCGCCGCGCGATGCGCTGAGCCATGGCATTGTCTATCTGACCGAGGACCGCAAGGGGCTGGGCCTGTTCCTCGACATGACGATTTCCGAGAACATCAACATCTGCGTCATGGAACGCGACGCCTCTGCCGGGCTGACCAACTTTCGCCGCGCGGCGGAGCGGGCGCGTGCCGCCATGGCGTCGCTGGCGGTAAAGGCCCCGTCGCCGCAGCTGACCGTGGGCGCGCTGTCGGGCGGCAACCAGCAAAAGGTGTTGCTCGCCCGGTTGCTGGAACTGGACCCCAAGGTCATCATCCTTGACGAGCCGACGCGCGGCGTCGATGTCGGCGCAAAATCAGAAATCTACCGGCTGATTGACGCGCTGGCCGCCCGCGGCATGGCGATTGTCATGATCTCCAGCGAGCTGCCGGAAATCATTGGCGTGGCCGACCGCGTTGTCGTGATGCGGGAAGGTCGCATCTCTGGTGAGGTCACTGCCGCCCCCAACCAACCCATCACGCAAGAGGCGGTCATGGTCCTGTCCACAGGCGCCGCCCCAGAGCCATCCCCGACGACAGCCCCGGCTGCGGCCAGCGCAGACTGAACGGTGAGGAGAACACCAGATGACCGACACGACAGACCAGACGGCACTTGAACAGCGGGCCCGGATGCGCACCATGATCCGCGCGCTTGGCATGCTGCCGGTGCTCATCCTGCTCGCAATCGGTTTTGAACTGGTCAGCGGGCGCTTCATGTCCGCCAACAACCTGTCCATCGTGATGCAGCAGGCCTCGATCAACATCGTGCTGGCTGCTGGGATGACCTATGTGATCCTTACCGGCGGCATTGATCTGTCGGTGGGCTCTATCCTGTCGGCGGCGGCGATGGCGGCTCTGATCGTCTCGCTCTCACCGGAATGGGGCATGATGGGCATTCCCGCCGGCATTCTCATGGGTCTGCTCTTCGGCCTGGTGAATGGCAGCCTGATCGCCTTTCTTGGCTTGCCACCCTTTATCGTGACACTTGGGTCTTTGACGGCGGTACGCGGTGTCGCACGTCTGATGGGTGCCGACACCACGGTGTTCAACGCTGACCTGCCCTTTGCCGCCATGGGCAACGCCACGCTGTTCGGCATCCCGTGGCTGGCGATCATCGCGCTTCTGGTCATCGTCGTCTCATGGTTCATTCTGCGCCGCACCGTGCTCGGCACCTGGATCTACGCGGTGGGCGGCAACCACGAGGCGGCCCGTCTGACCGGCATCAAGGTCTGGCTGGTGCTGCTTTTCGTCTACGCCATGTCGGGTTTGCTCGCCGGTCTGGGCGGGGTCATGTCGGCCTCGCGGCTTTATGCGGCGAACGGGCTGCAACTGGGGCAGGCCTATGAGCTGGACGCCATCGCGGCCGTGATCCTCGGCGGCACCAGCTTTGTCGGCGGCGTCGGTTCGATCTGGGGCACGCTGATCGGCGCGCTGATCATCGCCGTGCTGTCGAACGGGCTGATCCTCAGCGGGGTCTCTGACATCTGGCAATTCATCATCAAGGGCCTCGTCATCATCGTGGCCGTCTCCCTCGACCGGCTGCGCCTGCAAGGCTCGGCCCGCACCTGATTTCACCATCGCATCAAACGGGAGGATACCATGCGAACCACCTCAAAACTTCTCTGCACCGCCGCCGCCGTACTCGCCATGACGGGCGCGGCCAGCGCTCAGGAACTTGAACGGATCGGCATTTCGGTCGGCCTGTTGGGCAATCCGTTCTTTGTCGCCACGATCAAGGGCATCGAAGACCGCGCCAAAGAGATCAACCCGAACGTGCAGGTCACTTCGGTCTCGGCTGACTATGATCTGAACAAGCAGTCGTCGCAGATCGACAGCTTTATCGCCGCCGGGATGGACATCATCATGCTGAACGCGGTCGACGCCGAGGCGATTGCCCCCGCCGTGGCCCGTGCCAAGGCTGCCGGTGTCACCGTCGCCGCCTTTGACGTGTCGGCCCCCGGTGCTGATGTCACTGTGATGACCGACAACGTCGAAGCCGGTCGCAAGGCCTGTCAGTACCTCGTCGACGCACTTGACGGCACCGGTGACGTGATCATCATCAACGGCCCGCAGTCCTCGTCGATCCGCGACCGGGTGCAAGGGTGCAAAGAAGTGTTCAGCGCACATGAAGGCATCAACGTCCTGTCCGACGACCAGAACGGCCAGGGTTCGCGCGATGGCGGGCTGAACGTGATGCAGAGCCTGCTGACCCGCTTTGACAAGATCGACGCGGTCTTTGCGATCAATGATCCGACGGCGATCGGTGCCCAACTCGCTGCGCGCCAGCTTGGCCGCAGCGAATTCATCATCACCGGCGTCGATGGCGCGCCGGATATCGAAGAAGCTCTGAAAGACCCGGACGCGCTGATCAAGGCATCCGCGTCGCAGGACCCCTATGTCATGGCCGGTCAGGCGCTGGAAATGGGTTATGCGATGTTTCAGGGCAACACACCCGAGAATCCCACCGTCCTGCTTGAGCCGCAGCTGATCACCGCCGACAATCTTGGCGACTATCAGGGCTGGACCGCGGCCCGCTGACAATCCGGGGTGGCGCGGCAGGTCGGGCCACCCCTTCCACAAAGGGAATGATATGTCGCTGGATGATTTGAAAAAGGCGGTGCTTGAGGCCAACCTCGCCACCGTGCGCAATGGGCTGGTGATCGCCACATTCGGCAACGCCAGCGCCATCGACCGCGCCACCGGCCAGGTCGTGATCAAACCAAGCGGCGTGCCCTATGACCAGATGACCGCCGACTGCATGGTGGTCAGCGATCTGGATGGTCGTGTCCTTGACAACCGGCTGCGCCCCTCGTCAGATCTCGAGACACATCTCGTGCTATACCGTGCCTTCCAAGGCGTCGGCGCGGTGATCCATACACATTCCACCTTCGCCACCATTCTGGCGCAATGCCTGTGCCCGATCCCGCCGATGGGCACCACCCATGCCGACTATTTCCACGGCACCATCCCCGTGACCCGTCACCTGACGCCGGAAGAAATCTCCGCCGATTACGTCCGCGCTACCGGCGAGGTGATTGTCGAGACCTTCCGCGATCTTGACCCCGATGCGATCCCCGCCGTGCTGGTGGCAGGCCATGGCCCCTTCGTATGGGGCCGAACGCCAGAGGAAGCGGTAATGAACGCCACCATCCTTGAAGAGGTTGCCAAGTTCGCCTGGCACAGCATGATGCTGCGGACCAACGTACCGGAGTTCCCACCGGCGCTGCTCGACCGGCACTTCCTGCGCAAGCACGGGGCGAGCGCAACTTACGGACAACCGACATGACCCTTGTTGCCGGCGCGGATTTCGGCACGCTCAGCGTGCGCGTAACCATTATGGATACAATGGATGGCCGCACCCTCGCCACTGCGGCGGCCCCCTACCCGCTGAAGCGCAGCGCCGAGGATCCGCTTCTGGGTCAGCAGGCCCATGCCGATCACATGCAGGCCCTGACCGAAGCGATGCACGCCGCCATCGCGGCCGCCGGGATCGACGGTCAGCACATTGCGGCCTTCGCCGCCGACACCACCGGCTCCAGTGTTGTGGTGGTGGATGCGGCGCTGCAGCCGCTGGATGACTATTACCTCTGGTGCGACCACCGCGCGCACGGCGAGGCGGCGGAAATCACCGCGCTCGCCCGCGCCGAGGGGCTGGAAGCAATCGACTGGTGCGGTGGCGTATATTCGCATGAATGGGGCTACGCCAAGCTATTGCATTTCCTGCGCCACAACCCCGGCAAGCGCGACCGGGTCGCCACGGCACTGGAACATTGCGACATGGTGGTGGCGACGCTTTGTGGCATCACCGACCTGCAGGCGCTGCCGCGCAGCGTCTGCGCCATGGGCCACAAATGGATGTGGTCCCCGCGCTGGGGCGGGCTGCCGCCGCAGGATTTTCTCAGCCGGGTTGATCCACTGCTGGACGGGATCAACGAAAAGCTGTCCGGCCGCTTCGGCGACTCGACCGAAATCGCCGGGCATCTTTCCGGGGACTGGGCTGGGCGTATGGGGCTGCGCCCTGGGATCCCGATCCCTTTCGGCGCTTTCGACGCCCATTGGGATGCCATCGGCAGCGGCTGCCGTCTGGGCGACGTGGTGAACGTGGTCGGCACCTCGACCTGTATCATTGCCATCGGCGACGCTGCGACAACTCCAGTCCCTGGAATCTGCGGCGCGGTCCCCGGCAGCGTCATTCCCGGGGCCATGGGGATCGAAGCCGGCCAATCCGCCACCGGCGACATTTTCGAGGCCATCGCCCGCCGCGCCGGCTCTGACGTGGCAACGCTCAGTGGCAAGATTGCAGCTCACGGGCCAGGCTCCACCGGGTTGCTGCGGCTGGTCTGGGACAATGGCGACCGCACCGTTCTGGTCCGCTCCGACCTCGGCGGCGTCACACTGGGCTGGGACCTGGCGCATACGGCAGCCGATGAGTTGCATGCCGCAATCGAGGGCATGGCGATGCATGTCCGGCTGATCATCGAGCGGATGGGCGACGGCGGATTGTCCATCCTCCGCCTCATCAATGCCGGCGGCATCCCGCAGAAGAACCGGGTGCTTAATCAGGTTTATGCCAACGTGATGGGGGTCGATGTGCATGTGCCCGCCTCGTCGCCGGTCGGGGTCGGGGCCTGCATCTTTGCCGCCCTTGCGGCGGGGGCCTTCTCTGACATCGCCACCGCGCAGGCGCGGCTCTGCCCGCTGACCGAGGTCTTCCGGCCAGATCCTGCGGCCCATGCCGTCTATGAGCGGCTCTATGGGTTGTTCACCAAAGTCTACCACGGCCTCGGTGCGGGCGGCAGCTGCGACCTCGGCACAGTGCTGCCCGAGCTGCGCCGCTTCCGGCTTGGCAGTCTCCACTGAGCCTCAGCGCGACGGCCGCAGATTAAAGACATGGGCGTGGGACAACATTGCGCCGGAGCAGCGATCCGCAAGGGTCGACTGACCGGCTTGCGCAATTCCCAACACCAGCAAGACCGGCACCAATCCGGCAACCCCAGCGCCGCAAGGCCCGGAAACGCGCGCTCCGGTGAATTCATCGCCCCGTTCATCGCGCTGAACCGCGCCGGGCTTGCCGGAGGCTGATTGACGTCAGTTACGCGGCCATGGTTTTGGTTTCCAGAGCTGCGTAGAAGTTGGGCTCGGCTTTTGCGGGCGGGATGTTCCCGATGGGCTTGAGCTGGCGGCGTTTGTTGAAGCAGTCGACATGCGCTTGCCGGGACGGCGCTCGTGAACCGGCTGCTCCAAGGGGTAATCCCCCCGGAATTATGGGGCTGCATAAGTAGAATTTTCTCGGCAAGATGACGAGAAGATTCTGAATGAAGACAAGAAGATGCACTGAGGCGCAGACCATCGCGATCCTTCGGCAGGCCGAAGGCGGTGTGCCGGTGGCCGAGCTGTGCCGCGAGCACGGCGTCAGCGATGCGACCGTCCAGCGTGAAGGAGACCCCGGATTTGTCTTGATCCGACCCCCAACGTTGGACCACCCTTAGGCAGAGTTTTCCGGCTTCGTTCAGGGTGACGGGCTGGTGACGTTCTGCCACCTCATCGCCTTAAACAGAGCCAGGCAATTTCTTCTGTCATAGCAGCTTCCACCGAGCACATGTTTTACTCGATGAGTGGTAGCGCCAGCCTTTTCTGCGGGCTATGTCAGTTGACTAACGATGGCATTTTTCGTTCTGATGGAGATTCAATATGGTTGTTCTAGCCCCACGCCGCTTTGTCTTTGTCGCTGTCTTGATGAGCATTCTGCCTTGGCTTTGTGTCACAGGCGCACAGGCTGAAGTCGCGGACACAGAGCAGTGGGTGATTGAGGCGGACCAAGCGCGCAGCCTGCTTGCGGCTGGGGCCCTGCTTCTGGACACCCGTGGCGCGGCACAACGCGCTCTCCAATCCCTGCCCGGATCAACACCCGTGACATGGCAGGAGTTCAGCAATCCAGACTTGCCAACCAAGGGTCAGCTTTTGGCGGATGATGCCGTTCTTACGGAACAGCTGCGCACACTCGGCGTATCCAATGCAGTTCCAGTGATCGCGGTGGCGGACACCGCGAACAGCTGGGGCGAGGATGGCCGCATCGTGTGGACGTTACGCACCCTTGGCCATCAGCAGGCCTATCTGGTGAACGGAGGGATCGCGGCACTTTTGGCCGATGGCGATCTGTTGGCAACGCCTGCGGCCATTCCCGGCAATTTCACCATCCGCCGCACGTCGGATTTTGAAGTCACCAAGGAACAGCTGTCCGCACTGATCGGCCAACCGGACGTGGTCATCATCGACACCCGAGAGCCGCGCGAATACGCGGGCGATACACCCTATGGCGAAACGCGCGGCGGCCATGTTCCCGGTGCGAAACACGTGTATTTCGCCGATCTGGTGGGTGCCGATGGAAAAGTTCTGCAGGGTGAAGCGCTGTCGTCGCGTTTGAACGCGCTTGGCGTGACAGAAACAACGCAGGTGGTGTCGTATTGCACGGCGGGTATCCGGTCGGGATTTGTCACCGCTGTATTGCAGAGCGCAGGCGTCGATGCACGCAACTATGCCGGTTCGATGTGGGAATGGTCAGCACAGGACCCGGCCGCTTATCCACTGGTGACCGACTGACACCTGAGGCGAGCCAACCTTGGCCCACCAATGAGTGCTGCACCGTGAGTGCGATGTTTGTGGTCCGCGTTCGAGCCTGCGCGGCGGGGACTGCGGTGATCTGGCAGGCTGGCTGATGGGTGGCGTTCACCCGATCGTTCGGAACTCACGCCGCATTCGAAACGGAAAAGATCAGGGCGATCTCGTGTTCGTTCAGCAGGTTCCACTGAGCCGGCGCCATGCCATCAGTCAGTGACAGCCCGTCCAGCCGCTCGCGGTGCAGATCTTCGACGTGGTTGCCAGTGGCCGCAAACATGCGGCGCACCTGATGGTATCGACCCTCGGCCACACTCAGCAGTGCTTCGGTTTCCGTGATCACCTGCAGTTCGGCAGGGGCCAGCGGTTTGTCTTCGCCTTCCAGCATCAAACGGCCCGAGGCAAACCGATCGCCTTCGGTGCCAACAAGCGGGCGGGCCAGCTTGGCGCGATAGATCTTCTTGAGATGGCTCTTTGGGCTGATGACACGGTGAAGCAAGTCGCCATCATCGGTCAGGAGCAAAAGACCGGATGTCCGCTTGTCTAAACGCCCGATGGTTGAAATCGCGCGAGTGCAGCATCTCCAGCGCGGGGGCAGGATGTCATAGACAAGGGGACCGACCTCCTTGTGCGAACAGGTCATGCCCAAAGGTTTGTTCAAAAGCATGAACAGTCCGGGCAAAGGATCCAGCGCCTCACCGTCGATTTCCATGCGGGACGGCAACGCGCACACACCCGGCGATGTTGGCACCCAGCACGTAATCTCCTGGCGCGCCGTATTCATCGGCGGTCTCATAGCAGGTGTCGTGGATGCCACGCATGATGGCGGCAAGCCATGCCTCGGTCTGGTCAAAGGTCCAGCTGTCACGGCTGGCGTTTTGCTGCATCTCCAGCGCAGAGGTCGCAACCCCCCCAGCGTTGGCTGCCTTGCCAGGGGCAAATAGCACACTCGCATCGCGGAACACCTTCACGGCTTCCGGCGTGGACGGCATATTCGCGCCCTCTCCGACGGCAATCACGCCGTTCTTCACCAAACAGCGGGCGTCTTTGCCAGACAGCTCGTTCTGCGCCGCCGAAGGCATCGCCACTTCGCAGGGCACATCCCAGATCGAACCTTTGTCAGAGGCGATGAAATGCACGCTATTGCCCCTGCGACGGGCGTATTCGGAAATCCGCTCGCGGCGGATGGTCTTGATCTCTTTGAGCAAGGATAAATCAATCCCGCTCTCATCGACGATGTAACCACTGGAATCTGAACAGGCGACGACTTTGCCGCCACAGGATTGCACCTTTTCAATCGAATAGATCGCCACGTTCCCCGACCCGGACACCACCACGTTCTTGCCGTCGAAATCGGTGCTTTTGGTCTTGAGCATGGATTCGACAAAGTATGTGTTGCCGTAGCCCGTGGCCTCTGTTCGCGCGCGGGATCCGCCATAGGCCAACGCCTTGCCGGTAAAGACACCCGCCTCGAACCGTTTGTTCAGGCGCTTGTATTGGCCGAACATGTAGCCGATCTCGCGGCCGCCCACGCCAATATCGCCCGCCGGAACGTCGGTCTGTTCGCCGCCAATGGTCCAGAAATACTGCGCCGTGAAATGCAGAATGTTCCGCGCCAGATGCAGGGGGAGCGCCTGCATCTGGCGGATTTCGGGAAACAGCGACCTTCCGACAGCGACGATGATGCCCAAACCGACAAGCGCGCGGAAGAACAGGATCTGCTGAATGGACAAGGAAGCCGCCATTTCCCGGGAGCCGACCGACATCGCGATGAAAGCCACCATGCTCAGCGCCATCCAGACCAAACCTTGCTTAAATTGCCACCGGGCAGCGTTTGTGGCGCGGCATGATTGTCTGACATGAGAGAACCTTGTGGAAAAGTGACCGACGTTTTCGCCCAGTCAGATTTTGGATAGACTGCCCGCTTCACGCTGAGAGGACGTGTGGGTCACAGCGGTGCCGGAGGCTTCACTTCCAGAACCTCCAGCACGCGGGTCTCGTCGTCGCGCGTGACCCAAGAGATCGTGGCACCTGCACTCAACCCCAGCAGGGCCACACCAACAGGTGTCAGAACAGAGATGCGCTGCTGGTCGATATCAGCGTCTTCGGGATAGGCTACAACAACAGTGCGAACGCGATCGGTGCTGAGGTTGCGATATGTGACCTCGCTTCCGATGGTGACAATATCATCGCGCAGCTTCTCTGGCGCGACCAGTTTCGCACGGGCGATTTCGGTCAATAACCGCTCGCCAACTTCTGGAGACCGCCGCATCGTTGCAGAGGCGAGGGCCTCAAGGCGGCCCACCAATGTCTTGTCGAGATGGATCTTTGGCAATCGGGTTGATGTAATTGGAGGAGAAGTGGTCATGTCTTTTCTTTCTTTGTCGTGAAAGGGAGGAATGCCACCGCGCCATTGTTCATACGGCGCGGTGGCTTACGTAAGCGTTTGTAGATGTGCGCAAATACGGGGCGCCGGCGGGCGCCCTACTTGCGTGATGATCAGTGATCCACGCTGAGAAGGCGCACGCTGCGGAACGAGCCGTCGGCTTGAAGAAATGGCGCACGGCTACCAGCCTTCATGCCAATCAAGGTTGCTCCCAGCAGCGTTCCAATGTGGATGCCATTTTGGCCCAACGCATACTCATCGTAATGGAACAGCTGTCCCGTTTGCGGCTCTAGATCGTCAATTGCGTAAGTCACCCGAGAGCCGCCCGCTGCGGTCGCAGCCCCGATCTTGTCGTCTTTCCGCACGGTCGCATAGAGCAGCTTCTGACTGAGCAATCTTGTCAGCATTTCGAAAGCGCCGGTTCCAATTTTGTCCGCACGCAGAATGTGCTCTGCCAATGCTCGGCGGTCTGCTTTGGTCAGAACACAGTGGACGGACAGGTCGCACAATGCTGCATAACCATCCTTCTGAAACGGAGTTGGCTCTTCGATCCGTTTGTGTTGTCCGGAATTGATCATGGTTCCCCCTCGGACGACATCTAAGCCGCCCTAATAACTCAGGTGATTGGATGAGGTGGATTGACCCGGGGCAGCAGCACAGTGGTTGCGCGTTCAGACCGCCCCGGGCTGGGGGCGGTTCTGACGCAAAACCCGAAACAGGATGAACAAGTTCGTCATCCAACGACCCTGCGCATCCTGTCTGAAGGGGCCAACGAGCATCCGTCCGGCAGGCTGATGCCTGCGCGACACTGACAACACGTGATGCGTTTCCGGTCGCGCAGGGCTCATTTTATGCTGCTCGTCTGAATTCAGCATAGGACGTGTCCAGTTTTTCCGGCTCTGGAGCGAGCGGCGGCATCCGTAGCTCTCGCGCATCGAACCCATCGACGACCCGTTCAATTTCGCCGCGTGGAATGCCGATATCCATAAGGATTCGGTCATCCAGAGCGGCGAGAGCTGCGATCATCCTTCGGCGTTGCCAATTTTTAACTGCGCTCTGCCACCACCGAAGGAGCAGATTAAGCTTTTTCACCTCGACGGGGCGCTCCGCTGTTTGGCTGAGCGTTCTTTGTTTGATGCAGGAAGACATGAGTTTCTCCAAGTCTGAAACCACTAAACATATCTCTCAAGGCCGGAGGCTTGGACGCGTGAGGCCAAAACCTAAAGGTTCGCGCGGCATGAATGCCGCGTGTCGCTCTGCTAATTTGAGAGATGCTATTGCGGAAAGTCCCCGTGGCGACATCGAGCAAAACTGCTCAAGCCGCCCGGGGCTACCGGCGGTTCAGTAGAACTCCTGCGGAACGCAGGAACCTCATATGGAAGCTGAACATCGTCATGCCCTACATATGGCCCGTTGCGTCGGTGCTTTCAATCTGTCGGTTAGACATAGCGGCCAGGGATCAGCGCAAAAGCGCCGATAGAACAGACTTTCTGACATATGTGCTGCGCGCGGGTATCTGGTGGGTGCGCACCGATTGACTTGAGCTCGGCGCATTCCTAACCTTGTGCCATGGTATCGAATGAAAACCACTTCCGGTTTCTTCTGCTGAACCGCCCGCTTCCCGGGCGGTTCCAGCGCTTGTGCGCTGAGTAGCCTACCCGGGGCCTCCTCGTTTTCCTGAAAATGCGTGCGACGGCGAGCCGTCCGAGGAAAAGTCATGGCAATCGGTTCCAAACTCCAGCCGGTCAACACCCGTTCTTCTGCTGTCCCGAAATACCGATTTCGAGATCAAAGCGTCTTACCTGAAGACGACCACCAGCTTTTGCGATGCCATCTCGAGACATGCGAACGAAGCCGTGCGCCATCATGGACTTTGTTGGCCTATGCTTTGCAAAGTAAGATCTTCAATACCAAAGCGGTTTCGGGGCCGGTAGGGCGCGACATTGTTATCGGTGGCAGCTTGGTCACCTATTCGGTTGGTGGAGGCGAGCATGAGACTGGGTTGCTCGTTCATCGAGTGCAACATGGCGTCCCGTCCGGCGGCAACATTTTGGTTCCTTCACTGCTCGGGGCCACGCTTATAGGTATGCGCACCGGGCAACGCGCCCCACTCTTGTGCGAGGACGGCACGGTGAACGCTCTCTTCATTCTCGAAACCATCCCTCCGGCCTGAAGCGCGGCACGAAAGTGCGCATTCAAACAGCATCATGAAAGACCATCGAAATGGAAATGATCTTGTTGATCGCCGCCGCCTTTGGCGCAGGGATCCTGAATACGGTTGCGGGTGGAGGAACCTTCCTGACGTTTCCAGCGCTGGTGTTTACTGGCATGCCGCCAGTGATGGCCAACGCAACCAGCACAGTCGCTGTCTTTCCGGGCTATCTGGGTGGTGCAGTGGGCTTTCGGCACGAGTTGCGTGGATTCGATCGCAAACGGCTGTTGCGTCTCGTGGGGATCACCCTTGCCGGAGGGCTGGTCGGGTCCGGATTGCTCATGGTATCATCGAACGAAGCCTTTTCCCTGGTGGTTCCCTTTCTGCTCCTTGGTGCCACTCTTGCCTTCCTCTTCGGTGACAGAGTTCGCCAATGGGCCGCTGAAAAGGCCCGGGGTGTATCGTCGGAAGGCGCTCTGGGCCTTTTTCTCGTGTCGCTTTACGGAGGTTACTTCAATGGCGGGCTCGGGATCGTTCTGCTCGCTCTTTTTTCTCTTTGGGGCATGACGGACCTCAATCGCATGAATGCTCTGAAATCGGGGCTGAGCTTTCTGCTGTCAGCAATTTCAGCTGCTGTCTTTGCTGCGGCCGGACTGGTTGCCTGGCCACAAGCCGTGGTCATGATGCTCGCCGCGACCGCAGGGGGTTACGCCGGAGCGCCGTTGGCACGTGCCCTTCCGAAACCCGTCGTCCGCGGGATCATTGCGACCGTGGGTTTCGGAATGAGCGCGGTATTCTTCTGGCGCCTGATCGGTCCAAGCTGAGGTTGGCGGATGCGCCGCCGATCTTGCTTGCCGCGAGTATCACAGGTTTTCCAGTCAGAGGACACGCCCGACTGGCGTTCAGAGAGCGACCTGGATCAGCAGAGGTCTCTGGGAGCGACGGCGAGTGATTTCGCGCATAATTGTTGGCAAAGCTGAGTTGCTGAGTGGTCGCTGTCGCAACTACGATCCGACAATTTCCAGCGACGACAGCGTTGCAAGAAATGCTATAAAAAGATCAACCCATACTGCAATTGTCGAGATTCTTAATAGCCAGCATGTGTTGAGCCCATTTGAACGAAATTGAGGAATTGTCCAGACAATAAAATGAATCTCTGAATTATGAAGGGTCGCATCCAAGCAAATAGCAGGAAAAGGAAGGCATTGATCTAAGCTGTCGTTCAGAGCGACACTAAAATTTGCTTTCTTCATCATGCATATGCATAATTCAGCTGGGATGGGCGATCCGATTCAAGGCTTTGAGGCATGGATCACCTCGAAGTGGCCCATTTCACGCGTGGCGTGCCATTTGCTTCGGCTGGGGATACGTTCACTGTGCCGGAAAGGCGACACTCCTGCTCAATTCCCGCTTTCCGGTAGCCCAGCTTGTTTTTAACTCTGCAAGGGCCTATGTCCACTAACATGGTTACGTTCACGCCTCATGTCAGGTTCCAGATCTTTTCCGGTTCGCTGCTGACGCGCACCCTGCCCCGGGCAGAGGCGGTAGCCTGCTGACGCCTTTTCCCGGGGCCTAATCTTCCAAGACCAAGGTCAGCCAGGCGGACTCTGTCCGTTGAGGAACAATCATGTATCGCCATTCCATTGCCCCGCAGCCGCAAGGCAAAGCGGGCGCGTTCGACTGTCATTCCCCCGTTAGCCGGCCTCGCGCGGGCATGAGCCCCGACTTGCGCCCGGCCCAGGCCGTGCGCAGTCGCGACGACTACTGGCAGCTAAACGAGCACCGGCGTCGTTGCGAAGAGCTGGGCGGACACAGTTCCGCGCGGCTCGCGAGATTGATCCGCGCGAAGCTTCTGAATGCGTGGGTCACCGAGACGGAAGATCTTCCCACCGATATCGTCACCGGGGCATCCCGGGCGACTTTTGTCCTGGATCACCATCGACCCGTGACGCGCCAGCTCTATCACTGGGATTATCCTGGCGACGAAAGCAGGCCAATGGCCATTGGCAGCATTCTGGGCGTCACGCTGATCGGTTTGGCGGTGGGACAGCGCAAACACTTTGTCGACGGCAATTGCGAGACTGGCGAACTTCAGGTTCTGGCTGTCCATCAACAAGGCACAAAGGGTGCGATGCTGTTCGACTGAGCGGCTCTCCGCCCCCGCCAGGCTCACCACACATTTTATTTGGCCTCACCATTCTGCAGGTCGTGCAGCCCCGCGCCGCGCCCGAGGCAAGGCAGCTATAGCGAACACCTAACCGCAAATAAAAGGAGGGCAAGAAATGCTCCATCGATCTATTCCAGCTTACTGCGCCAATTGTGGCGCGACCGTGCCTCGGGCCGCAGCCGGGCGCTGCCCGTCTTGCCGGGTCCGATTTGTTCCGGCTGGACCCTTGGCCCCGTCGACCGCTCGCAACCGATTACAGAAGAGAGACCCCGCTCGAGAGAACGGCATCGCGCCTTTGAGGCCGATCGGGCGACGGCCATGATGATCATTCAAAAGCTGCTTGCACCTATGCTTTTTCTAGGCGGTCTCGCGGCTATGAAGCTTGCCGCCTTCGCCTTGAGCGCGCGTCTGGGCATCGAAGTTCTCGGCGGGCATGGGCACGATGGTCTGCAGATTGCGGCCTATCTTGGCATCGCCTGGTTGCTCAGCCGGATCGCGGATCAGGTCTTCTCGCGGGTGCGGCCCCGCAGCCGACCCGTTCCGCAGCTGCTCCGTGACCTCCTGTCGGCGTCGTTCTTCCTGATAGCGTTCATTGCTGGCGGCGTGCTGCTAACCGGGCACAGTGCAGGCAGCGTGCTTGCAGGTTCGGGCGTGGTCTTGGCCCTGCTCGGCTTTGCCATCCGCAACGTGGTTGCCGACACGCTTTCAGGGATCGCCCTGGGGCTGGAGGCACCGTTTCGCATTGGCGATTGGGTTGACGTCGAAGGTCTGGCCAAAGGCAAAATAATCGAGATCGGCTGGCGGACCACGCGGCTTCTTACGCGCGACTCCACCTATGTAATCCTCCCAAACAGCCAGATTTCGCGACAGCGGATCGTCAACTACTCGGCACCTCGCAGCGAATTCCGGGCCCAGCTCGAGGTCACGCTAGGACACGAAACGACGGCGGACGAGGCTGCGGAAACACTCCGCGCGGCACTGATGCAGACCCCGTTGATCCGGCAGGTTCCACCGCCCGACGTGCGGATTCAGGCCATCGAGCCCGAGGGAATCCGTTATGCGCTGCGCTACTGGGTTGGACGTTTCGATCAGGAAATCGACTGCCGCGATGCGGTTCTGAACGCGGTGGATGCAGCCCTGCGCCGATCGCGGACGGCCTTGCCCCATCGCCAGATAACCCTTTCCTGCAGCCAGCCGGGTAACTGCACGCTTACTTTGGGTGACGCGTCCAGGGAGCCGAAAATCCCCAGACGCATTGCCGCCGAGTAGCCATGATACCACCGGCGCTGCGTTTGCGATCAAGCGGCCTTGGGCCGTCCCAGAACAGCTTCGCTCTCGCTGCAGCTGTAAATGTGATGCATCGCGTCGACGCGGCCCGGCACGAGAGCGATATCCTCTCGCATCCAAAACCATGGCTGTGCGGATAGTCGGCGTTCGAACTCAACCGAGGCGGTTGCCGACCAGAAGGCAGCCAAGCCGTCCTTTGCAAGTGACGCGGCCACGCTGACCAGCCCGCCCTGCTTGTAGAGGTCGGCGTTGCCGGTGCGAACGAGGAAATCGGGGCCATTGTCGGTATCCAACAGGATCAGGTCATAGCTCTTGTCCGACCGCATCAGGTGCGCCTGCACATCCTCGATTATCAGCGTGGTGCGAGGGTCGTCAAGTGGGTGATCAGCCAGGTGTCCGAGGGGACCCTTGTTCCACTCGGCAATCTCCGGGATCAATTCGCAGATTGTTACTTCGGCTTCAGGGACAGCTAGGTCGAGCACCGCGCGCAAAGAGAATCCGAGCCCGAGGCCACCAATTAGGATACTCCGTGCCCGGAAATCAACACGACGCATGGCCCGCAGAGCCAGCTGATCTTCGGATTGGTGATTCAGGTTTGACATCAGTTCGATGCCATTATACCGGATCTCGAATATCGCGCCACGTTGTCTCAGAATGATTTCATCCCCCGACGCCGTTCCGGCGCGGGCTAGGGTGGTCCAGGTTGTCATGTCTTATCCTGCAAACAGAGAAACCCCATGCTTTCCTGCAGGGGCAATTCAGGTCTCACGTTGGATTAGGGGCTGCCTTGCGTGTCACGCAAACCGGCAACCCTCAGGCATTTTTTGCACTGAACCCTTGCAGGAGGGGAAAGACAGCAGAAAGGTTGAATGATGAGCTCATTGACCTGGCTTGTTTTGAAAAAAATGGATGCTGATGCCACCCGAACTGGATGTATCAAATTGTTTGAGCGAGAACAAGTCGTTCCCCCGCTGCCTTTTATGAATGAACCAACCTTATTTTGTGATAGAGTATCAACTCAATGTTATTAATAACGCATACATGACCATGGCCTTCTTTAAATAAGTCGATATGATTATTCAGCTGACCAAGCATGGCAGCTAGAAAAAGGGACTGATATCATGGCCAAGAATACGACAAAGCGACGACGGGATGAAAAGAAGCCGAAGAAAGTTATTGAGAAGAAGATTGCAGCCGCGCCCAGCATGAAAAACATCGTCGCGGTAAATACACCGAAACTGAAACCCAGATAACCTGACTGGTCGGCGGCCCCTCCGGGCTGACCTGTCAAGCACAAGACTGACCGGAGATGTCGCCGACCCTCGTTCGCAGGTCTGGCAATCAGCCCTTTCGACTTTCAATAGACAGGCGTCCTCCAGTCAGGCTGCATTTGTCGGAAGGCCTACTCCCCCGGCCCAGAGCCAGACTTTTCTGTCAGCGAGGCGTCATCTCTGTTGAGGAGGAACGGGCGCTGGTGGCGAGAGCGCATGAGGTGTTGCAGAAGGCAGACGGTTATCAGGTCGCCTTCACGGCGGAGCAGTTGTCTGACAGTCTGCATGGCGACAAGCGGCTGCAGCAGACGCTTTATCGCCTGTAACAGATGGGTCTGATCGACCTTTGGACCGTCACCAACTGGGGCCGCGACATTGGAGAGAATTCCTCGATCCAGGCGGTCGAGGTGTCGAGACTGCAAACCACCTTCGCAGAATCCTGTGGTGTCGTGATAGAGCGGATGCTTGCGATCGAAGGCCTCGCGGCCAAGCTGGTCTGGGCGCCATGGCCCGCACAGGCGCGGCTGGCCGCGATCAAGCCAAGCCGCACAGCCTCCTCCAATGCAACACCCGCATACGGTCCGGCAGCGAGATAGCCACAAAACGTGTCGCCGGCGCCAACGGTGTCGACAACCTTTACCTTGTTAGCGGACATCCTCGTCGATCCGGGGCAGGAACCAGGCCAGCACCCCAAAAAGCGGCAAAAAGGCGCAGATCCGGTAGACCGTCTCGACGCCGTAGCTGTCGGCCAGCACGCCCAGAAGCGCGGCCGCGATGCCGCCAAGTCCGAAGTTCAGCCCATAGAACAATCCGCCGATCAGGCCGATCCGGTCAGGCAGCAGGTCCATCGCGTAGATCAGGATCGAGGCAAAAGCGCTGGCCATGATCAAATTGATCAGGATCGTCAGCACGCCGGTCCAGAACAGGTCCACATGCGGCAATAGCAGCGTGAATGGCAGCGGTCCCAACATGGAGATCCAGATGATCCGGTAGCGGCCAATCCGGTCCCCAAGGATCCCGCCGATCAGGACACCCACCGCCGCGGCCATCAGGAACACGAACAGCATCATCTGCGAGGCGGGAATCGTCAGGCCGAACCGCTCGATCAGGTAGAAGGTGTAGAACGAGCGAAAGCTCTCGCCATATGCGTTCTTGGTGAACATCAGGAACGTCAGCACCACGAGACCGACAGCAATGGTCGCGGGCGCATGCCGTGGCGCCGCAGCTCCCGTCGTCTTGCGCCGCGCCCGCATCGCCGCGAACTCGGCGCTGATCTGGCGCTGCTTGCTGCCGATCCAGGTCAGCAGCCCCATCGCCAGAAGCGCCGTCAGCGCGAACCACGCAAGGCTGGGTTGGCCCCAGGGCACAACGATCAGCGCGGCGAAGACCGGGCCAAGCGCGCCGCCCGCCTGCCCACCGACCTGGAACATCCCCTGCGCCAGCCCCTGACGGCCGCCCGCGGCATAGCGCGCCATCCGGGTCGCCTCGGGATGGAAGATCGACGAGCCGATGCCAATCAGCGCGACCGAGATCAGGATCATTGCATAGCTCGGGGAATAGGCGAGGCAGACCAGTCCGGACAGGGTGAACATCATCCCCACCACCGGCGAATAGGGCGCGGGGTGCCGGTCAGTGACCATGCCGATCACGGGTTGCAGCAAGGCACCCGCCACCTGAAAGGTAAGGGTGATCATCCCGATCTGGACGAAATCCAGACCGTAAGCGTCCTTCAGGATGGGATAGGCCGCCGGGATCAGCGACTGCATCAGATCATTCAAAAGATGGGTCAGACCCAGCACCGCCAGCACGGTGACGTAGGTTCCGGAACGGGGGATGGTTGTCATGTCAGCAGCCTTAAGTTCGGGTGCCGTCAGCGTCCGGAACGTCTGGCACAAGTTGGGCGATAAGTTCACACCGGGCAGACCTCTGCAAGAGGCAACACGGCAGCGCAGTCACGCCGCGGTCCGTCCAAGGCACCGACCTGCCTCGATGTGACCCAGCACAACCTGGATCAATATCAAGCAACGACATGTCGGCGGACTAACCAATAACATCTCCATTCAGCGATACTGCGTGGAAACGGAAGGCCTTCCGCCCCAAATTCATGCGGCGTTTATGCCTGACATTAAACCGTCTAAGCGCCGCCACCTCCCGCAGGCTGATATGTCCGACAATTTTGCATTATCGGACGCTATGACGACTGTACACACAGCGAGCTATAAATTGCCTCAAAACCATCAGATGCCCGTAGCCGACCCGGCTGACGCAGGGTATCAGGACGGCGGCAGCGTCTCAGTGCAGAGTTAAGGTCTGACCGCGTTGATCCTGAGCAGCACAGACCCGATTTGCACCCTGCCGCGCCGGTTTCTGCAACGGTTTGGCGACATTCTCGATTTGATTGAGTCCCCCGCTTGAACTGGCACCTTTTGAGATGAACCTGTTCTGGCATCCCCGGATGAGTGCGTAAGCGGCAAACGTCTGGTTGCGAAAGCAAGTTTTGCAATCTGCGAAATCTGGGCTTCAGGCAAAGTAGGCAATTGGCCGGGTGATACGCCCGGCGCGCACTGGCTTTCAGAACTGCTGAAGCAGATAGTTGCCCACCATGGCTGCGGCGGGATCGAACAGGGTGTCGAGCCGCAAGTTGAACACATAAGTCCCCACTGTCACTGCAACCGTTGGCATGGAAGGCGTGCTCGCCTGCTCATGCATGATGGTCACAGACCGCCAACCATCGGTAGAATTCAGTTCCACCGTGCGGTTGGCAGACAGATACTGAACCACCACGCGCGCTGTCTACCAGAGGATACCTGTACAATCGCCGACATGGCGCTAAAGGATTGGGCGGCTTCGGCCGGATATGCTTTTGGTGTGCAGGGCTAAAGCGTCTATCCCAATGCTGAGCGCTTTATGGCTGAAATGGCCGTCCGTCTCGCCGTCGAGCGGGGACTCGATGAAAGGCGGACAGACGTTCAAGGCCGACCTTGATGAAGACGCTCGCAAGGCAATGTTCCCGCAAAGCGAACATCGCCTTTGAGCTTCTTTAGCTGGCATAGGCGGTCAGGCCCGCAATCAGCCTGTCCATGACAAGCCTGACACGCCTGACATGCCGCATGTTCTCATGGGCGACGACCCAGGTTTCAAAGGCCATTTCAAAAGCGTCGGGCAAGACCCTGACCAGGTCGGGTTCGCGCGCCGCCAATGCAACATGGCAGACGCCGATCCCGATTCCGGCACGTATCGCCGCCAACTGCCCAAGATCGCTGTCAGTGCGGAAGATGAAGTCGCCCGGACCAAA
>NZ_JAVDWP010000006.1:0-250558 GCF_031457365.1 Pseudotabrizicola sp. 4114 | reverse complement strand
ACACCACCCCCCGCGCCCCCCCCCACCCCCGCCCCCCCCGGCGCGCGGCCCGCCCCCCCCCGGGGGGGGGCCCCCCCCCCCCCCCCCCGGGGGGGGGGGGGCCCCCCCCCCCCCCCCCCACGGCCCCTGCGTGCAAGGCTCTCAGCCTTGCGCTGCCCGCGCTGCCAGCGTCAGCACCGCAGCGGCAAAGGCCTCCGGTGCTTCTTGCGGCAGGTTGTGGCCCGCGCCGTCGATGATCTGGCGCGCGTAAAAGCCGGTGAAATGCGGGCGGTGCGGGTCGTGGCGGGTTGGCGGATCGACGCCGTCGTCGCCGCCCTGCAACACGATGGCGGGCACGGGAATGTCGGGTTGCGCGGCCAGTTGTGCCTCGATCGCGTCATAGGCCGGATCGCCGGGGACACCGCCAAAGCGGTGGCGGTAAGAGTGCAGGACGATCTCGACAAAATCCGGATTGTCGAACGACGGCGCCGACGCCGCCCATGTCGCCGCGTCAAACCGCCAGCTGGGCGACCAGATCTGCCAGATATGGTGGCACAGGTCGTGGCGGTTCTGGGTTAGCCCGGCGCGGCCCCGTTCAGTGTGGAAGTAGTACATATACCAGTAGCGGGCTTCCTCGACCGCCGGAGCGGGCGCCCCAGCCTGCGCAATGTTCTGGATGTTGTAGCCCTGACCGCAACTGACAAGGCCACGCACCCGCCCGGGCCAGAGCGCCGCGACGATGCAGGCGGCGCGCCCGCCCCAGTCATAGCCGCCCAGCAGCGCGGTTGGGATCGACAGCGCATCCATGAACGCCAGCAGATCGGCGCCAAGTGCTGCCTGCTGGCCCGACCGCATCGTGTGCGGCGACAGAAACCGGGTCGGGCCATAGCCGCGCAGATAGGGGACCAGACAACGGAAACCCTGCGTGGCACGCCGGGCGGCCACAGCATCATAGGCGCGCGGATCATAGGGAAAGCCGTGCAGCAGGATGACCGGATCGCCGGTTTCCGGTCCGGTCTCATGGTAATGGATGTCCAGACATCCCGCAGTGACGGATTTCATGGGCGGTGACCTTTGCTTGGGTGGGGCAAGTCTAGGGTCAGGCGGGCAAGCCTGGCAACAGGCGGCATGCGGACGGGCGGGGTGAGCGCGGCTTCGGGCCGGGCGCCCCCCCACCCCATCCCTCCCCCACGAGGGGGGAGGGAGGCGCCTGCGCGGGCTGGCGTTGGGTGCCGGGGGCAAAGCTATGGCGCTTCCCCTCCCCCCTTGTGGGGAGGGGAGAGGGGTGGGGGGAGCGGGAGAGGCAAATCGGGGGCAAATCGCCCCTTTACATTCCGGTCGGCGCGGCTATCGTCGCCAACATGACACGGGACACACATATCGCATGCTTGAACGGGGCCGTTGCCCTGTCGGCCACCCGTGGTCTGCTTCTCCTTAGCTGCCTCTGAGCGTGCCCTTGGGCGCGACCGCTCAGAGGTGACAGCGCCCGCCAAGGACAAGCCAAGGACAATCAAGGAACAGACCGATGACATCTGCAACTGCACCGCAGGACCGCGTATTCATTTTTGACACCACGTTGCGCGATGGCGAACAAAGCCCCGGCGCCACCATGACCCATGACGAGAAGCTGGAGATTGCCGGCCTGCTCGACGAGATGGGGGTGGATATCATCGAGGCCGGGTTTCCGATCGCCTCGGAAGGCGATTTTGCCGCCGTCAGCGAGATCTCGAAGCGCGCGAAAAACTCCACCATCTGCGGGCTGGCGCGGGCGAATTTCAAGGATATCGACCGCTGCTGGGAGGCGGTGAAACACGCACGCTCGCCCCGGATTCACACCTTTATCGGCACCTCGCCGCTGCACCGGGCGATCCCCAATCTGGACATGGACCAGATGGCCGAGCGCATTCACGACACAGTGACGCATGCGCGCAACCTGTGTGACAATGTGCAATGGTCGCCGATGGATGCGACCCGGACGGAACACGACTATCTGTGCCGGGTGGTGGAAATCGCGATCAAGGCCGGGGCCACCACGATCAACATTCCCGACACCGTGGGCTATACCGCCCCGCGCGAGAGTGCGGCGCTGATCCGCATGCTGCTGGAGCGGGTGCCGGGGGCGGATGAGATCATCTTTGCCACCCATTGCCACAACGACCTGGGCATGGCGACGGCGAATTCTCTGGCGGCGGTCGAGGCGGGCGCGCGGCAGATCGAATGCACGATCAACGGGTTGGGCGAACGGGCGGGCAATACCGCGCTGGAAGAAGTCGTGATGGCTCTGCGGGTCCGCAATGACATCATGCCGTACCGGACCGGGATTGATACGACCAAGATCATGAACCTGTCGCGCCGGGTGGCGTCTGTCTCGGGCTTTCAGGTGCAGTTCAACAAGGCGATTGTCGGCAAGAACGCGTTCCTGCACGAGTCCGGCATCCATCAGGATGGCGTGCTGAAGAATGTGGAAACCTTCGAGATCATGCGGCCCGAGGATATCGGCCTCGTGCAGAAGAACATCGCCATGGGCAAGCATTCCGGCCGGGCGGCGCTGCGTTCCAAGCTCAAAGAGCTGGGGGTCGAGCTGGCCGACAACCAGCTGAATGATGTCTTTGTGCGGTTCAAGGCTTTGGCCGACCGCAAGAAAGAGGTCTATGATGAGGATCTGGTGGCTTTGGTCGCCGATGAGCAGACCAATGATGCGCATGAATTCCTGCAGCTGAAAAAACTGCGGGTGATCTGTGGCACCGAAGGCCCGCAAGAGGCCGATATGGTGATGAGCATCGACGGCGTGGATCACAGCATTGATGCGACGGGGGATGGCCCGGTGGATGCGGCGTTCAACTGTGTGAAGATGCTGTTCCCGCATTCTGCCCGGCTGGAGGTGTATCAGGTGCATGCCGTGACCGAAGGCACCGACGCGCAGGCCACCGTTTCGGTGCGGTTGCAGGAAGACGGACGGATCGTGACCGGGGCCTCGGCCGATACCGACACGATTGTGGCCTCGACCCGCGCCTATATCAACGCGTTGAACAAGCTGATCGTGCGGCGCCAGAAGACCGCGCCGGGCAATGATACCAAGACGGTGAGCTATCACGGCAAGTGATGGGTCGCCCCGGCTCTGTTTCTGACAGGGTCGGGGCGGTGGCTGCCGTCGGATTTTGAGTATTTTTGCCAAGATGAAAGCCGGGGGCTGTGCCGGGCAGGGCCACGGGGTTGACCAAGGTTTGTCACCTTGTCGCCAAGGTTGAGTGGTGTTTCTGGCCGTCAACGGACCGGGAACAGGCATATCATGATTCGGATCACTATGGCGCTCTTGGCGCTGGCGCTGCTGTTTGGCTGCGGCGAACCTGTGTCGCAGGGGGTTGGCGCGCGGGTGTTGGTGCTGGGGGATTCGATGTTTGCCACCAACCGCGCCAACAACAAGGCGGTGGCCGATGTGCTGGAGGCGGAACTGGGGGCAAAGGTGCTGGACCGCTCGGTCTTTGCGGCGCGCTATTTCCATCCGCTGCCGATCTCGGGCGCGGCAGGAATGCGGCTGAGCACGCAATACCGCGAGGGCGACTGGGACTGGGTGGTGATGAACGGGGGCGGCAATGACTTGCTGCTGGGCTGTGGCTGCAGCCTGTGTCAGGGCGTGCTGGACCGGCTGGTGACAAAGGACGGGCGCGGCGGCGCGATTCCGTCTTTTGTCGCGCGCATCCGGGCCAGCGGGGCGCGGGTGGTTTATGCGGGCTATCTGCGCAATCCGGGGATGGGGACACCGATCAAGCATTGTGGCCCGGCGGGCAACGAGCTGGACCGGCGGCTGACGCTGATGGCCGGGTTTGATGCGGGGGTGACCTTTGTGCCGATGGCCGATCTGGTGCCTTATCGTGACACCAGCTATCACGGGATCGACCGGATTCACCCGTCGTACAAGGGCAGTCAGGGGATCGGCGCGCGGATTGCGGCGGTCATAAAAGCCGCCCCGAAACAGGGCTTGCCCGCGCGCCCGCGCAGATGATTCGGCCCTGATGCACGGGCCACGCCTCTGTTGTGGCGGGGGAGCCGTGCGCGCGCCGGGTGCTTTCGCGGGGCCTGGCGGTCGGCGCGTTCCGGGCCTGATTGCAAAGATGCAATCGGGCCGGCATCTGAGGCCCTGATCGGACGCAAATAATTGCAATCTGACAAGTCGCGCGATGTCACAGCGGATTGACGCCCGCACGATCCTTTGCCCTTTCGCCTGTTTCCCCTGAGCCTTATATGAACCCGCCCCTATCGGTTTTGCGAGTCGAGGGGTTTGTGACGTATCAAAAGGACACCAAAGGCATGTCGATATTCTCGGGTCTGTTTTCCTCGGATATGGCGATCGACCTCGGCACGGCGAATACGCTTGTCTATATCCGTGGCAAGGGGATCGTGCTGAATGAGCCTTCGGTGGTGGCCTATCATACCAAGGACGGCAAAAAGCAGGTGCTGGCCGTGGGCGAGGATGCCAAGCTGATGCTGGGCCGCACGCCCGGCAGCATCGAGGCGATCCGCCCGATGCGCGACGGGGTGATTGCCGACTTTGAGGCGGCAGAGGAAATGATCAAGCATTTCATCCGCAAGGTGCACAAACGCACCACCTTCAGCAAACCCAAGATCATCGTCTGCGTGCCGCATGGCGCGACCCCGGTGGAAAAGCGCGCGATCCGGCAGTCGGTTCTGTCGGCAGGCGCGCGGCGTGCCGGGCTGATTGCCGAGCCGATTGCGGCGGCCATCGGTGCGGGGATGCCGATCACCGACCCGACCGGCAACATGGTGGTGGATATTGGCGGCGGCACGACCGAGGTTGCGGTGCTGTCGCTGGGCGATATCGTCTATGCCCGCTCGGTGCGGGTGGGCGGCGACCGGATGGATGAGGCGATCATCAATTATCTGCGCCGTCACCAGAACCTGCTGATCGGCGAGTCGACCGCCGAGCGCATCAAGACCAGCATCGGCACCGCCCGGATGCCCGATGACGGGCGCGGGGCCAGCATGCAGATACGCGGCCGCGATCTGCTGAACGGTGTGCCGAAAGAGACCGAGATCAATCAGGCGCAGGTGGCCGAGGCCCTTGCAGAACCCGTGCAGCAGATCTGCGACGCGGTGATGCAGGCGCTGGAGGCGACACCGCCCGACCTTGCCGCCGATATTGTGGACCGGGGCGTGATGCTGACCGGCGGCGGCGCGCTGTTGGGCGATCTGGACCTGTCCTTGCGTGAACAGACCGGGCTGTCGATCTCGGTCGCGAATGAATCACTCAATTGTGTGGCTCTGGGCACCGGCAAGGCGCTGGAATACGAAAAGCAGCTGCGGCATGTGATTGATTACGACAGCTGATCCGGGCCTGACGGCCGGGACTTGGGTGTGGCGGCCCGCTTTGGGCCGGACGTGACAGACGGAACTGAAGACCGGCATGGCAAAGACGCGGACAGACCCCGAAGACTTCTCGCGCCCGCTGCGGCGGGTGCTGGTGGGGATTCTGGTGCTGGTGTTGCTGGGGCTGTTCCTGTTGTGGCGGATCGACAGCCCGAGGGTGGAGCGGTTTCGCGCCGCCCTGATCGACCGGGTGGTGCCGTCCTTTGACTGGGCGATGACGCCGGTGACCACCGCTGCCGGGATGATCGAGCAGTTCCAGAGCTATGCCAGCCTGCATGCGCAGAATCAGGATCTGCGGCGCGAGTTACAGCAGATGAAAGCGTGGAAAGAGGCGGCCCTGCAACTGGAGCAGCAGAATGCGCGGCTGCTTGACCTCAATCAGGTGCGGCTGGACCCGAAGCTGACCCATGTGACGGGCCAGGTTCTGGCCGACAGCGGCAGCCCGTTCCGGCAATCGGTGCTGATCAACGTGGGCGCGCGCGATGGAATCTTGGATGGCTGGGCCACGATGGATGGCATCGGCGTGGTGGGGCGGATTTCGGGCGTGGGTGAGCGGACAGCGCGGGTGATCCTGCTGACCGATACCAACAGCCGGATTCCGGTGACGGTGCAGCCCTCGGGGCAAAAGGGGCTGCTGTCGGGCGACAACACCGCCCTGCCCCCGCTGGAGTTCCTGGAAAAGGCCGATGAGGTGCGCCCGGGGGACCGGGTGGTGAGTTCCGGCGATGGCGGGATGTTTCCGGCCGGGCTCTTGGTGGGTCAGGTGGTGCTGGGCAATGACCGGCGCTTGCGGGTCAGTCTGAGTGCCGATTACCAGCGGCTGGAGTTCCTGCGGGTGCTGCGCAGCCATCAGCTGGCGCCGATCACCGATGCGGGCGCGCTGGTGGCGCCGCCGCTGCTGCCGGACGGGCCCGACACCAGTGGTGCGCTGAACACCGAGGCGCTGCCTGCGCGCGGCAACCAGCCCGAGGCCCTGCCTGCGGCGGATGCCAGCACCGAGACGGATGGCGGCAGTGAGTGATGCGTGGCGCTCCAGCGTCTGGGTCTTTCGCGGGCTGTTTGTCGGCATTGCGCTCTTGCTGTTGTACCTGCGGCTGTTGCCGCTGGGGTCAGATGCGGGGGACTGGCCGGGGCCGGATCTGATGCTGTGCCTGATCTTTGCATGGGCAACCCGGCGGCCGGACTATCTGCCGGTCTGGCTGCTGGCCGGGGTGCTGTTGCTGGAGGACATGATCCTGCTGCGGCCGCCGGGTCTGTGGACCGCGCTGGTGGTGATGGCGGTGGAATTCGTGCGCAACCGGGTGGCGCTGACGCGCGAGCTGACGCTGGTCGCGGAATGGGCGATGGTGGCGGGGCTGATGATCGCCTGTCTGCTGGTTTACAGGCTGGTGTTCACGGTATCGTTCCTGCCGCAACCGGCATTCGGCTTTGCCTTGATGCAGGTTTTGTGGTCGATCCTGTGCTATCCTGTTGTGGTGGGGGCCAGCCGGCTGGCCTTTGACCTGCGCAAGCCCGCCACGGGCGAAGTGGACAATTACGGACGCCGGTTGTGAGGGGCAAGACGTGAGACGCAGCCCGAAGGAAACCGAAGACTCTGCCCGCGTCACGCATCGCCGTGCGCTCTTGATGGGCGGCGCCATGACGGCGATGTTCGCCGTGCTGGGCGCGCGGATGCGCTATCTGTCGGTCGATCAGGCCGATCAGTTCAAGCTCTTGGCCGAGGAAAACCGGATCTCGATCCGGCTGATCCCGCCGGCGCGCGGGCTGATCCATGACCGCAACGGCAAGGTGCTGGCCGCGAACGAGCAGAATTACCGGGTGGTGATCACGCGCGAAGACGCGGGCGACGTGAACGAGGTGCTGGCCAAGCTGGCGCATATCATTCCGCTGACCGCCGATGATCTGGACCGCACCACCAAGGAAATGCGGCGCACCAGCCCGTTTGCGCCGATCACCGTGGCGGATCGCCTGACCTGGGAAGACCTGTCCAAGATTGCGCTGAACGCGCCGTCACTGCCCGGTGTCTCGCCCGAAGTGGGGCTGAGCCGGCAATATCCGCGCGACACCGATTTCGCGCATGTGCTGGGCTATGTCGGCCCGGTATCAGAGCGCGATCTGGAGGCGCTGGAAAACCCGGACCCGCTGTTGCGCATTCCCAAGTTCCAGATCGGCAAGATCGGGGTGGAGCGTTGGCTGGAAGACAATCTGCGCGGGCGGGCCGGCACGCGGCGGATCGAGGTCAATGCCGTGGGCCGCGTCATGCGCGAGCTGGAGCGCGAAGAGGGTGATCCCGGGGCAGATGTGCGGCTGACGATTGATGCCGATGTGCAGAACTTTGTGCAGGCGCGGCTAGGCGATGAATCGGCAGCGGCGGTGGTGATGGATGTGAACAACGGCGATATCATCGCCTGTGTGTCATCGCCGTCATTCGACCCCAACCTGTTCGTGCGCGGCATCAGCCATACCGATTACAACGGGCTGATGGAGAATGACCACCGGCCGCTGGCCAACAAGACGGTGCAGGGGCTGTATCCGCCGGGCTCGACCTTCAAGATGATCACCGCGCTGGCGGCGCTGGAGGCGGGGGTGATCACCGTCAATACCACCGTGCGCTGTCCCGGCCATCTGGAGTTTGGCGGCCGGCGGTTTCACTGCTGGAAACGGGCGGGGCACGGCGGCGTCAATCTGGAAAAGTCGCTGTCGGAAAGCTGCGACGTTTACTATTACGACATCGCCCAGCGGGTCGGGATCGAAAAGATCGCCGAGATGGGCAAGCGCTTTGGCCTTGGCATCCGCCACGACATTCCGATGTCGGCGATTGCCGAAGGGATCATGCCGAACCGGGCGTGGAAGCAGGAACGGCACCAGCAGGAGTGGCGGATCGGCGACACGATCAACGCCAGCATCGGTCAGGGCTATGTGCTGACCTCGCCCTTGCAGCTGGCGGTGATGACGGCGCGGATCGCGACGGGCCGCGCGGTGAACCCGCGTCTGGTGCGCTCGATCGACGGCAAGGATGTGCCGGTGCCCGAGGCCCCCGACATCGGCATTTCCGAAGAGATCATGCGCAAGATCCGGTCGGGCATGTTCGCGGTGATGAATGCCGAGCGCGGCACGGCGAAATCGTCGCGCATCGCCGATGAGGCGCTGGTCTGGGCGGGCAAGACCGGCACCAGTCAGGTGCGCAACATCACGGCGGCCGAGCGGGCGCGCGGGGTGATCTCGAACGATCAGCTGCCGTGGGACCGCCGGGACCATGCGCTGTTTGTCGGCTTTGCACCCTACACCAACCCGCGCTATGCGGTGTCGGTGGTGGTGGAGCATGGCGGCGGCGGCTCGACCGTTGCCGCCCCGGTCGCGCGTGACGCCATCTTGCGTGCGCTGAGCGACGGGCTGCCGCCGCTGTCGGCCTATCCCGCCAGTCAGCGCAACCGCATCGGGTCGATGCTGGAAAAGCTGCCCTTGCGCGATGCCGATGGCCGCGCCCCAGAATCCACCCGCGCATAAGGGGGCGGCATGAGTTTTCTGGAGTATCGCGTCAAGTTCGTGCCCACCGGGTTGCGCAAGGTGCTGCACCTGAACTGGCCGCTGATCGTGCTGGTCACCGCCGTGTCGGCGGTCGGCTGGCTGGCGCTGTATTCCATCGCGGGCGGGCGCATGGATGTCTGGGCCGGGCGGCAGATGCAGGTGTTTGCGCTGGGCGCGGTGCTGATGTTCTTTGTGGCCTTTGTGCCGATCTGGTTCTGGCGCAACATGTCGCTGCTGGCCTACATCGTCTCAATCCTGCTGCTGCTGGTGGTCGAGTTTTTCGGCACCATGGGCATGGGCGCACAGCGCTGGATCGAGGTGGGGGGCATCCGCCTGCAACCCTCGGAGCTGGCCAAGGTGACGCTGGTGATGATGCTGGCGGCCTATTACGACTGGCTGGATGTCAAAAAGACCTCGCGCCTGTTGTGGGTGCTGATCCCGGTGGTGCTGACTGTGATTCCGACCGTGCTGGTGCTGATGCAGCCCAATCTGGGCACCGCGCTGATCCTGTTGATGATCGGCGGCACGGTGATGCTGCTGGCCGGGGTCAGCTGGTGGTATTTCGGCGTGGTGATCAGCAGCATCGTCAGCGCGGTCTGGGCGATCATGGCCAGCCGGGGCACTGACTGGCAGTTGATTCACGACTATCAGTTCCGCCGGATCGACACCTTTCTGGACCCCACCTCCGACCCCTTGGGCGCCGGATACAACATCATTCAGGCACAGATCGCGCTCGGCTCTGGCGGGTGGAGCGGCAAGGGCTTCATGCAGGGCACCCAGAGCCGGCTGAACTTTCTGCCCGAAAAGCACACCGATTTCATCTTTACCACGCTGGGCGAAGAGTTCGGCTTTGTCGGCGTGCTCAGCCTGTTGGTGCTGTACGGGCTGATCCTGTTGTTCTGCTATGTCTCGGCGATGCAGAACAAGGACCGGTTTTCGGTGCTGCTGATCCTGGGGATTGCGGCAAACTTTTTCTTTTATCTGGCGATCAATCTGGCGATGGTGATGGGGCTGGCCCCGGTGGTCGGCATTCCGCTGCCGTTCCTGTCTTATGGCGGATCGGCGATGCTGGTGCTGCTGGTGGCCTTTGGCCTGATCCAGAGCGCCCATGTCCACAGACCGAGGTAGATGATGATCACTGTCCTGTTCGCCGCCCCCGACCTGTGGGGGGAATATTCCGATGTGCTGCCGCAAGCGCTGGCAGAAGCCGGGATCACGGCGCAGGTGGTGCAGGAGGCAGACTCCGGCACGGTGGATTACATCATCTACGCCCCCAGCGCGCCGCTGCAGGATTTCACGCCCTTTGTGCGGGCCAAGGCGGTGCTGTCGCTCTGGGCCGGGGTGGAGCGGATTGTCGGCAATGCCACGCTGACCCAGCCGCTGTGCCGGATGGTGGACCCGTCGCTGACCGAAAGCATGGTCGAATGGGTGGTCGGCCACGCCTTGCGCCATCATCTGGGGATGGATGCGCATATCGTGAACCCAGATCACCGCTGGATCCCCGTCGCGCCGCCGCTGGCGCGCAACCGGCCCGTCACGGTGCTGGGTCTGGGCGCCCTGGGCACCGCTTGCGCGCAGGCGCTGGCCGGGCTGAACTTTCCGGTGACCGGCTGGAGCCGGACGCAAAAGACGGTGCCGGGCGTGCGCTGTCTGTCGGGCGAGGATGGCTTGCGCCAGGCCCTGACCGGCGCGCAGATCGTGGTGACGCTGCTGCCGCGCACACCCGGAACCGAGAACACGCTGAACGCGGGCACCCTGGCGCTGCCCGCACGCGGGGCGGTGGTGCTGAACCCCGGACGCGGGCCGCTGATCGACGATGAGGCGCTGCTGGCCGCGCTGGACGCAGGGCAGATCGGCCATGCCACGCTGGATGTGTTCCGCGTGGAACCCCTGCCGCAAGATCACGCCTTCTGGGCGCATCCGCGCGTGACCGTGACCCCGCATATCGCCGCCGATACCCGGGCGGAGTCTGCCTCCGGCGTGATTGCCGAAAACATCCGCCGGAGTGAAGCAGGCGCGCCGCTGCTGCACCGGGTTGACCGCACGCTCGGATACTGAACCGGCGCTAGTGACCGCGACCTCGCCACGTCGCGGACAGAACAGACGACCCGCCCCCGCCCGTCTTTGATCGCCCTGCCTGCCGTTGATCCCGGCAGGCGCGGCAGGGGGCAAAGATGCCATACAAGACGGGTGTGAAACTGGTGCTGCTGGCGGCGCTGTTGTGGTCGCTGAACGGGCTGTTGATCCGGCAGATTGATCAGGCGGGCACCTGGGCCGTGCTGTTCTGGCGCTCGGCCGGGATGATCCCGGTGCTGCTGGCGGTGATCTGGTGGCGGTCGGGCGGGGTGTTCGCGCCCTTGCGCCGGGTCGGCTGGTCGGGGGTCGTGGGGGGCATCGGGCTGGTGCTGGCCTTTGGCGGCGCGATCTTTGCCTTTCAGGCAACCACCGTCGCCAATGCGGTGTTCCTGTTCTCGGCCTCGCCGTTTCTGGCAGCCCTGCTGGGCTGGCTGGTCCTGCGCGAGACGGTGCGCCCGGCGACATGGGCGGCAATCGCGCTGGCCGGGGTCGGCATGTTCCTGATGGTGCGCGAAGGGCTGGCAGCGGGGGCGATGGCGGGCAATGTCGCGGCGCTGCTGTCGGCGCTTGGCTTTGCCAGTTTCACCATCGCCCTGCGCTGGGGCAGGCTGGCCGACATGCTGCCCGCCGTGGTGCTGGGCGGGCTGTTTTCGATGCTGGCCGCCGGTGTGGTACTGGCGGTCGAGGGCCAGCCCCTGTGGGTGCCATGGCGCGACATCGCGATCTCGCTGGCGATGGGGGCGGGCATTCTGGCCACCGGCATGGCGCTGTATACGGCGGGTAGCCGGGTGATCCCGGCGGCAGAGCTGACGCTCTTGTCGATGGTCGAGGTGCTGCTGGCCCCGCTCTGGGTGTTTCTGGCGCTGGGAGAGACCGCCTCGGCCGGAACCCTTGCAGGCGGCGCGGTGCTGATGGCGGCGGTCGCGTTCAACGCACTGTCCGGGGCGCGGCGGCGCGCCCCCGCCCCGGTGGCCGGTATCCCGCTGTGAGTCCAGCCTTTACCCGCAGGCCCCAGACCCGTTAAGCAGGCACAACAACGGGTGAATGGGGAACGGGTATGACAGGCAAGGTTCTGATCACGGGGGCGGCGGGCTTTATCGGCTTTCACCTTGCGCGCAGGATGCTGGCCGATGGCTGGCAGGTGACCGGCTTTGACGGTCTGACCACCTATTACGACCCGGCCCTGAAACAGGCCCGGCTGGAGATTTTGCAGGCCCAGCCGGGATTTACCTTTGAACAGGGCATGCTGGAGGATCCGGGCCGCCTGACCGGGTTGACGGCAGAGCTGCGCCCGGATGTGATCATCCACCTCGCCGCCCAAGCGGGGGTGCGCTATTCGATCGAGGCCCCCCGCTCCTATGTGCAATCCAACCTGATCGGCACGCATGAGGTGCTGGAGGCGGCCCGCACCCATCCGCCCCGGCATCTGCTGATGGCCTCGACCTCGTCAGCCTACGGTGCCAATACCAAAATGCCCTATGCCGAGACCGACCAAGCCACCCATCCGATGAGCTTTTACGCCGCCACCAAGATCGCCAATGAGGCGATGGCGCACAGCTATGCGCATCTGTTCAGCCTGCCGGTGACGATGTTCCGGTTCTTTACCGTCTATGGCCCCTGGGGCCGCCCGGATATGGCGCTGTTCAAATTCACCAAGGCGATCCTGAACGGCGAGCCGATTGACGTCTACAACCACGGCGACATGCGCCGCGATTTCACCTTTGTCGACGATCTGGTCGAAGGCATCGCCCGCCTGATCGCGACCCCGCCCGGCGAAACTCCGGTCGGCCCGATGGACAGCCTGTCGCCGGTGGCTCCCTTCCGTGTGGTCAACATCGGCAATGGTGCCCCCGAACAGCTGACCGATTTCATCAAGGCCATCGAGGCCGCCACCGGTCGGACGGCCCGGCAAAACCTGCTGCCGATGCAGCCCGGCGATGTGCCTGCGACCTGGGCCGATGCCAGCCTGATCGAAGCGCTGACAGGCCCCCTGCCGCAGACCGATATCCGCGACGGGGTGGCGCGCTTCGTCGACTGGTATCGCGGCTGGAACGCCAGATAAGCGGAGCGCGCTGACGCGCGCGCTGTTTTAGTCTCGGCTCTGGCCTGCGGCCAACCGCCTCGGAAGATGCGCTCCGCGCGGGAGTATTTGGGCCAAGATGAATGCGGCGGGATTTCATCTTGGCAACAATACTCTGGGGTGAGCCGCCCCTCTTCGGGCGGCGAGGGGCGAAGCCCCTGTGCCCGAGGCGGTTGGCCGCAGGCCAGAGCCGAGATAAAAACAATGCGGCGCAGCCGCTCTATTTCTTTAAAAGCTACAGCTGGCCCGGCACCACCTGATCCGGGGGGCGGTGGCCGTCGGCAAAGGTCTTGATGTTGATAATGACCTTTTCGCCCATCTCGATGCGGCCCTCCAGCGTGGCGCTGCCCATATGCGGCAGCAGGACGACGTTGGGCAACTCACGCAGGCGGGGGTTGACCTCGTGCCCGTGTTCGAACACGTCCAATCCCGCACCGCCCAGCTCGCCCGCGCGCAGGCCGCGGGTCAGGGCATTTTCGTCAATCACCTCGCCGCGCGAGGTGTTGACGATCACGGCAGTCGGTTTCATCAGTTTCAAACGCCGCGCGTTCATCAGGTGATAGGTCGAGGGTGTGTGCGGGCAGTTGATCGACAGGATATCCATCCGGCTGACCATCTGATCAAGGCTTTCCCACCAGGTGGCGTCCAGCTCGGTCTCCAACTCGGGGCGCAGGCGCTTGCGGTTGTTGTAATGCACCTGCATGCCAAAGGCGCGGGCGCGGCGCGCCACCGCCTGGCCGATCCGGCCCATGCCGAGGATGCCCAGCCGTTTGCCGCCCAATCGCCCGCCCATGAAGGCCGTGGGGGCCCAGCCCTCCCATTTTCCGGCCTGCATCACCGACAGCCCCTCGGGGATGCGGCGGGTGACGGCCATGATCAGGGCAAGGGTCATGTCGGCGGTGTCTTCGGTGACCACGCCGGGGGTGTTTGACACCAGAATGCCGCGCTGGCGGGCGGTGGCCACGTCAATATGGTCGACCCCTGCGCCGTAATTGGCGATCAGTTTCAGCTTGTCGCCCGCCTGACCGATCAGGGCGGCGTCGATCTGGTCGGTGACGCAGGGCACCAGCACATCGGCGCCGCGCATGGCAGTGGCCAGCTCTTCGCGCGTCATCCGGGTGTCGGGGTCGCGCAGCTCGACATCGAACAATTCCTTCATCCGCGTCTCGACGGGTTCGGGCAACCGTCGCGTGACTACAACACTCAGCCGTTGTGCGGGCATCGAGGCCTCCCTGGACTTGATCTTGGCGCGCGCCTGAGGGCAAAGTGACGGGAACCGGGGCGGGGCACAAGACCCTATGCGATCAAGGCCGGGAAGTTGAGTCGATGCAGCCCGTTGCCGGGCTGCATGAGAAGCAGAACCAACAGACCGGGGACACACCCGGCCACAGGCGGATGGTGAACAACATGCTGAAGGCATTGGTGACGGGCATGGCCCTGATTGCGGGGACGGGTCCGGCGCTGTCGGATGTGATCCGGCCCAAGCCGCGTCCCGTGCTGGTGTCAGCCCCGACAGCCCCGGCAGCTGCCGAAACGGTGCCGCTGACCGCGACCGAGGCGACGGGAACGCCCCCTGCCATGCGGCCCTTGGGGCCGCCCGCGCCGCTTGCGGCCGCGCCGGTGGCAGAGCCGCGCGATCCGAACAAGGGCGCGGTGACCAACCTGCCGCTGCCGCGGTATGTCTCGCTCAAGTCGGGCGAAGGCAATGCCCGGCGCGGGCCGGGGTTGTCGCACCGGATTGACTGGGTGTTCACCCGGGTCGGGATGCCGCTGAAGATCACTGCCGAGCATGGCCACTGGCGCCGGGTCGAAGACGCCGAAGGCGTGGGCGGCTGGGTGCATTATGCGCTGCTGTCGGGCGTGCGCTCGGTGATGGTGGCCGAAGATATGGCCACGTTTTACAGCCGTGACGACACCACCTCGCTGGCGGCATTTCAGGCTGAACGCGGGGTGGTCGCACGGGTGATCGGCTGCGCTGATGGCTGGTGCCGCGTCTCGGTAGACGGGCAGCGCGGCTGGGCCCCGGTCAGCAGCCTGTGGGGTGTCACGGCGGATGAGGTGATCGACTAGCGCCCTCTCGCCCGCCGCCGGGCGGGAAACCTGCTTGCGCCTGCCCGCCGCCGGGCATGAAATCTGCTTGCGCTTGACCGGGGCGGCGGGGTAGCGCATGCCCCCTTTGACGCGACCATGGGGGCAAAGATGGCATCCGAACAGACACGGCTGAACTTGTCGGCGGGGGTTGCCTCGGTTTCGGTGGCCGGGGTTCTGGTGGTGCTGAAGCTGTGGGCACTGGGGCAGACCGGGTCGTTGTCGGTGGCGGCGTCGCTGGCTGACAGTGCGATGGATCTGATGGTCAGCCTGATGGCGATGGCGGCGATTCTGTACGCGGCCAAGCCGGCGGATGAGGATCATGCCTTTGGCCACACCTCGGCCGAGGATCTGGCCTCCTTGGGTCAGGCGCTGTTCATTCTGGTGTCGGCGGGGGTGATCGGGGTGGCCTCGGTGCAGCGTCTGCTGGCACCGGAGCCCGAGACCCTGTCGCGCGAGGGGGTCGGCATGGGGGTGATGGCGGTGTCGATCCTGCTGACGCTGGGGCTGGTTTTGTGGCAGGGCCGGGTGGCCCGGCGCACCGGCAACAAGGTGGTGGCGGCGGACCGGCTGCATTATCTGGGCGATCTGTTGCCCAATATCGGGGCGATTGCCTCGCTCTGGGCGTCGCGCGCGTTCGGGCTGACCTCGGTGGATTCGGTGGTGGCCTTGGCGGCGGCGGGGATGCTGGCGCTGGGGGCGCTGCGGATCGGGCGCGATGCGTTCAACGCGCTGATGGACCGGCGGGCCGATCCGGTGGTGATTGCCGGGATCGAGGCGATTGCCCGCGACTGGCCCGGGGTGCAGGGCTATCACGACATCAAGACCCGCACCGCCGGAAGCCGGATTTTCGTGCAGATCCATATCGAGCTGGAGGGCGGCCAGCCGTTGCGGCAGGCGCATGCCATCGGCGCGGGGCTGCGGCGCGCGATCCTGCAGGCCTATCCGCAGGCCGATGTGATCGTTCACAAGGATGTGGCCGAGGACCGGGCGGCACCACCGGCGCAGAGTGAGGGCCCGATGTGAAGCACCGTGCCCAGCTGTGGCTGGGCGATCCGACGGGACTAACAATACGTGTCTTCCTTCGCCGAGAACCACAGCCCCTAACGTCGTGAGTCGGGGGAACACCGCCGGGAGGCGTTGATCGTTGCCGTGCCGGAGCTGCTGGCCCAAGCCCGGCCAAAGGCTGCGACGGTGCGGGCGATTGCCGGGGCCTGCGGGCTGCCCACGACCGCTGTTGTGCCCGAGCGGGACGTGCTGCGCGCGGCGTTGCAACACAAGCCGAGAGGAGCATGCAGGATCGGGATGGCCGCGCCCAGAGAATCACCATCCGTAACTCTTTGATTTATCGTGTGCTATCGCATAGCAGCGCCGCGTTTTTGCCTAGCGCGGGGCTAGGGCGCATATCTTTTCCCATCACAGCGGGTGCTCTGCTCAGCCCTCGCGATCACTGGGAAAGGAAACCCGATGTTTAAGTCCTTCAAGACCGCTGCCATTGCCACTGTCACCGCCTTGTCGATCGCCGTCACCGCTGCGGCTCCGGCACAGGCGCTTGGCAAGAACGAGCGCAACTTTATCAAGGGCGCTGCCGCTGCTGTCATCGTCGGTGCGCTGATCAACCAGTCGCAGGCCCAGGCACGCCAGCCGCAAGCGCAGCCGATCTATCGCCCGGCGCCGCAGCCCGAGCCACAGCACTACTATCGCCCGCGTCCGCAGCCCGAGCCACAGCACCACTATCGTCCACGCCCGCAGCCGGAACCGCAGCATCACTATCGCCCGCGCCATGACCAGTACCACCACACCAGCGGGCGGGTGATCGGGTCGAACAATTCGGTGCATGCGACCATCGCGGCGCAGTCGTTCAACACCTATTCGGTGGCGCAACGCCGCGCGATCCAGAGCCGTTTGCGCGCCTTTGGCTATTACAACGGCGGGATTGACGCTGCCTTTGGCCCCGGCACCTATCGCGCCGTGGTGGCCTATGCCCGCGACAGCGGTGGCGAGCGTCAGCTGCAGACCCGTGCCGGCAGCTACGGGGTGTATGACAGCCTGATCTACTGATCCGGCCCCGGCTTTCGAACAGCGTCTTGTCCCTTGTCCCCTCGGGACAAGGCGCTTTACGCGCCCCGGCCCTTCCCCGGTCGGGGCGCAGATATTGCCCCTGAATTTATTTTCCGCAAAGCGATTGGCCACCGTTCTGTCCTCTCTCAAACTGTGGCAGAACGGTTTCTGCGCCCCGGTCCTTGTCCGGCCGGGGCGCATTTTTGTCAAAAGTGATACAAGCCGTGATGTTTTCCGCCCGCCTGAATTTTCGCCAAGGATTGCCCCTTGGCCTGCGTCTGACCTAGTGTGATGCAGATGGAAACGCCTGACGAAACTCTTGCATTGGCCGCCGCCGGTGGCGACCGTGCCGCTTTTGCGGCGCTGGTCACCCGGCATTATGACCGGATCTTCGGGCTGGGCTGGCGGTTGACCGGCAGCCGGGCCGAAGCCGAGGATCTGGCGCAGGACATCTGCGCCGCCCTGCCGCACCGGCTGCGCGGCTGGCGGGCCGAAGCGCGGTTTACCACATGGCTCTACCGTGTGGTGGTGAATGCCGCCCATGACGCCCGCCGCCGCGCCGCCGTGCGCAACCGCGCCGCCGATGGCTGGGGCGATTGGGAAACCGCCCGGCAAGAGGCGATGGCCGAAGAGCGCGCGGCACAGGACTGGCTGGTGACCGCCATGGTGCGGCTGCCGGTGGAATTGCGCGACACCGTAGCGCTGGTGCTGGGCGAAGAAATGACCCAGGCCGAGGCCGGGGCGGTGCTGGGCCTGTCCGAAGGCACCATCGCCTGGCGGATGTCGGAGGTAAAGAAACGGCTGCGCGCCATGGCCGCCGAGGAGGCAAAGGCATGACCCGCGATCCAGAACTCGACAGACTGAAAGCCGCGCTCAGGGCCGCGCCCGCCAGTGAACCCGCTGCCAAAGCAGCGGCTTTGGCCCGCGCGATGGAGGCGTATGAAGACTCAGGCCTCGCCCGCCAAGGATCGGCCACGCCGCTGCGTTCCAATGCTGACCGCCCCCCGAGGGCGGGGTTTAGCGGTGGAGTGCGCAAGATGCTGAATGCTTTGAAACTGAAACCCCTGCTGGCGGCGACCACCTCGGTCGCGGCTCTGGCGCTGGGGCTGGTGGTGTTCTTGCCGCAGGCAGAGCAGCCGCCCGGCAGGATGGCGACACCGCGCCCGGCGCAGGCCCCCGCGCCAGCTGCCCCTGAATTGCGCAACGCGCCGGTGGCCGAACTGGCCCCTGCGCCGGAGCCTGCGCCTGAAGTGATGATGACCCGCAAAGCGGCCCCGACGGAACAGGCTGTCCCGCAGGGGGGCGCGGCGGATCTGGCGATGGAGGCGCCGGCGGTGGAACCCTCGGCCATGGCGGTGGCGGAAGCTGACCGCATGGCCCCACCGCCTGAAAGCGACGAAGAATTTGCCAATGCGGGCGCTAATCCGGTGTTTGTCACGGCAGAGGCTCCGGTCTCCACCTTTTCGGTCGATGTGGATACCGCGTCTTATGCTGTTGTCCGCAACAGTCTGATGGCGGGCGCTTTGCCCGAGCCCGATGCCGTGCGGGTCGAGGAGATGGTGAATTATTTCCCCTATTCCTATCCCGCCCCCCAGGCCGGGGAGCCGCCTTTTCACCCGACCGTCACTGTGATGCCGACGCCGTGGAACGCGGGCACACGGCTGGTGCATATCGCGTTGCAGGGGCGCTTGCCCGAGGTGGCGGCGCGGCCGGCGCTGAACCTTGTGTTCCTGATCGACACCTCCGGCTCAATGGATGAGCCGAACAAGCTGCCGCTGCTGAAACAATCGCTGTCGCTGATGCTGGCCGAACTGCGCCCCGAGGATCAGGTGGCCATCGTTGCCTATGCCGGGTCAGCGGGCGAGGTGCTGCCGCCCACCCCGGCCTCCGAGCGCGCCACCATTATGGACGCGCTGAACCGGCTGGATGCGGGCGGCTCGACCGCCGGGGCCGAGGGGCTGACGCTGGCTTACCGCCTTGCCGAAGGCATGACGGCGGCGGGCGAGGTCAGCCGCGTGCTGCTGGCCACCGATGGCGATTTCAACGTCGGCGTGGAGGATCCCGAAGGTCTGGCGGCCTTTGTCGCCCGCAAGCGCAACACCGGGGTTTACCTGTCGGTGCTGGGCTTTGGCCGGGGCAATCTGGATGATGCCACGATGCAGGCTCTGGCGCAGAACGGCAACGGCATGGCGGCCTATATCGACACGCTGCAAGAGGCGCGCAAGGTGCTGGTGGACCAGCTGACCGGGGCGCTGTTCCCGATTGCCGATGACGTGAAGATTCAGGTCGAATGGAACCCGGCGCAGGTCGCGGAATACCGGCTGATCGGCTATGAGACCCGCGCCCTGCGCCGGGAAGATTTCAACAACGACGCGGTGGATGCGGGCGAGATCGGCGCGGGCCATGCGGTGACGGCGCTTTATGAGGTGACCGCGCCGGGCAGCCCGGCGCTGCTGCACGACCCGTTGCGCTATGGCGCGGCGGTGGCCGATGCGATGGCCGATGCGGCGGCGACCGGCGACATCGTGGAAGATGCGCCCGAGCTGGGCTTTTTGCGCCTGCGCTACAAGGCCCCGCGCGAGTCGGTCAGCGCGCTGATCGAGGTGCCGATTGTCGCGGGCAGCCCGCAGAGCACTGAGGCAGAGGCGGCTGAGCGCGAAGCGCTGGCACAAGAAGCCCGCTTTGCCGCAGCCATCGCCGGGTTTGGCCAGCTGTTGCGCGGCTCAACCTATCTGGGCGACTGGGGCTGGGACGAGGCCATCACGCTGGCCGAGGCGAACCGGGGCGAAGACCGCTTTGGCTACCGGATCGAGGCGGTCAACCTGATGCGGCTCGCGCAATCGCTGGCGCGGTAACAGCCCGGTCAGCACGTTGCTTGCCCCGGCGGTGACACGACGCTGGGGCACAGCAACGCCTGCGGCACCGAAAGGTCCCTGTCGCGTCCGCTCCTCTGTGACAGGATCACGCAAATCCTCAACACGGCGGCCCACCGGGAATGCCGCCAGTCTCGCAGGCGGGACATGGCGAATCATGTCACAGCGCAACTGCCTGATGCAAAAAGGCAATTTCTTGACGAAGGCTTAAAGAAGAATGGTGAACCCGGAGCGATTCGAACGCCCGACCCTCAGATTCGTAGTCTGATGCTCTATCCAGCTGAGCTACGGGTCCACTATGAGGGCGGATTTAGCGGCCCCCGCCGGGGTTTGCAAGGGCAAAAGTCACAGAGTCACAAGACTGTTTTCCGAAACCTGTTTGGGCAGATGAATCAGAAACTCTGTCCCGTCACTATCGCTGCGCCCCAGCTCCAGCCGACCGCCATGGCCCCGGATCAGCTCTGCCGCGATGGCCAGCCCCAGCCCGGTGCCGCCCTTGCGGGTGCCGCCCTGAAACGCGGCAAACAAATGCTCGCGGGCCTTTGGTGGCAGTCCCGGCCCGGTGTCACCAACCCGCAGCCACCACTGCACATCATCCTCACCCGCCGAAATCTCGACCACGCCCCCCTGCCCCGTCGCCTCCATCGCCTGCCGGGCGTTGCGCACCAGATTGGACAGCACGCGGAACAGCTGCTCGCCATCGGCGCGCAGGGTGAAACCGGGGGGGATGTCGATCAGGGCGGTGACCGGGCTTTCGCCCAGCAGGCCCTCGGCCTCGGCCACCTCTTCGGCCAGCGGGCGCAGGGCAAGCCGCTGCAGCCGTGGCGGCGGCTCTTCGGCCTTGCCGAACGCGAGGGTCGACTCGCACAGGCTGACGGCACGGCTGATCGAGTTTACCAGCTTGGGGGCGGCGCGGGCCACCATCGGGTCGGCGCTGCCCTCGATCCGGTCGGCAAACAGCTGCGCCGTGGTCAGGATGTTGCGCAGATCGTGGCTGATCTTTGCCACCGCCCCGCCCAGCTGGGCCAGCCGTTCCTTTTGCCGCAGCGCCCCGGTGAGCTGCTTTTGCATGCTTTCCAGCGCATCCTCGGCCGCCCGCAACTCGACCACGGGTGAGGTTGGTGCGATCACCCGGCGCGCGTCTTCGGGGGCCTCGGCATAGGCCTGCATGTGGCGCACCACGCGGCGGATCGGGGCCACGATCATCCGCTGCACCGAGATGAACAGCAACACCGCCGTCACCGCCGAAATCAGCACCGACAGCACCAGAATGCGCAGGCCGTATTCCAGCATCGCCTTTCGCAGCGGCCCGGTTTCCATCGTGACCTCGATCAGCAGCCCCGCCTGTTGCACCGGGTTTCCGATCACCCGGATCACCCGGTTGACCGGATCGCGCAGCACGCCGATGGCATCGCGGATCAGCTCCCACGGACCAGAGGCGCGCAGATCATACGTCTCGTAAATTGCCGCCGGAATGGGCGAGGACAGCGCCAGCTGCCGCACCTCGTCGCGGCGCAGCACCACGTTGAACACGCCCGCATTGACCAGCAACTCGGCTTCCAGATCCGGCGCAATCACCTCATTGGTGGTGAGCAGTGCCAGCGAGGCGATCTGCGCCTTTTCCAGCCGCAACAGCAGATAATCCGCCCGGAACCGCGCGACAGAGGGCACCAGAATCAACACCTCGGCCAACATGACAAAGGCGATTGTCAGCAGCAGGAACCGCCCCGAGAGCGTCTTGAAAAACCCGCCGTGCCCCGCCTTCACCCTGTTTCGCCCTCCTGTCGCCTTGCGTCAGGGCAAAAACCTTTGCACCAGACGCACAAATCGCCTGAGCATAGGATTATCAAAGAGTTTAGGGGAAAAATAGGCTCCTGCCGCACGTTTCGAGATTTCACCCAATGTCGGATAGGGCGCGACCATGCCGGCGATTGCCGACATCCTGGCGCGCGATGCGATGGCAAAGGCCCAAAGTCCGATCAGCTCGCCCGCCTGTGGCCCGACGATGGACACGCCCACCGGCCTGCCGCGGGCCACCATCACCTTCATCAGCCCCTTGGTCTTTGCTTCGGTCTGCGCACGGTCATTGTGGCGGAACTCCTGCCGCAGCACGGTCAGCGCATCGCCATGCGCCTTGCGCGCCTCGGCCTCGGTCAGGCCGACCTGTGCGAGTTCGGGGTCGGTGTAGGTGACCCATGGAATATGGCGGGTGCTGGTCTTTGCAGGCAGACCCAGCACGATCTGGCGGATCACAATGCCCGCGTGATAGCCCGCGACATGGGTGAACTGCAGCCCGCCCGCCGCATCGCCCACCGCATAGACCCGGCGGTTGGAGCTGCGCAGATCGGGGCCGACGGTCACGCCCTTGCGGTCATGCTTTACCCCGGCGGCCTCAAGGTTCAGCCCGTCCAGATGTACCTTGCGCCCCACCGCCAGCAAAAGGTGGCTGCCCTGCACATCGCGGCCGTCTTTCAGCGTGATCTTGATAGCGCCCGCCTGACCGGAAACCGCTGTGACCGGCGCATCTTCCAGGATCTCCACCCCCTCGGCGCGCAGATTGGCCAGTGCCACCGCCGCCAGTTCGGGGTCATCGCGACCAAACGCCTTTGCGCCCTCGATCACTGTCACCCGGCACCCCAGACGCCGGTGCGCCTGCGCCATCTCAAGCCCGATCGGCCCGCCGCCGATGATGATCAGATGCGCGGGCCGGTCGCGCAGGGCAAAAATGGTCTCGTTTGTCAGATAGGGCACGGTCTCAACGCCCGGAATCGACGGCACCAGCGGCCGGCTACCCGTCGCGATGACAAAGCGGCGGGCCCTGATGGTCTGGCCGCCCGCTTCCAGCGTATCTGAACTGGTGAAACGCGCCCAATCGCGGATCACCTGCACGCCCAGCCCCTCGAACCGCTGCTGACTGTCGACCGGGGCAATCGTGGAGATCACCTGCGCCACGTGATCCTTGACCGCGCCAAAGTCGACCTCCGGCTCCACCGGGATGATGCCGTAGCGCGCGCCGTCCCGCATCGCCTGCGCCGCCTTGGCCGCCGCAATCAGCGCTTTGGACGGGATGCAGCCTGCGTTCAGGCAATCGCCGCCCATCTCGCCGCCTTCGATCAGCACCACGCGCGCGCCCATCTGCACCGCACCCGCCGCCACCGACAGCCCGCCGGAGCCTGCGCCGATGATGCAGATGTCTGTCTCGATCAGGCTCATGTCAGGCTTCCTTTTTGAAACGTTTGATCAGAACGGGCAGTGCAGACAGCGCGGCCAGCCCCAGAATCGGGCCGATGACATGCGGCGCGAAAATGATCGACAGATCAGGCGTCTCGCCACGGGCAAACACCTCGCCCAGACCTGCCCCCACCGAGGTAAACACCAACCCGCCCGGAATGATCCCGAAAAACGTGGTCACCGCAAAGCGCATCAGCGAGGCACCGACAAAGGCCGGCAGCAGATTGGCAATAAAGAATGGCACCACCGGCACCAGCCGCATGATCAGCAGGGCCGACCATTCGTTGTCGCGCAACCCCTGTTGCAGCCGCGCCACCGCGCCGCCTCTTTCCGCGATCCGCGCCGCCACATCGGCGCCAAACCCGGCGCGGGCGGCCAGAAAAATCGCCACCGCCCCGACCGTCGCCGCACCGACATTGTAAAACACCCCCGGAAACAGCCCGAACAGGAACCCCCCGGTCAGGGTGGCAATCGTCGCCCCCGGCAGGCTGAAGGCCACGATCATCACATAGGCCGCGACAAACACAAGGCTGGCCAGGGCAAAGTTGCCATCGCGGAACGCCAGCAGCGACTCGCGGTGCCGGGCAAGCGCATCAAAACTGAACTGATCGCGCAAAAGAAAGGCCCCCAGAACAGCGACAGCAGCAATCGCAAGGATCGGCAGGCGTTTCAGCCAGAGGTTTTCGGTGGTCGGCATGGCATCCCTTTCGACAGCATTTCCCTCCCTACGGGTCCGGGCGGGTATGTGTTTCAGCAAAAGCGCTTTGCAACAACGGCATCACGCTGCATTGATCTGGCCTGCCGCCGCGATCTTCTGCGAAATGTTGGCCAAAATCGGTATGGCTTGCGTTGACTTGGGTTCAAAGCCTGCGTAAAGACCGGGCTTCAAGTTGCCTGCCCCCGAATCCTTGGGGCTTGATCCTTTGGGGTTCGGGCACGCCGTCTGATGGAGAGCCGCGATGAAGCGCACATTTCAACCGTCCAACCTGGTCCGCAAGCGTCGCCATGGTTTCCGCGCCCGCATGGCCACCAAAGGTGGTCGTCTGGTGCTGGCCGCCCGCCGCGCCAAGGGCCGTCACAAGCTGTCGGCATAAGATTTCCGGCCCCGTTCAGGGCCGCTTATGGACAGGCAAGACATGACGCCGCCGGAGGAAATGGGCCAAGGCATTGCCGAAGCGCCCGTTGCGCCTCCGGCGGTTTCACTTTGCATAACGACTATGCGCCACCGCCCCGAATTCCTGCGAACGGCTTCGGCCCGTCGGCAGGGTGCCGGTGGCTTTCTGGTGCAGGCCCGCTGCCGCAATGATGGCAAGCCGGGCGTGCAGGTCGGCTTTACCGCCTCCAAGAAAATCGGCAATGCCGTGTTCCGCAACCGCGCCAAGCGTCGTCTGCGGGAAATTGCGCGTGCCGTATTGCCACAGCTGGCACAGCCCGGATGGGATTATGTGCTGGTGGCCCGCCCCGGCGTGACCGTGGACCGCCCCTTTGCCCAATTGCTGACCGATCTGGAAACCGCGCTGCGTGCGATCCACGCGCCACGGGCATGACCCCGCTGGCGCATCTGGTGGCGCTGCCGGTGCGCGCCTATCGCCTGCTGCTGTCGCCTTGGGTCGGGCATGGCTGCCGCTATCAGCCCACCTGCTCCGCCTATGCGCTGGAGGCACTGCAGCGCCATGGCGGCCTCAAGGGCGGCTATCTGACCGCCCATCGCCTGTGCCGCTGCCACCCTTGGGGTGGGCATGGCTATGACCCGGTGCCGGGGGCTGACCCGGCGCATGATGCCTCACTCCAGCGTGGCGATGATCGCGCGTAGGGTTTCGATCCCCTCACCCTTTTCCGAACTGGTGATGACGATTTCCGGATAGGCCGCCGGATGCTTGGTCAGCGCCGCCTGCACCTGTTCGATATTGGCCTCGCGCGTGGCCGCGTTCACCTTGTCGGCCTTGGTCATCACCACCTGAAAGGTCACGGCGGATTTGTCCAAAAGCGACAGGATCTCCTGATCCACCGCCTTGATCCCGTGCCGGGTGTCGACCAGCACAAAGGCCCGCCGCAGGGTCTGACGGCCTTGCAGATACGACCGCAGCAGCGCCTGCCATTTTTCGACCACCGCCAGCGGCGCCTCGGCATAACCATAGCCGGGAAGGTCGACCATATAGCGCTGCTCGCCCAGTGCGAAATAGTTGATTTCCTGCGTCCGGCCCGGCGTGTTCGACGCCCGCGCCAGTGTCTTGCGCCCGGTCAGCGCGTTGATCAGACTGGATTTACCGACATTGGACCGCCCGGCAAAGCACACCTCGAGCCGGTCTGCCGGTGGCAGGCCCGGCATGGCGACCACGCCTTTGACAAAATCGACCGGCCCGGCAAACAGCAGCCGCCCCTTTTCGCGGGGCCCAAGGTCAGGCATCTCGGCCAAGGGAAAACGCACAGCGCTCATAGCACCTCCACTTGGTCGCCACGCGCGATGGGACCGGATTTTGTGACCATGGCATAGGTGCCAAAGTCCTGATGGCCAAACGCGCGTTGCAGCGCGCCCAGCGTGTCGGCATCGACTGCTCCCGTCTCCGGGTTAACGGTCGTCGCCTTGCAACGGGTGATGCGCTGCTCGATCCGCAGCTCGGCCCCGCCGATCCGCAGCGTGCGGCCCAGCAGATCCCACTCGGCCCAGGGGGCAAGCCCCTCCAGCCACAGATTGCCGCGCCAGCGGTGCACCGACAGATCTCGCCCCAGCCGCGCGCCCAGATCGGCGTTGGAGGCAAGGTTCAGCACCGCCACAAACGGCTCGGGCACATCGGTCATCGCCTGCCCCGGCACGTGCCCCACCCGCGCAGGCGCAGGCCGGTCGAGCGGCCAGAGCGGCCGCAACCACGCCACAAGTGCTGTGCTGTCGGTATCGGGGGCCAGCGTGATTTCACCCGCCGTCGGATGACTCAAGGTCACCCGCCGCGCGCCCTCATCCAGCCGGGCGCGGATCGCCATCAGCTCTGGCCCGGCCACGCCACGCAGAAAATTCATCTTCGGCGTCCATGCGGTCAGAGCATCCGCTTTTGCCGCCTCATGCAGCACCGCCCATTCCCGGTCGAACGGCAAAGCGCGCCCCTGTGTAAGGGGCGCGCTTGCCAGTTCCTCAAAACCTATGGATTTGATCGGATGGCGGCAGATCTGGGCCAGCCGGATCATTTCTTCTTCGGCTTCGTGCTCTTGTCAGCCACCGGAATAACAGGCGGCTTTTTCTTGAAACCCGACCTGATGTTGCCGAACAGGTCCGGCTTGTGACCATGGCTGCGCATGATGGCGTATTGCTGGGTAAAGGTGATCACGTTGTTGGTGATCCAGTACACCACCAGCCCGCTGGCAAAGCCGCCGAGCATGAACATGAAAATCCAGGGCATCCAGGCAAAGATCATCTGTTGCGTCGGATCAGAGGGCGCGGGGTTCAGCTTTTGCTGCAGCCACATGCTGATGCCCAGCAGGATCGGCAGAATGCCGATGAACACCAGCGCCAGAATCGTGCCAGGCTCCGGCGAAGCCCAGGGCAGCAGGCCAAACAGGTTGAAGATTGACGAACTGTCCGGCGCGGACAGGTCATTCAGCCAGCCAAAAAACGGCGCGTGGCGCAGTTCGATGGTGACGAAAACGACCTTGTAGAGCGAAAAGAAGATCGGGATCTGGATCAGGATCGGCAGGCAGCCCGCAGCCGGGTTGACCTTCTTTTCCTTGTACAGCTTCATCATCTCGCGCTGCATCATCTGCTTGTCGTCGCCGGCACGCTCTTTGAGCGCCTCCATCTCGGGCTGCAGCTCTTTCATCCGTGCCATGCTGACATAGGATTTATAGGCCAGCGGCAGAACCAGCAGCTTGAGGATAAAGGTCAGCGCGATGATCGCCACGCCCATGTTGCCGATATTGGCATTCAGCCAGTGCAGAATCGCAAAGATCGGCTTGGTCAGGAAAAAGAACCAGCCCCAGTCGATCGCGTCGATAAAGCCGGGGATCGGCTGGGCGGTGGTGCCTACAGCGCCCTCGTTCTGATAGGCGCGGATGGTCTCCCAGCGCTTGGCGCCGGCAAACAGCCGTTGGGTCGAGGTCACCGTCTCACCCGGAGCCACCGCAACAACGGCCTGACGGGTTTCGGTCTGGTAGATGTTGGCCTGAGGCACGAATTTCGTAACCGAGGTAAAGGGCTTGCCCTGTTCCGGCACCAGAACCGTCATCCAGTATTTGTCGGTAAAGCCGATCCAGCCATCGGTCTGCGCCTCGACCACCTGCGCCTGAGCGCCTTCGCGGTCGACCAGCGGCAGATCTGCCACGTCATCGTAATCGGTCTCGGTCAGCTTGCCATCGGCGCGGGCGACCACGCCTTCGTGGCTGACAAAGAAATTCTCAAGATTGGTCGGCTTGCCGTGACGGGCGACGATGCCATAGGGAAACAGCCGCGCCTCGGCAGCGCCGGTGTTCTGCACACTCTCGGTCACGGTGAACATGAAATGCTCATCCACCGCGATCTGGCGGGTGAAGTTCAGGCCGTTGCCATTGTCCCAACGCAGCGTGACCGGCTGGCCCGGCGACAGGGTGCCGCCGCCTGCGGGCATCCACTCGGTGTTGGCCCCCGGCACGTCTTCGAAGTTCAGCGCCCCGGCGGGGCCCCAGCCGAACAGCGCGTAATAGGCATTTGGCTGCCCCACCGGCGCCAGCAGGCGCACGATGCCGGAGTTTTCGTCCAGCGTCTGCTTGTAGGTTTTCAGCTCCAGATCGTCGATCCGGCCGCCCAGCAGCGAGATCGAGCCGGTCAGCTCCGGCGTGTCGATGGTCAACCGCGGCGCTTCCGCCGTCGGGGCTGCACCATCCGCCGATACGGTCGCTCCGGGCTGCGTTGCAGCCGGCGGCGTGGTTCCATCGGTCTGCGTCACCGCCGGGGTGTTTGCATTGGGGTCAATCACCGGCTCAGGTGGAGGAAACATCACAAACCAGACCATGATGACCACAAAGGACAGCACGGTTGCGAGGATGAGGTTCTTGTTCTGATCGTCCATCGGGACTTCCGCCACCATTGTTCAGGTCAGCGGTCGTTCAACAGAAGGGGGCGGGAAAGGTCAAGCGGTTTTCCTGTTTCGGCCTGAGTATTGATGCGGCAGATCCGCCACCGTCCGGCTTTCGCCGCCTGAACGGCGGCAGTCCGGTCGACCGGTCCGACGCCGGCACCCGCCTGCCCGACTGGCCCGGGGCGAGGCCAGTTCACCCTATTGCGTGTGGCGGATCTGGCTGGTCCGCGCCCTGCCCATTTCATACCGGGCGATCCAGCCAAAGGTTTCCTCGACCGCCATCGGTCTTGCAATGCCAAAGCCCTGGACATGGCCACAGCCAAGCTGTGCGACCGTTACATGCTCACCGGGGGTTTCCACCCCTTCAGCCACGGTGTCGAGACCAAGCCGGTCGCAGAGCGACAGGATCGCCGCGACCATGCGTTTCTGTTCGGGGTCCGTGTCACTGCGCGAGACAAAGCAGCGGTCGACCTTGATCCGGCGCACGGCGAAGCGGCGGATATTGGCGATTGACGCCTGCCCGGTACCGAAATCGTCCAGATCAATGCCACAGCCCAGTTCGGCAATCCGGGCCAGATTGGTCACGATCACATCATTGTCAGACCGTGCCGCCACAGTTTCCAGCACCTCGACCGTCAGGCGCGGCGGGGCGAGGGAAAACCGGTCCAGCTCCCATTTCAGCTTGTCAGGCAGGCGGGGGTTGCGCAGTTCCGAGGCCGAAAAATTGACCGCGACCCGCGCGATGTGATGCCCGGCCTTGTCCCACCGGGTCAGCGCCGACAATGCGCCGTACAGAATCACCTCGCCCAGACGCTCTGACAGGCCCGCGTCCTCGACCAGCGGCAGAAATTCTGACGGGGCGATGATCCCGCGCTCGGGGTGGTGCCAGCGGGCCAAAGCCTCAAATCCGCTGATCTCACCGGTATCGGTGGACAGTTGCGGCTGAAACCACGGGCGGATCTGCCCCTCATCCAGCGCATGTTCCAGACCGGCGCGCAATGCGGCGCGGTCAGCGCGGCGGCGGGCCATATCGGGCTGATAAGCGCGGATTGCGGCGGGACCATTGCGCAGCGCCTCATCCGCCGCGGCCTGAGCCGCATCGAGCAAAGGGCCGCCCAGCGGGGCGGGGGCACGATCTGCCAGACAGAACCCGACCGACAGGGACGGATACACCGTCATGTCATCCACCGCCAAAGGCGCGCTGACTGCCGACTGCAACCGCACCGCCATCTGTACCGCCGCTTCCAGATCAAACCGGCGCACCGGACCCAGGCTGACGGCAAAGCCATGGCCTGCCAGCCGCGCCACTACGTCGCCTTCGCGCAGCGACAGGCCCAGCCGTTCCCCCGTGCGCATCATCACACGGTCAAAGGCCAGCCGGCCGTGCCGGTCCACCAGCATGTCCAGTTCATCGAACATCAACACGAAACACGCCGTGGTGCGGCCATGGATCGCCACACCGGCAAGCACCTGATCAAGATTGGCGACAAACCGCGCCTCGGTCGCGAATCCATCATAGCCGGGCGCAAGGTCGGGCACGCGCGACCGCATCCGGCGCAGCCCGATCAAGGCAAAGGCCACCGGTACAGCGATGGCCAGCGTCAGCAAGGCCACCTCCCCCCCGAACCAGAAGGCGGCAACGGAAACGGCAGGCAACAAAACCAGACCATCCCCCCCTGACACCCGGCGCAGCAGAGCCCGGACCGAAAATCTGGCTGAGGAAGTCCTGTTCATGGTGCCCCCGTCGTAACGTGGGCCCGTCACCCTCGTCCACTCAGGCTAGGCGGCCAAGGGTATCCGAATGCTTAATCCAAATCCCGAAGTTGCGGAAGATTTTCTGCATTTGTTCCTGCCTGCTGCATCAAGCCGGCAAAATCGAACAGGCCGGGGTCAGCCAGATGCGAGGGGCGCACATTCATCAGCGACCGGAACATCACCTGCCGCCGCCCCGGCACCCGCGCCTCCCATTCATCAAGCAGCTTTTTCACCTGCGCGCGCTGCAACCCTTCCTGCGAGCCGCACAGATCGCAGGGAATGATCGGATAGCCCATGGCCCGGGCAAAACGGTCACAATCCGCCTCGGCGACAAAGGCGAGGGGCCGGGCAACGAACAGATCGCCATCCTCATTCAGCAGACGCGGCGGCATCGAGGCCAGACGCCCGCCATGAAACAGGTTCATGAAGAAGGTCTCAAGAATATCATCGCGGTGATGACCCAGAACGACGGTCGAGCACCCCTCTTCCCGCGCGATGCGGTACAGGTTTCCGCGTCGTAGCCGCGAGCACAGACTGCACATCGTGCCGCCCGGCTTGATCTTGTCGATCACCACCGAATAGGTGTCCTGATATTCGATCCGGTGCTCCACCCCCATGCGGGTCAGAAATTCCGGCAAGACGGTGGCGGGAAAGCCGGGCTGGCCCTGATCCAGATTACAGGCCAAGAGGTCCACCGGCAGCAGCCCGCGCCATTTCAGCTCGTGCAGCACTGCCAGCAGCGTGTAGCTGTCCTTGCCGCCCGACAGGCAGATCAGCCAACGCTCTCCCGGTTTGGCCATGCCATAGGTGTCAATCGCTTCGCGCGCCTGTTGCACCAGCCGCTTGCGCAGCTTGCGGAACTCCAGCCCTTTGGGCGCGCCGTAAAACAGCGGGTGAATGTCGTCGGCATCGTCAAGCATGCTGGCCTCCGCAGGGTTGCCCGGATATGCGGCCCAAGGGGTCGCGCGTCAAGCGGTCCCGCTGGCCGCGCCGCGCAACCAGCGACCACAAGCGGGGGATGCTGCCGGTCAGACATGCTGCGCGCCGTTCACCTCGATCTCGGCGCCCGAGATATAGCTCGACTGGTCCGAGCACAGGAACCAGATCACATCGGCCACCTCTTTCGGCTGACCCAGACGCTGCATCGGCAGCTTTTCGACAATCTTGTCGGTGCCCGGTGACAGGATCGCGGTCTCGACCTCGCCCGGCGCAATCGCGTTGACCCGCACCCCCAAGGGCCCGAAATCATGCGCCATCTCGCGCGTCAGGGCGGCGAGGGCCGCCTTTGACGTGGCATAGGCCGCGCCCGCAAACGGATGCACCCGCACCCCGGCGATTGAGGTCACGTTGACCACCGATCCCTTGGCCGCCGCCAGCTCATCCTTGAGCCCCCGCGCCATGATGACGGAAGAGAAGAAGTTGACATGAAACACCTGACCCCAGGTCCGCAGATCGGTGTCCAGGGTGTTCAGCCGCGCGCCATCCGGCCCTTTGGGGCTGATCCCGGCGTTGTTGACCAGCGCATCCAGCCGGCCGTTGATCTTGCTCTTGATGGTCTCGATCGCCGCGATGGTCTTGTTCGGGTCGGACAGATCAATCTGGATATGGTTCTCTTCGCCCCCCGGCCAGGGACAGCGCGCATCAAACGGCTGGCGTGAGCAGGTCAGCACCCGCCAGCCCTCGGCTGAAAACCGCTTGACCGTGGCATGCCCGATCCCGCGCGATGCGCCGGTCAGGACGATGGTTTTCGGTTCGGACATGGCTGTCTCCTTGAGTTGAACAAACCCTACGCTTACGGTCGGGAAAGACAAGCCGGGACACGGCGCTTGGCAGGTGGAGCCAAAGACGCTACCAACCACGCAACCCCGGAGGCCCCATGAAACAGCAGACCCTGACCATGCAAGATGCCCTGAACACCGCCAAGATGCTGTCCGAAGCCCTGCCCTATCTGCAACGCTACGCCGACTCGGTCGTGGTGGTGAAGTTCGGCGGCAATGCCATGGGCGATGATGCCGCCATGGCCGAATTCGCCCGCGACATCGTGCTGATGCGTCAGGTGGGCGTGAACCCGGTCGTGGTGCATGGCGGCGGGCCGATGATCAACGACATGCTGAACAAGCTGGGCATCAAGTCTGAATTCGTGCGCGGCAAGCGGGTGACCGACAAGGCCACCGTGCAGGTGGTCGAGATGATCCTGTCGGGTCTGGTCAACAAGCGCATCGTGCAGGCGATCATGGATGCCGGTGGCCGCGCCGTCGGCATTTCCGGCAAGGATGACGACCTGATGGTGTGTGAGGCCGATGACCCGGAGCTGGGCTTTGTCGGCCGTCCGGTCGAGATGAACGTGCAGGTGCTGCGCGATCTGTACAACGCCGGGATCATCCCGGTGATCGCGCCAGTGGGCACCGGCATGGCCGATAACGAGACCTTCAACGTCAACGGCGATACCGCTGCCGGGGCGATTGCCGGCGCGTTGCAGGCCGACCGCCTGCTGCTGCTGACCGATGTGCAGGGTGTCAAGAATGCGGCGGGCGAGGTGATGACCCAGATCACCCCGGACGAGATCCGGCAGATGACGGCGGATGGCGTGATTTCGGGCGGGATGATCCCCAAGACCGAAACCGCGCTGCTGGCGATCGAACAGGGCACGCGGGCGGTGACCATTCTGGATGGCCGCATCCCGAACGCCTGCCTGCTGGAGTTGTTCACCGATCACGGCGCGGGCAGCCAGATCCGATCAACCGAACCGCGGGTGAAACCGCTGGTGCGACGGTGATCTGACCGTTGCTTTGGGGGCTGTCGCGGGACGCCTCCGGCGGGAGTATTTAGGAAGCAGCAAATGCCAGAGCCGAGCCCTGACCTTCTGACCGCATTGCTGGAACCGCACTGCCTGGAAGTTCTGGGCGGGTTTGACTGTACGGGCGAGCCGGGGTTTCCGGCCTGGGCGCGGACCCTGATCCTGCTGGGGCCGCGCGAGCCGGGGTTCTGGCCGCACCTGAAGGCGCAGCCGGAATGGGGCGGCCCTGATCCGGTCGACCGTTGGTCGCGGCGGGTGATCGGGCGGCTGGCCTGTGATCTGGATGGCAAGGCGCGGTTTCCCTTTGGCGGGCCGCCCTGGCACCCGTTTTATGGCTGGGCCTTGCGGACCGGGCGGATCTGGGAAAGCCCGGTCAGGGTTCTGGTGCATGACACACAGGGGCTGCTGGTCAGCATGCGGGGGGCACTGATCGTGCCGCAGGCGCTGGACTGTGGTGCTGCGTCCCGCCCCTGTGACAGCTGTGCGCAGCCCTGTGTCACGGCCTGCCCGGTCGGCGCGCTGTCCGTGGGTGGCTATGACGTGGCGGCCTGCCACGCATTTCTGGATCAGCCCGATGGCGCCGATTGTCTGGCAGCGGGGTGCAGGGTTCGGCGCGCTTGCCCGGTGTCGCAAGGCTATGCAAGACTTGCCGAACAGTCGGCCTATCACATGGGGCGATTCCACAGGGCGGGATAACCGCCTGTATTCGGGGGGAGTAGGAATGAAGCGCCTGATCTTGACGCGGCATGCGAAATCGAGCTGGGATGATCCTCTGACGCCGGACCATGACCGCCCTCTGAACGAACGGGGCCGGGCGGCGGCGGCGGATCTGGGGCAATGGCTGGCGAGCCGGGGCTATGTGCCCGGACAGGTGCTGTGCTCGGACAGCTTGCGGACCCGCAAGACCTGGGCCGGGATCGCGCCCGCGCTGCCGGGGACGCCGGAGCCGGAGCTGAAGCCTGCGCTCTATCATGCCGGGGCGGAGGTGATGCTGGCGGTGCTGCGCCATGCGACGGCGGATACGGTGATGATGGTCGGGCATAACCCCGGCATCGCGGAATTTGCGGCGCGGATCGTGGCGCATGCCCCGGTCAATCCGGAGTTCAGCCGCTATCCGACCGGGGCGACGCTGGTGGTCGACTTTGTGGCCGACACCTGGGCGGATGTGGGCTTCGGGCAGGGGGTGGTGGATGATTTCATCGTTCCGCGCGAGATCATGGCCTGACAGCTGCCCATGGGTTTCCCCCTGTGTTACACGGGCGGGAAGCCCATGAAATCAAGGGCTTGACCCTGTGGGATTTACCAATTCTTAACGGTTTCCCGCACAGAGCCACCCTTTGGGCACCGCTTGCGGCGGTGCCCGGTTTCAGGCATGACGCATGATCAGGATCTAAAACAAGGCGACAGCCCATGGACTACGCGAAATCAGGCAACCCGAAACTGAGCAAGGATCAGGGCCGCCAGAAAGACCCCAGCGCCAAGCCGGGCAAGGAATTGAAGGCCAAGGCCCCGACCAAGACCCCGAACCTGCGGCCCAGCAAGGAAGAACTGCTGGAGCGGATGAAGGCCAAGGCGGCGGGCAAGACTGAGGAATAAGTCCCTGCCCTGCTGCCCCTGCCGAAGCGGGGGTTTGTGACGCGAGGAACAGGGCTGATGCGGTATGACTCCTATATCATCTGCACCGCGCCGCGCAGCGGCAGCACATTGCTGTGCAGGCTGCTGACCGATTGCGGCGTGGCCGGGCGGCCAGACTCCTATTTCTACGAGCCCTCGGTTGCAGACTGGATGGAAGAGCTCGGCATTCCACCGGGCAACCTGCCGGAAACCGAGGCGATCCGGGCGGTGATTGCCGCCGCGATGGTCAGGGGGCGCGGCACAACCCCGCTCTTTGGTCTGCGCCAGCAACGGTCTGGCTTTGGGTTTCTGTGTGACAAGCTGCGGCAAGTCAGCCCGGCGGGCCTGTCCGACAGGCACTGTCTGGAGCACGTGTTTGGCCGCATTCTTTTTATCCACCTGTCCCGCGAAGACAAGCTGGCGCAGGCGGTTTCGCTGATCAAGGCAGAGCAATCGGGCCTGTGGCATGTTGCGGCGGACGGATCGGAACTGGAGCGGTCGGCACCGCATCAACCGCCGGTCTATGATGCGAGAGCGATCAGAACACAGATCGACGCCCTTACGGAGCAGGATGCCGGCTGGCGCGACTGGTTTACGCAGCAGGGGATTGCCCCGCTGCGCCTGACGTATGACGCGCTGTCTGCGGCCCCGGTTGATACGCTGCGCAGCGTGTTGACGGCGCTTGGACTGGACCCGGCCCACGCCGATCCGGTCCGGCCCGGTGTGCGGAAGCTGGCGGATCGGGTAAGTGAGGACTGGATCGCGCGGTTTCGGGCTGAGGAACGCTTTCGGGATCAGTCATAAGGCGACAGGTTCTGGACTTAGCGCAATCAGGCAGCCCGAAACGACTCAAGGATCAGGGCCGCCAGAAAGACCGCAGCGCCAAGCCGGGCCAAGAGCTGAAGGCCAAGGCGGCGGACAAGAGCGCCGGATAAGGCGCTTGCGACCGGCAAGGCGTCGGCCGGCGTCGGCCCCTGATCATGCAAAGATCAGTGCGATCTGGTCATCGTTCAGCAGCGTCCACTGACCGGGCGCCAGGCTGTCCGGCAGGGCCAGAGCCCCCAGGCTTATCCGGTGCAGGTCTTCAACGTGGTTTCCGGTGGCGGCGAACATGCGGCGCACCTGATGATAGCGGCCTTCGGTCACCGTCAGCAGCGCCTCGGTCTCCGAGATCACTTGCAGCTGCGCCGGAGCCAGCGGCTTTGCTTCGCCTTCCAGCATCAGTTCCCCTGACGCGAACAGCGCGGCTTCCGTCCCGTTCAGCGGGCGGGCCAGCCGGGCGCGATAGGTTTTTGCGACATGGCGGCGCGGGCTGATCACGCGGTGCAGCAGCGCGCCGTCATCGGTCAGCAGAAGCAGGCCCGATGTCTGCTTGTCGAGCCGACCGATGGTGGAAATCGCCGGGCTGCGCTGCCGCCAGCGGGGCGGCAGGATGTCATAGACCAGCGGACCCGCCTCTTTGTGCGAACAGGTCATGCCCAGAGGTTTGTGTAGCAGGATGACCAGACCCACAACCGGATCAATCGGTTGACCGTCGATCTGCATGCGGGTGGGCAGATCGGGGGTCACGCGGATGCGCGCGGACGCGTCTGACAGTACAGCCCCGTCCAGCGTGATGCGCCCGCCCTTGGCCAGTTGCGCCATTTCGCTGCGCGAGCCATAGCCCATGGAGGACAAAAGCCTGTCCACGCGGGAGGTCGGGGGGGTGGCCATGTGCTGTTTGCCTTCCGGAACGGTCATGACCCCAGTTTTCAGACCGGCCGCGCTTGCACAAGATGCAAAAAGGGCCCCGGAGGGCCCCTTTCCGAAACATCCGGCGCGGATCAGTGTCCGAGGATCTGCGACAGGAACAGTTTTGTCCGGTCCGATTGCGGGTTGTTGAAGAACTCTTTGGGGGAGTTCTGTTCGACAATCTGGCCTTGATCCATGAAGATCACCCGGTTCGCCACCGCCTGCGCAAACCCCATCTCGTGGGTGACGCAGAGCATGGTCATGCCCTCTTCGGCCAGTTCGATCATGGTGTCGAGCACCTCTTTGATCATCTCGGGGTCGAGGGCGGAGGTGGGTTCGTCGAACAGCATGATGCGCGGTTTCATGCACAGCGAGCGCGCAATGGCCACGCGCTGTTGCTGGCCGCCCGACAACTGGCCGGGGTATTTGTTGGCCTGCTCGGGGATTTTCACCTTGCGCAGGTAGTGCATCGCCACCTCGATCGCTTCGGCTTTCGGGGTCTTGCGGACCCAGATCGGGGCGAGCGTCAGGTTTTCCAGAATGGTCAGATGCGGGAACAGGTTGAAGTGCTGGAACACCATGCCAACCTCGGACCGGACCTTGTCGATGTTTTTCAGGTCAGAGGTCAGTTCGGTGCCATCCACGATGATCTGGCCCTGCTGGTGTTCCTCCAACCGGTTGATGCAGCGGATCAGGGTGGATTTGCCCGACCCGGAGGGGCCGCAGATCACGATCCGCTCCCCCCGGTTGACGGTCATGTTGATGTCGCGCAGCACGTGAAAGGTGCCGTACCACTTGTTCATCTGGCTGATCTGGATGGCGACTTCGTTGCTGACCTGCATGTGGCTGCGGTCAATTTCGCGCGCGATGGCTTCGGACATGTTCCGGCTCCCTTAGCGATGATCGGTTTTCAGCTTGGATTCCAGGTACATCGAGTACCGGGACATGCCAAAGCAGAAGAGGAAAAAGATGGCGCCGACAAAGATGTAGGGTTCCCAATAGATCCCCTTCCAGTCGGTGGAGGCGCGGACGGCGTCGGTGATGCCCTTGAGCGGGTCCAAGAGGCCGACGAAGACAACGAGGGTGGTGTCCTTGAACAGGCCGATGAAGGTGGAGACGATGCCGGGGATCGAGATTTTCAGCGCCTGCGGCATGATGATCAGGCGCTGCGCCTTCCAGTAATCCAGCCCCAGAGCGTCGGCGGCTTCATACTGGCCGCGTGGCAGGGCGGCGAGACCGCCGCGCACCACTTCGGCGATGTAGGCGGCGGCGAACAGCACCACCATGATGATGACGCGCAGGATGATGTCGAAATCAGTGCCCGGCGGCAGGAAGTAGTTCAAGAGCAGCGAGGCGGTGAACAGCAGGGTGATCAGCGGCACACCGCGGATGAACTCGATGAAGCCGACCGACAGTTTGTTGACAATGAACATGTCGGACTGGCGGCCAAGCGCCAACATCACGCCAAGCGGCAGCGAAAAGGCGATGCCGGTGAAGCCGATGGTGAAGGCGAGGACAAAGCCGCCGAACTCACGTGAGCGCACACCTTGCAGCGCAATCGGGATGATGGATTGCAGCGCATCAGCGACAGGACCAGCGAGGAACAGCCACCACAGCACCGGGGCCAGCACGGCGGCGATGGTGGCGAGGATGGTTCCGGCGACGGGTTGCACCAGTTTGGCCGCAAAATAGCCGATGGCGAAACCGGCAAGCGCGGACACCGGCACCCAGACCGAGCCGCCCCACAACAGCCAGAAGCCCACCGCCGGGTAGACCAGCGAGAACCACAGCATCTTGCGCGGAAGCTTGTCAAACAGCACCGGCGCCACGGCGACGCACAGCAGGGCAAAGGCCAGAACCGGGCGCCAGTACAGGTGCGACGGGTAGAAGCCGAACAGGTATTGCGGCCAGCGTTCGCGGATCACCGCCCAGCAGGCGCCGGTTTGTCCGTCACCCCAACGCTCGGCGATGATCTGACGGCATTGGGACAGGCTGCCCGCGTTCCAGACCGAGCGGGACAGCCAGGGCGCGATGCCGACGATGATGTAGGCGACGACAGCGATGCCCAGAATGGTCAGGATGCCGTTGAGGACGGACGAGAACAGGTTCTCGCGCACCCATTTGACCGCGCCCGCTTCGGTGATCGGGGGCGATTGTTCGGGCAGCATTTCGGTGCGGACGAAGGTGCTGGTACTGGTGTTCATCTCAGCGCTCCTTCAGCTTGACGGAATTGTTGTAGACGTTCATCGCAGACGAGATCAGCAGGCTGATGATCAGGTAGATCAGCATCAACAGCATCATCGCCTCCAGCCCGCGCCCGGTCTGGTTCAGCGTGATGCCGCCCAGCGTGCCGCGCAGGTCCATGTAGCCGACGGCGATGGCCAGCGACGAGTTCTTGGTCAGGTTCAGGTATTGCGAGATCAGCGGCGGGATGATGACCCGCAGCGCCTGCGGCAGGATGATCAGGTTCATCGTGCGGCCGGGGCGCAGGCCGAGGGCAAAAGCGGCCTCGGACTGCCCGCGTGAGATGGCGTTGATCCCGGCGCGGACGATTTCGGCGATGAAAGCCGCCGTATACAGCGTCAGCGCCAGCCACAGCGCCACCAGCGAGTTCGACACCTGCAAGCCGCCGGTGAAGTTGAAGCCTTGCAGCGAGGGGCTGTCGATGTGGGTGCCAAGCGCCAGAAACACCACAATGATCGGCCCGAACAGCGCCAGAAGTGACTGCCACCAGGTGGTTGGGCGCAGGCCGGTGGCCTCTTGGATCCGGGTGGCGCGGCGCAGGATGGTGCGGTTGATCAGGAAACCGCCGACCAGAGCCGCGACGATCAGCGCAAGGTCAAGGTTCAGCCACAGCGGGCCCAGGGGCAGCCAGCCCAGCGAGCGGTCAAAGATCAGCCAGGGAATGGCGGTGTAGCGGTTGGTAAAGGCCACCGTGTCAAACAGCACCATAGACGCCGCCGGAGTGTCGCCGCGAAAGGCGTTCGGGGCGGGCAGCGCCTCGGTAAAGACGGTGTAGATCATGAGGATCCACAACAAGAGCGGGATGTTGCGGAAAACCTCGACGTAGATTGTCATCAGCCGGGCGATCACCCAGTTTTTCGACAGCCGCAGCACCCCGGCGATCACGCCCACCACCGTCGCCGCGATACAGCCCAGAACGGCGATCAGCAGCGTGTTGAGCAGACCGACCAGCGTGGCGCGGGCGTGGCTGCTGTCGTTGGTGTAGTCCACCAGCGTCTGGTTGATGTCGTAACCTGCCCGGTTCCACAGGAACCCGAACGAGATGCCACGCCCCAGCGCATCAAGGTTGCGCAACAGGTTGTCGATGAGCCAGGCAGCCCCCAACATCACCAGCATGAGCACAACGATCTGAATGGTTATGGAACGGTAGCGGGTGTCATAGATTAGCATCCCGAGCCGAAAGCCAGCTTTCGGTTCTTCCGTGACTACGGCCATTTATTTTCCCCTGAAGTCCGCGCGCCCCCGGGCTTTGCCCTTATGTGTGGGGGTGTTCCCCCGACGCTGCGGATAACCCTGTTCTCTATTTGGAAGGGGCGCGCCTTGCTGGCGCGCCCCGGTCGTTTCAGCCGATCAACGGAACGGCGGGGTGTAGAGCAGACCGCCCTGGGTCCACTGGGCGTTCAGACCGCGCGCCAGACCGATCGGGGTCGATTCCCCGATGGTGGCCGCAAAGATCTCGCCATAGTTGCCACCGGCTTTGATCGCGTTCTTCGCCCATTCGGCGTCAAGCCCGATCATCGCGCCCAGATTGTCCGACGAGCCCAGCAAACGCTGCACTTCCGGGTTCTGCGACGAGGTCGCCAGTTCGTCGATGTTTGCCGAGGTGATGCCGAATTCTTCAGCAGCAACCAGAGCGTTCATCGTCCAGCGGATCACGTCGCCCCAGGCGCTGTCGCCGTGGCGCACTGCAGGCCCAAGCGGTTCTTTGGAGATGATTTCCGGCAGGATGATGTGGTTTTCCGGATCGGCAAATGCCGCACGGGTGGCAGCCAGACCCGAAGCATCGGTGGTGTATGCGTCGCAAGCGCCAGCCAGATACTGCTGTTCGCCTTCGGCGTTGGTTTCGATCGGAACCGCCGTATAGGTCATGTTGTTGGCTTTGAAGTAGTCAGCCAGGTTCAATTCCGTGGTGGTGCCGGTCTGGATGCAGATCGTGGCGCCGTTCAGCTCTTTTGCCGAAGACACGCCCAGATCGGTGCGGACCATGAAGCCCTGACCGTCATAGTAGTTCACGCCGACAAAATCCATTTTCAGGTCGGTATCGCGTGAGAAGGTCCAGGTGGTGTTCCGGATCAGAAAGTCGATCTTGCCCGAAGTCAGCTGTTCAAAGCGGTCCGACGAGGTGGTGGGGATATAGACCACTTTCGACGCATCGCCAAAGATCGCGCCGGCGACGGCTTTGCACAGGGCAACGTCAAAGCCCTGCCAGTTGCCGCTTGCATCCGGGGCGGCAAAGCCGACCAGCCCGGTGTTGACGCCGCAGTTCAGTTCGCCACGGGCCTTGACGGTATCAAGCGTCGAGGTGCCCTGCGCCAGTGCCATGCCTGCGAACAGGGTGGTGGCCGCGAGGGTGCCGAGGAATACGGATTGTTTCATTCTTACCTCATCCTGAGTTGTCGGCCTTGTGCCGACGTTTTTTATGCCCCGAGGCCGGTTGATGGGCGGGCGGGGACGAAACTAGTGGAGGTGAGCCTCTCCCAGTCAGGACAGTTTCCTCCGAAGCGGTTTGAAAGGTCAAGCATATCACATAAAATTGCCTAAATTCTTTGCATTCAGGCAGTTTAGAGGCTGTCACGGGCAAGTTGGCATCGTACCGCCTGCGTTTTGAGCAGGATTGTTACCCGCACAATGCAAAGAATCGCTCTGCGGTCAGGAACGCGTCGCGGCGCAGCGCCTCCAGCCGGGCGGCATCTTCGTCCTCACCCCAAAGCTCGTTTTGCCACGCCTCATCGATTCGGCTCAGGGCAAAGGCTTCGGCGCCGGAAAGCCTGCGTCGAGTCACAGCAAGCCCCAAAATCAGTGAACCGGAAATGGCAACAAGGTCATGCAGCGCCGCCAGCTGGAACGGGCTGTGCGCGGCCACATGCGCCCGCAGGGTCGTCAGCGAGACGGCGGGCTGCGGCACCGGGATCACCCCTTGGGTCACGACAAGCGGCGCGTCCAGCGTGTCGCGCGCCCAGTCAAGCAGCGGGGTCCATCGCGCGGCTTGCCGGTCGATCAGCGGCTGCGGACTGGTGGCGTGATAGCACAGCAGGTCGGTGGTGCCGTAATTGGCAATCTCGTCCACCACGCCGTCGATCTGCGGGGCCACCTTGTCGATGGCAGAGTTCGCAGCGCGGGTCAGCGGCATGGTGTCCGGCTTGATCAGCCCCTGCTGCTGGTCCCACTCGGCGGCGATCTCCTGCGCCATCGCAAACGTGGGCAGCACCAGCGGCTGCTTGGCCGGGGTCTTCACCGCCCGGGCATCGAGCCGGACGGTAAAGCCGCCGTCACACGGCTCTGGCTGCGCCGATTTCCAGAACCGCTTTGCCGCCCAGGCGCTCACCGCAGGCTCTCAAACGGGTCGGCGGGTACGTCTTTTTCGTTCCAGTCCAACAGCTTCCATGTCCGCGCCATGTGTTCGGGCAAGGGTGCGGTAAAGGTCATCATTTCCTTGGTGATCGGGTGCTGGACCGACAGGCTGCGGGCATGCAGGTGCATTTTCTTGGACATCTCGCCCCCCGCCTGCGCGCCCCAGCCATCGCCCATGTTTTCCTGCGCGGTGCTGCCGTATTTGCCATCACCGATGATCGGATGGCCCAGTTCGGCCAGATGCGCGCGCAACTGGTGGGTGCGGCCCGTCACCGGCTCCAGCGCCATCCAGCTCATCCGGGTGCCGAGGAACCAGAGCGTGAAAAAGTCGGTGTGGGCGCGTTTGGCATCGGGGAACTCGGCCATCTTGGCGGGATGGATGCAGAGCATCTTTTCGCCCTCGCCGCCGCGCCCGCCACCGGGGGCCTTCAGCAGCCCATATTTGATGCTGCCCTGACGCGGGTGCGGAACGCCCGCGACCAGCGCCCAATAGATCTTGCGGGTGTTGCGATGGCGCAGCGCCTCGGACAGCGCCCGCGCCACCCGGTCGGTGCGCGCCAGCATCAAGAGGCCCGAGGTGTCCTTGTCCAGCCGGTGCACCAGTTTGGGCTTTTCCTTGTAGCCGAACTTCAGCGCCTCGGCCAAGCCATCCACATGCCGGTCGCCCTGCCCCGAGCCGCCTTGCGACGGCAGGCCGGCGGGTTTGTTCAGGATGATGATATGCTCATCCTTCCACAACACCGCGTTCTGGATCAGCTTGGTATCCGCCGCCGAGATCCGGCTTTCGGGCGAGCGGCTGGGCGCTTCGGTATCGGGCAAGGGCGGCACGCGGATGGTCTGGCCGGGGGCGATGCGATCGGCCGCTTTCGCCCGCGCGCCATCGACCCGGATCTGCCCGGTGCGGCACATCTTTTCGACATGGCCTTGGGTCAGCTGCGGAAAGCGCCGCTTGAACCACCTGTCCAGCCGCTGTTCACCCTCATCTTCAGACACCGTCAGGTTCAGTACGCCACTCATGTCAAAGACCTTGCAAGTTGGAGGCCCGCCAGAAGTGCGGCAAGCGAGAGAAAGACTGAGGCCCCGACATAGCCCAGCGAAAGCCAGCTTTGCCCACGCTCCCACAGGGTAACGGTGTCGAGCGAAAAGGCCGAAAATGTGGTGAAACCGCCAAGGATGCCGGTCATCAGAAACGGCGCAAAGCGCATGCCGCCCTTTTCCGCCAGCATTACGACCAGAATGCCCATCAGGAATGATCCCGCAATATTCACCGCCAGCGTACCATAGGGAAAGCCCGGCCCAAACAGCCGCATGCTGGCGACATTCACCAGATAGCGCAGGCAAGCGCCAATGGCCCCACCAAGGGCAACATGAGACAGGGTCAGGATCATTCCCCGGTCTTTGCGTGTGTTGGGCGGAATTGTCAACGTGCGCTCACGAGCCGGAGCTTGCCTGAACACCGCTTGTCCGTTCATCTTGGCAAAAATACTCCCGCCGGAGGCACCCACGGCTGCGGCGCGCGCAGCGCTAACCGCCCTGCCGTTTTGCCCGCAGTTTGGCAAAATACTCTACCCGTTTTTTCAGCTCGCGCTCATACCCGCGTTCGGGCGGCAGGTAGAACACCGGGCGTTTCATGCCCTCGGGGAAGTAGTCCTGCCCGGAAAACCCGTCCTCGGCCTCATGGTCATAGGCGTAGCCCGCGCCATAACCGATATCCTTCATCATCTTCGTCGGCGCGTTCAGAATGTGGCGCGGCGGCATCTGGCTGCCGGTGTCACGGGCACTGGCGCGGGCGGCCTTGTAGGCGACATAGACCGCATTCGATTTCGGGGCGAGCGCGAGGTAGACCACCGCATTGGCCAGCGCCAGCTCTCCCTCGGGGCTGCCCAGCCGCTCGTAGGTGTTCCACGCGTCCAGACAGACCGAATGCGCCTGCGGCTCAGCCAGCCCGATATCCTCGACCGCCATCCGGGTCAGACGGCGGGCCAGAAAGCGCGGGTCTTCGCCGCCCTCCAGCATCCGGGCGAACCAGTAGAGCGCTGCATCGGGGTCTGATCCACGCACGGATTTGTGCAGGGCAGAGATCAGGTTGTAATGCTCTTCGCCCGATTTGTCGTATTTGGCGGCACGGCGCATCAGGCGTGTGGCCAGCTGATCGCGGTCAATCGGTTTGTCGATGCGCCACGCCGCCACCTGCTCGGTCAGGTTCAGGAGCGCGCGGCCATCGCCATCGGCCATTTCCAACAGCGCCTCACGCGCCTCACCGGTCAGCGGCAGGGTGCGGCCAAGTTCCATCTCGGCGCGCTGCATCATCCGTTCCAGATCGGCGAGGTTCAGCCGCTCCAGCACGATGACCTGCGCCCGGGACAGAAGCGCTGCGTTCAGCTCGAAACTGGGGTTTTCGGTGGTGGCCCCGACCAGAAGGATGGTGCCATCCTCCATATGCGGCAGAAAGCCGTCTTGCTGCGCCTTGTTGAAGCGATGGATTTCATCAACAAACAGCAGCGTGCCCTGCCCGTTTTGCCGCCGGATTTTGGCGGATTCGAACACTTTGCGCAATTCCGGCACGCCGGTGAAAATGGCGGATATCTGGACAAACGCCAGATCGGTCTCGCGCGCCAGCAATCGCGCGATGGTGGTCTTGCCGACGCCGGGCGGCCCCCACAGGATCAGCGACGACAGCGACTTTGCCGCCAGCATCGCCCCCAGCGGCCCCTCGGGGCCCAGCACATGCGCCTGCCCGATCACCTCGGCCAGCGTTTGCGGGCGCAGACGGTCGGCCAAGGGCCGGGGGCCTTCGGCTTTGGGGGTTGCGCTTGCGGTGTCAAACAGGTCTGCCATGGGTCTACGTTACGCCGCTGCGCCCCCAAGAGCTAGAGGCGGAAGCGCAGCCGCACGATCTGGCCGCCCCGGTTCACGTCGATGGCCCAGCGGCGGGTCTGCTCTTGCGCCGCTGCGGCCACATCCTGTGGGGCGGCGACCGGGCGGCCATTGATTGCCAGCAGCACATCGCCGGAGCGCAGGCCGATCTGCGCGGCCAGGTCCTGAGCGGCGGTCACCACCACGCCCTCCGCCTCGGTCGCAAGCCCGATCTCGGCGCTGAGGGCCGGGTTGATCCGGGCGACACTCAGCCCGCGCAGCGCCACCGGGTCGGTGATGGAGACGGGATCGCGCGGCGGGCTGTCCGGCGGGGCAATCAGGGTGACATCAACGGTCGAGGTGCCATCCTCGTCCAGATAGGTCACCGGCACCGTGGCCCCGATGCCAAGTGCTGACAGACGAAAGATCATTTCCTGCGGGGTGTTGGTCGGCTCGCCCGCGACCGACAGCACCACATCACCGGGGCGCAGACCTGCCTTGCCGAACGGGCTGTCGGGGTGCAGATCGACCAGCAGCACCCCGTCAGGCCGCGGCAGGTTCATCGCCGCCGCCAGCCCGGCATCCACCGCTTGCCCCTGCACGCCCGCCCAGGGCCGTTCAAACCGCGCGCCGCCCGCGACGGCCTGCGCCACCACGGTCTGCACCAGATTGGCGGGGATCGCAAAGCCGATGCCGTTGGAGCCACCCGAACGGGTCAGGATCGCGGTGTTGATGCCGACCAGCCTGCCTTTCATATCCACCAGCGCGCCACCGGAATTGCCCGGATTGATCGCCGCATCGGTCTGAATGAAATAGCCGCGCCCCAGTTCGACCGAGCTGCGCGCCAGACCCGAGACGATGCCGGAAGACACGGTCTGCCCCACCCCGAACGGATTGCCGATCGCCAGCACCAGATCGCCGACCTCGACCTCATCAGAGTTGCGGAACTCCAGCGCGGGCAGATCTTCGGCGTCCTGCAGGCGCAGGATGGCCAGATCGCTTTCCTCATCGCCCAGGATCAGCTCGGCGGCATATTCGCGGCGGTCGTTCAGCACGACGCGGATTTCGGTCGCCTGACCGACCACATGGTAATTCGACACCACGATGCCATCGGCGGACACAATCACCCCGGAGCCGAGCGAATTCTGCACCCGGGGCTGGGACTGGCCGTAGCCGCTGAAGAACTGGTCAAAGAACGGATCGCCGGCAAACGGCGACAGCTGTTCCTCGACCACCCGGCTGGCGTAGATGTTCACCACTGCCGGGGCGGTCGATTTGACCACCGGGGCAAAGCTGAGGCTGATTTCGGCAGTTGATGCCGGGGGGCGGGTCTCGGTCTGGGCGGCGAGCGGGGTGGCACAGAGAAGGCTCAGGGGCAGGATCACGGCGACAAGGCGGAGCATGGGGCATCCCTTTGTGGTGGTGCATCTGGATATGGCAAAGCGAACCACAGTTTCAACCAGCCCCCTCGCGCAAGACAAAGCCCGCCGCTGTTTCCAGGGCGGGCTGTGCCGTAAACTTGGCCGGAAGGCCGGGCTTATTCTGCCTCGAACGCTTCGGTGCGGGCGTGGTCGGCGGCACCCTTGGCATTCGGATCGCGGTCAACGAACTCGATGATCGCCATCGGCGCCATGTCGCCATAGCGGAAGCCCGCTTTCAGCACGCGCACATAACCGCCCTGACGGTCCTTGTAGCGGGGGCCGAGGATTTCGAACAGGCGCGCGGTGTGCATGTCCTGCTTGAGCTGCGAATGCGCCTGACGGCGGGCGTGCAGATCGCCGCGCTTTGCCAGCGTGATCAGCTTTTCGATGATCGGACGCAGTTCTTTGGCTTTCGGCAGGGTGGTCTTGATCTGCTCGTGTTCAATCAGCGAACCGGCCATGTTGGCGAACATCGCTTTGCGGTGTTCGTGGGTCCGGTTCAGTTTGCGGTAGCCGTTTGAGTGACGCATGGAAATCTCCTGATCGCGTGTTTTGCTTTGTCCGGTGCGGCCTACGTGCGGCTGCACTCACCTTGGGGCTTGTGGCCCAGTTGTTCCCCGGCGGTCCGGGCATTTGTGGTTGGGGGGCATCGCTGCCCCCCGTATTCTTAGAACTGGTCCTCGAAGCGCTTGGCCAGATCTTCGATGTTCTCTGGCGGCCAGTCTTCGACTTCCATGCCCAGATGCAGACCCATGCCCGACAGCACTTCCTTGATTTCGTTCAAGGACTTGCGGCCGAAGTTCGGGGTGCGGAGCATTTCGGCTTCGGTTTTCTGGATCAGATCGCCGATATAGACGATGTTGTCGTTCTTCAGGCAGTTGGCCGAGCGGACCGAAAGTTCCAGCTCGTCGACTTTCTTCAAGAGCAGCGGGTTGAATTCCAGACCCGCATCGACTTCGCCCAGTTTCGCCGATTCTGGCTCGTCGAAGTTGACGAAGATCGACAGTTGGTCTTGCAGGATGCGCGCGGCATAGGCCACGGCGTCATCCGGCGTAAGGCTGCCGTCGGTTTCAACCTTCATCGTCAGCTTGTCATAGTCCAGCACCTGGCCCTCACGGGTGGGCTGCACTTCGTAGCTGACTTTTTTCACCGGCGAATAGATCGCATCAATCGGGATCAGCCCGATCGGCGCGTCTTCGGGGCGGTTCTTGTCGGCGCTGACATAGCCTTTGCCGGTGTTGACGGTCAGTTCCATGAACACATCCGCACCATCATCAAGATGGCAGATCACGTGTTCACGGTTCAGAATCTCGATGCCGTTTGACTCCGAGATATCCGCCGCCGTCACAACGCCCGGCCCCTTGGCCGAGATCGACAGGCGTTTCGGCCCTTCGACATCCATCTTGATGGACACGCCTTTGAGGTTCAGCACGATGTCGGTCACGTCTTCGCGCACGCCAGCGACGCTGGAAAACTCGTGCAGCACGTTGTCGATCTGCACCGAGGTGATGGCCGCGCCCTGCAGGCTCGACATCAGCACGCGGCGCAGGGCATTGCCCAGCGTCAGACCAAAGCCGCGCTCCAGCGGTTCGGCGATCACGGTCGCCACGCGCGCCGCATCCGATCCCGGTTTTACAACCAGTTGGGTCGGTTTGATCAGTTCTTGCCAGTTCTTATGGATCATGCTGTCGCCTCCATCCTTGTCCCATTGCCCATGTCCAGCAAGCGGTGGGACGCCCGAGGGTCCTTAAATGCCGAAATCGGGCCGTGCGATGTCGCACGGCCCGACAGTATATCTGCCGATCAGACGCGGCGGCGCTTTGGCGGGCGGCAGCCGTTGTGCGCCAGCGGAGTCACGTCGCGGATCGAGGTGATGTTCAGGCCAACAGCCGCCAGCGCGCGCAGCGCCGATTCGCGGCCCGAACCCGGACCCTGCACTTCGACTTCAACAGTCTTCATGCCATGTTCCTGAGCTTTGCGGGCGGCATCTTCGGCAGCCATCTGAGCGGCATAAGGCGTCGACTTGCGCGAGCCTTTGAAGCCCATGGTGCCCGAGGACGACCACGAAATCGCATTGCCCTGAACATCGGAGATCAGGATCTTGGTGTTGTTGAACGAAGAGTTCACATGAACCACGCCAGCGGCGATGTTCTTGCGCTCTTTTTTCTTGGTGCGGGATGCTTTGGTATCGCGTGCCATATCGGAATGCTCCCCTTACTTCTTCTTGCCAGCGATGGCTTTTGCGGGGCCCTTGCGGGTGCGAGCATTGGTATGGGTACGCTGACCGCGGACCGGCAGGCCCTTGCGGTGACGCAGGCCGCGGTAGCAGCCAAGGTCCATCAGACGCTTGATGTTCATCGAGGTTTCGCGACGCAGGTCACCTTCGACGGTGAAGTTCGCGTCGATGAATTCGCGGATCGCCAGCACTTCAGCATCCGACAGTTCATTGACGCGACGGGCGCGGTCGATGTTCAGCGAAGAGCAGATGGCTTCGGCGTTGGTCGGGCCAATACCGGTGATGTAGGTCAGGGCGATCGGAACCCGTTTCTGGGTCGGAATGTTAACGCCAGCAATACGTGCCAAACGTGTGTCCTTTTCAATGTTGCGGTTCCGTGGTGCCAGAACCTTTTTTCACAACTCCGCCAAGGCACTGTGCCCTGATGGTGCTTTTCCCGAAAATGGGAAGCCCGGCACGATTCCATGCCGGGACGCTGTGCTTTATGGGCAAATGCCGCGCCCGTCAAGGGCAGCGGCGGTGTTTTTACCGTTTGTCAAGAATTTTCGCGATATCCGCGCTGACCCTGTCCATGTCGGCCAGACCGTCCACCGTGGTCAGGTTGCCCTTGGCGTAATAGTAGCCGGTCAGGGGGGCAGTGTTCTTGTAATACTCGCGCAGACGCACCTCGAATACCTCGGGGGTGTCGTCGCGCCGCACCGGCTGGCCATTGGCGCGGGCCTCTTCGGCGCGCTTGACGATCCGTCCCACGAGGGCTGCATCATCAACCACCAGCTCGATCACCGCGTCCAGGGTCAGCCCCTTTTTCGCCAGCAGCACCGCCAGAGCATCAGCCTGTTTCAGCGTGCGGGGAAAGCCGTCAAAGATGAAGCCGCCGGTGGCGCCCTTGGTCAGCTTTTCCTCGATCAGACCAATCACGATCTCATCGGTGACCAGCGACCCACGTTCCATCACCTCGGCAACCCGCAGGCCCATTTCGGTGCCGCTGGTCTTTGCCTCGCGCAGCATGTCGCCGGTCGAAAGCTGGACCATGCCCCGCCCCTCTTCCAGCCGCTTGGCCTGCGTTCCTTTACCGGCCCCCGGGGGCCCCAGAAGAATGATGTTTGCCATGTGTCAGCGCCGTGTCGGGGTCTTGGGCGTGGTCTTTTTACGACCGCGCAGTTGCGATTTCTCGATCAGGCCTTCGTATTGATGCGCCAACAAATGCGACTGCACCTGATTGATCGTATCCATCGTCACCGACACCACGATCAGCACCGAGGTGCCGCCGAAGTAAAAGGTAAAGCCGAACTGGTTGCGCAGGATTTCGGGCAGCAGACAGACCGCAGCGAGATAGGCCGAGCCGAGCACCAGAATGCGGGTGACCACATATTCCAGATACTCTTCAGTCTTTTTGCCGGGACGGATGCCGGGGATGAACCCGTTCTGGTTCTTCAGGTTATCCGCCACATCCTCGACCTTGAAGGCGACGTTGTAGGTATAGAAATAGCTGAAGAACACGATCATGCCGGTAAAAAACAGCAGATACAGCGGCTGACCGGGGCCGAAATAGGCCAGAATGGTCGACATCACCGGGCCGGTCTGCTGACCCGAAAAGGTGGAAATCGTGACCGGCAGCAACAGCAGGGACGAGGCAAAAATCGCCGGGATCACGCCCGCCGGGTTCACCTTGACCGGCAGGTGGCTGGACCCGCCGTCATAGACCTTCATGCCGACCTGACGCCGGGGGTACTGGATATGGATCTTGCGCAGCGCGCGTTCCATGAACACCACAAAGGCGATCACGGCGATCACCATCACGATCACCCCGATGATGACCGCAGGCGAGATCGCGCCGGACCGGCCCTGGCTCAGGAACTGGGCGATGGCGGCAGGCAGTTCGGCGACGATGCCGACAAAGATGATCAGCGAGATGCCGTTGCCGATGCCGCGCGCGGTGATCTGCTCACCGATCCACATCAGGAACATGGTGCCGCCGACCAGCGTGATCATGCAGGCCGCCTTGAAGAACAGGCCCGGATCATGGGCCAGACCACCCGCCTCAAGACTGGCAGCGATGCCCCAGGCCTGAAACGTCGCCAGAAACACCGTGCCGTAGCGGGTGTACTGGTTGATCTTCTTGCGGCCCTGCTCGCCCTCTTTCTTCAGCTGCTCCAGCGCCGGCACCATGGCCGTCATCAGCTGCACGATGATCGAGGCCGAGATATAGGGCATGATCCCGAGGGCAAAAATACCCATCCGGCTGATCGCGCCGCCGGTGAACATGTTGAGAATGCCCCCGATCCCCGCACCGGCATCCTCCATGAAGGCGCGCAGTTGCACGCCATCAATGCCGGGCACCGGAATATAGGTGCCCAGGCGATAGACGATCAGCAGGCCGATGGTAAAAAAGATGCGTTGGCGCAAGTCGGTTGCCTTGCCAAGGGCGCCCCAGCTGAGGTTCGCCGCCATTTGCTCTGCAGCAGATGCCATGTCCGGTCTCTTTCAAAGACAGCGCCGCCAAACCGTTCTCCGGTCGGCGGCGCGGGAAAACTAAAGGTGATGTAAGCGGTCTGAAGGCCGCTCACAACTCCTATTTGGCTTACTCAGCCGCTGACGCCGGAAGGGTGATCGACCCGCCCGCCGCTTTGATGGCCTCAACAGCAGCTGCCGAGGCACCCGAAACCACCAGTTTCACAGCCGACTTGATCTCGCCCTTGTTCAGGATGCGGATGCCGTCACGCTTGTGGTTGGTCAGGCCAGCGGCCACCAGCATGTCTTCGGTCAGGTCAAGCTTGATGTCCAGCTTGCCGGATGCCACGAATTTCTCGATCAGGCCCAGGTTGACGACCGCGTATTCCTTGCGGTTCGGCTTGGTGAAGCCGCGCTTTGGCAGGCGGCGGTACAGCGGCATCTGGCCGCCTTCGTATCCACCGATCGCTACGCCCGAACGCGATTTCTGACCCTTGATACCACGGCCAGCGGTCTTGCCCTTGCCCGAACCGGGGCCACGGGCAACGCGCTTTTGTTTCTTGTTCGCGCCGTCATTGTCACGAAGTTCATTCAGTTTCATGTCGCACTCTCCATCGCCGGAACATCCCCGCCTGCGACGGGAGGGGACAACACGGCATTTCTTGTTGATTCTGCGGACCGCAAGCGGCCACGCGTTTTGATTCTGCAGCCCGCAAGGGGCCACCGGGGGCGTATAATGGCTGTGGGGGTGTTAGGCAAGGGGATTGGCCGGGCAAGAGCGGCGGGGTGAACCCCGCCCTACCGCCGCCCCCCAAAGCTGCGCATCCCTCGCCAGGTCAGGTGTAGGGCGGGGTTCACCCCGCCACCCTTCGTCATCCCCTACCCCGCCGCCGGATAACTGCCCGAGGCGTCGTGCTGTTCCTGTCCGGTCAGCGCCGGGGTAAAGACACAGATGATGCGCAGGTCGGTCTGGGCGCGCAGGAGATGCGCTTCGTGACGGTCCAGCACATAAACCGTGCCGGGACCAAGTGGAAAGACCTCGCCCGTGGCCACGTTCTGCACGCTGCCCTGCCCTTCGATCACATAGTTCGTCTCGACATGGTTCTTGTATTCCAGCACCTGCTCTGACCCCGCCTTGCAGATCGTGTCATGCAGGGAATAGCCAAGGCCGTCGGCGGCCAGCAGGATGCGGCGGCTTTCAAACGCCTCCCCTTTGACATGGGCGGCGGTGTCGAGGATGGAGGCGAGGGTGCGGACGATCATTCTGCGGTCCTTTCGGCAGGGGCTGCCGCACCCTAGCGGATCGCAGACGAAAGAAAACGCCCCGTGGTGTCCCACGGGGCGCTATTCAGTCGGTACGGCGGGGGTACCCCCGCCAGACCTCAGCCGCGCTCTTCGATGATCTTCACAAGATGCGAGATCTTGTTGACCATGCCGCGCACGGAAGGTGTGTCTTCCAGCTCACGGGTGCGGTTCATCTTGTTCAGGCCCAGACCCTTGAGGGTCGCGGTCTGAATGGCCGGGCGGCGGGCGGCGGACGCCACCTGCTGCACGACGATGGTTTTCTTGGTCTCGGTCATGATCAGGCCTCCACTGCTTCAGCTTCGGGCTTCTTCAGGATCTCGGCCACCTTTTTACCGCGACGTGCGGCAACCTGGCGGGGCGAGGTCTCTGCTTTCAGACCGTCGATGGTGGCGCGGATCATGTTGTAGGGGTTCTGCGAGCCGATCGACTTCGCAACAACGTCCTGGATCCCCAGCATTTCGAACACGGCGCGCATTGGACCACCGGCGATGATGCCGGTACCAGCCACTGCGGTCCGCATCACGACTTTTCCGGCGCCATGGCGGCCTTCCATGTCGTGGTGCAGGGTGCGGCTGTCCTTCAGCGGCACACGGATCATCTGGCGCTTGGCCTGTTCCGTCGCCTTGCGGATCGCCTCGGGCACTTCTTTCGCTTTGCCCTTGCCGAAGCCTACGCGACCACGCTGGTCGCCGACGACGACGAGTGCTGCAAAGCCAAAGCGCTTGCCGCCCTTGACGGTTTTCGAAACACGGTTGATCGCGACCAGACGGTCAGCGAATTCGGGCGTTTCCTCACGGGAGTCCTGACGACGATCTCCGCCGCGGCCCCGATTTTCACGTTCTGCCATATCCAAACTCCTCAGAACTTCAGGCCGCCTTCACGGGCAGCGTCGGCCAAAGCCTTGATCTTACCGTGAAAGAGGAAACCACCACGATCGAAATAGACGTCTTCGACCCCTGCCTTCTTCGCCCGCTCTGCAATCGCAGCGCCGATTTTGGCCGCAGCCTCGACGTTGTTCTTACCGATCAGACCCAGGTCTTTCTCCAACGTGGAGGCGGACGCAACGGTCACACCTTTCACATCGTCGATCAGCTGGGCGCTGATGTTCTTGGACGACCGATGCACGGACAGACGCAAGCGCCCGTTCGACATCGCCTTGATTTTGTTCCGGACGCGCAGGCGGCGCTTGAGGAACAGCTCTCTTTTGTTCAAAGCCATTTTGCCACCCTTACTTCTTCTTACCTTCTTTGCGGAAGATGAACTCACCCTTATAGCGGATGCCCTTGCCCTTGTACGGCTCGGGCTTGCGCCATTCGCGGATGTTTGCTGCGACCTGGCCAACGAGCTGCTGGTCGATCCCTTCCACAACGATTTCGGTTTGCTTCGGCGACGTGACGGTCACGCCAGCCGGAACGGCGAAGTTGACTTCGTGGCTATAGCCAAGCGACAGCTTCAGAACATTGCCGGCGACCGCAGCACGGTAACCAACGCCCTGAATCTCAAGCTCTTTCTTGAAGCCAGTGGTGACGCCCTGAACCAGGTTCTCCACCATCGACCGAGCCATGCCCCATTGCTGACGGGCGCGTTTCGAGGTGCCGCGAGGCGTCACCTTGATCTCTTCGCCGTCGATGGTGATGGTCACATCGTCGGTTGCGGTAAAGCTGCGGGTGCCTTTCGGCCCCTTCACTTCGACAGTCTGGCCGGACACCGACGCCGAGACGCCTTTGACCAGAGAGACGGGTTTCTTGCCGATACGAGACATTGCACCCTCCTCAGAATACGGTGCAGAGCACTTCGCCACCAACATTGGCGGAGCGTGCAGCTGCATCGGACATGACGCCTTTGGGCGTCGACACAATCGAAACACCCAGGCCATTACGGACCGAGGGGATTTCCTTGACGCCCATGTACACACGGCGGCCCGGCTTCGACACGCGTTTGATTTCGCGGATCACAGGGGTACCTTCGTAGTACTTGAGCGAGATCACGAATTCGCCCTGACCGTTGTCGGTCGGGTTCTTTTCGTAACCGCGGATGTAGCCCTCGGACAGGAGCACATCCAGCACCCGGCCGCGCAGCGTGGACGCTGGGGTCGAGACAGTGGATTTGCCGCGCATCTGAGAGTTACGGATACGGGTCAGCATATCGCCGATAGGATCATTCACAGGCATGTCTGCTCTCCCTTACCAGCTGGACTTGACCATGCCCGGGATCTGGCCAAACGAGGCCAGTTCACGCAGCATGATCCGCGACAGTTTCAGCTTGCGATAATACGCATGCGGGCGGCCCGTCAGCTGGCAGCGGTTGTGAAGCCGTGTTGCCGACGAGTTGCGGGGCAGTTGTGCCAGCTTCAGGGTCGCGCCGAAACGCTCTTCCATCGGCTTGGTTTGGTCTTCGATCACCGCTTTGAGCGTCGCACGCTTGGAAGCATATTGCTTCACCAGCTTGGCGCGCTTCACTTCGCGGTTCACCATGGATTTCTTTGCCATTACTCTGGTTCCTCGCGCTTACGACGTGAAGGGCATGTTGAAATGCTTCAACAGCGCCTTGGCTTCCGCATCGGTTTTCGCGTTCGTGCAGATGATGATGTCCATACCCAGAACTTCATCAACTTTATCGAAGTTGATTTCCGGGAACACGATGTGTTCTTTCAGGCCCATGGCGTAGTTGCCACGGCCGTCGAACGACGAGCCCTTGACGCCGCGGAAGTCGCGGACGCGGGGCAGAGCCACGTTGATCAGACGGTCCATGAATTCGTACATCTTGTCACCGCGCAGGGTGACTTTGCACCCGAGCGGCATCAGTTCCCGCACACGGAAGCCCGCGATGGACTTCTTGGCATGGGTGATGACAGCTTTCTGACCAGCGATCAGCGACAGCTCTTCAGCAGCCTGTTTCACCTTTTTGGTGTCTTTGACCGCTTCGCCGACACCCATGTTCAGGACGATCTTGTCCAGACGGGGGATCTGCATGTCGTTCTTGTACGCGAACTCTTCTTTCATCGCAGCGCGAATCCTGGAGCCGTACTCGCCTTTGAGGCGCGGTGTGTATTGAGCAGCGTCCAACATCAGATCGCATCCCCTGTGGTCTTGGCAAAACGCACCTTCTTGTCGCCGTCCATACGGAAGCCGACGCGGGTGGGTTTGCCGTCCTTGTCCACGATCGCCAGGTTCGACAGGTCGATCGGCATGGACTTGGCCACGCGACCGCCTTGCGATCCGGCGGATTGCTTGGTGTGACGGATGGCGACGTTGATACCTTCGACGACGGCTTTGTTGGCGGTCGGGTTCACAGAGGCGATTTCGCCCTGTTTGCCCTTGTCCTTGCCGGTCAGCACGATGACGGTGTCACCCTTTTTGAGTTTCGCAGCCATCAGAGCACCTCCGGAGCCAGCGAGATGATCTTCATGAAGTTCTTGGCGCGCAATTCACGGACAACCGGCCCGAAGATACGCGTGCCCACTGGTTCACCCTGGTTGTTCAGGATGACAGCGGCGTTGCGGTCAAAACGGATGGCGGTGCCGTCTTCACGACGAACCTCTTTGGCGGTGCGCACGACAACGGCTTTACGCACGTCGCCCTTTTTCACGCGGCCTTTTGGAATAGCTTCCTTGACCGACACCACGATGATGTCGCCCACGGATGCATAGCGGCGGTGTGAACCGCCCAGAACCTTGATGCACTGAACTCGGCGAGCGCCGGAGTTATCAGCAACATCCAGATTGGTCTGCATCTGGATCATTTGGTTTCTCCCGACCTTTGGGGACGGTCATGCAGATGACGCCCCAGGGTTTCGATTATCGCAAAACGAAAACTGCCCCGGCCTTAAGCCGAGACAACCACCGTCCAACGCTTGGTTTTCGAAATCGGCGCACATTCCTCGATACGGACGGTGTCACCAATCTTGAATTTGTTCTCTGCATCATGTGCGCGGTATTTTTTCGACTTACGCACAGTCTTTTGCAGCAGCGGGTGCTTGAAGCGACGCTCGACCAGAACCGTGATGGTCTGTTCGTTCTTGTCCGAGGTCACAACGCCTGAAAGGATACGCTTGGGCATGATAAACCTCTTACTTCGCCGCTTCGGCGGCTTTTTGGTTGAGAATGGTCAGAACGCGTGCTGCGTCACGACGCACAACGCGCATGCGCGCGGTGTTCTCAAGCTGGTTCGTGGCGGCTTGGAAGCGCAGGTTAAAGGCTTCCTTTTTCAGTGCAACGAGCTGGTCGCGCAGCTGATCAGGGGACTTGCCCCGGAGTTCGTCGGCTTTCATGCCGTATTCCTTTTTTCAATCACCAGAAGGCCCCGTTAAACGCAGGGTAACCTTTAACCCGGTGGATCAATGCAAAACCAACGATTCCGAGTCGCCCGGGAACCGCAGGATGCGTTCCATTACAGGCGTTGCACGGGCAGGGCAAGGGAAACTTGGGGGCGTTGCACCGAAAGACTCAAAGCGCGGCGGTGTGTGATCCCCAGCCGCAGATCTGCCTCCCCTGCTCTGCCGCAGCCCCTCACGATCCGCCCGCGCAACGCTGATGCCCGATGCCTCCCTCCCCCCTCGTGGGGGAGGGCCGGGGTGGGGGGGGCCGCGACGCCAGCCCCCGCAGCCTTCAGACCCGCTCGATCCCCAGCGCAATCCCCTGCCCGCCACCAATACACATGGTGATCAGCGCGGTGCGTTTGCCGCTGCGCTCCAGCTCGTACAGCGCCTTCACCACCAGCAGCGCCCCGGTCGCCCCCACCGGATGGCCCAGGGCAATCGCGCCGCCGTTCGGGTTCACACGGGCGGGGTCCAGCCCCAGCTCGCGGCTCACCGCAATGGCCTGCGCGGCAAAGGCCTCGTTCGACTCCACCACGTCGAAATCGCCCGGCTTCATCCCGAGCTTGGCGCACAGCGCCTCGACCGCCGGAACCGGGCCGATGCCCATCACCTTCGGGTCCACCCCGGCATGGGCATAGCCCATCACCCGTGCGCGTGGCTTTGCCCCCGGGAACAGCCCGCGCGACAGCACCAGCGCGGCCGCGCCATCATTGATGCCGCTGGCATTGCCGGCAGTCACCGTGCCATCTTTCTGAAACACCGGGCGCAGCCCCGACAACGCCTCCAGCGAGGTGGCCTTCGGGTGTTCATCCACCGCAAACTGCACCGGGCCCTTGCGGGTCTCGACCGTGATCGGCGTGATCTGGCGGGTGAACAGCCCGCCCTCAATGGCCCGTGCCGCGCGTTTCTGGCTTTCCAGCGCAAAGGCATCCTGCGCCGCGCGGCTGATGCCGTGCTGGGCCGCGACATTCTCGGCCGTCACCCCCATGTGCCCGGTGCCGAACGGGCAGGTCAGCGCGCCGGTCATCATGTCCAGCGCCTTGGTATCGCCCATCTTCTGCCCGAACCGCGCGGCGGGCAAAATATAGGGTGAGCGGCTCATGCTTTCGGCCCCGCCCGCCACCGCCACGGCGCAATCGCCAAGCATCAGCGCCTGCACCGCCGACACCACCGCCTGCGCGCCCGATCCGCACAGCCGGTTGACGTTCATCGCCGGCACCGTGTCGGGAATCCCGGCCTGCATCGCCGCTACCCGGCTCAGATACATGTCGCGCGGTTCGGTGTTGATGACATGGCCCATCACCACATGTCCGACCTGCGCCCCGCCGATCCCGGCCTGCCGCAGGGTCGCCGCGATCACCTGCGCCGCCAGATCAATCGGCGGCACAGATGCCAGGGCCCCGCCAAAGCCGCCAATCGCGCTGCGCGTGGCGGAAAGGATAAACACATCATTCGAGTCGCTGACCATCGGAGCCTCCTGAAATTCAGGCAATCCTAACGGTATTTGTCCGCGCGAGGAAAGATGGCGCAGCGTCGATTGACACTCCCTGCGCGCCAAGAGATGGAGGGCGGCCAAACCCCCCAGCCGCAACCCCATCCGAGGCCATGATGACAGACCAGAACCGGGCGACCACGGGCCTCCTCTTTGCGGGAATCGCCACGTTCATCATGATGGGGGCCGGGCAGTCGCTGTATGGCCCTGCCCTGCCCGCCTTTGGCCGCGCGCTGTCGCTCAGCGCGGCGCAGGCCGGGTGGCTGGTCTCTGCGCATTGGATCGGCTGCGCCATCGGCGTGGCGCTGATGTATCGTTGGGGGCCACGGGTATCGCCCCGGATCGCGGTCAGCATCATGGCCGCCGGGGCCGCCGCCATCGCCTTCGGGCTGGGGACCATTGCCACCTTTGCCGGTGCGCTGATCTTTGGCACCGGCTACGGGCTGGCCACGGTGGTGTTCAACCCGCGCATCCTGCGCGCTTACGGCGCACGCGGCACCGCCATGGTCAGTCTGGTCAACGCGAGCTTTGGCCTTGGCGCCATCGCAGCCCCCCTGATCTTTGTCTGGCTCGGCTCCGACCCGGCGCTGGCCTATGCGCTGGTGGCCGGGCTTGCGGTGGTGATCTGGCTGGGCGCGGGCCCCGCCGGTCAGGCCGCCCCGCCGCCTGCGGCCGGGGCCACCGGCCCGTTCCGCCCGATGCTGGCGTTTCAGCTGTTTGCGGTCGCCGGGATCGGGATCGAGGCGACGCTGATCGGCCTTGGCCCCAGCGCCCTGATCCGCTCGGGCCTGTCCGAAACCGCAGCGGCCCAACTCCTGAGCGCATTCTTTGTGGCCTTTCTGGGCGCGCGCACCGTGCTGATCTTTACCGCCCATCTGGTGCCACCCTTCCTGCTCTATGCCGGGGCGATGATTGCGGCAGCGGTCTCGGGCGCTCTGGCGGCCTTTGTCAGCCCCGGCGTGTTTTTTGTCGCGATGGGGATTTCGGCCGGGCTGTTCTTTCCCGGCTTCTACGTCGCCGCCAGCCGGTTGATGGGGGATGACCCGCGCACCGCCCCCACGATCATCGCCGCCGGTCTGGTCGGCGGCATCTGCGCGCCGGTGGTGCTGGCTCCGCTGCTGGAGCCGCTGGGCGGCACCGGGTTTTTCGCCATCCTCGCCGCCGTCGCCACGATCTGCGCCCTCCTCAGCCTCCGGCTCTATCGCCGCTTGCCAGAATTGCGCCACTAGGCCAGTCTTGGACTTATGGCAAAGGGTGCAAACAAATACGGCCCGACCCGGGGCGAGTATATGATCCGGCTGGCGATCTCGCTGGGCGGGCTCGGCCTTTTGGCCTTTGCCATCGCCTATCGCGGCTGGCCCGAAGGCCCGGGACTGGTCGAGGTGGTGGGCTTTGCCGGGCTGTTCTTTGGTGGCTCTGCCGTAATGGCCCTGCGGGGAGTGCGCCGGTGACCGCGACCACCATCGCCTTTCTGTCCGTGCAGGGCAGTGTCTTCGCGGTCTGGGCCTTTGTCGCCTTCCGCAGCCTGTTCCGGCTGCTGGCGCTGCTGCGGCACCGCAGCGGGCAGGCCATCCCCGGCGCGCGCGCCACCCTGTCAGCGCCGCGGCTGTTCCTGACCGACCCGCGCTTTGGCCCTGACCGCAAGGCCCTCGCCTTGCTCACCCCGCTGCTGCTGATCCTGTCGTTGACCTTCGCTGCCAGCCGTTAAGGCCGCAGCGGCACACGGCCCTTGTCGGTCAGGTGAAACACCTCACCCTCCTCGACCACGATCACCGAAAGCGGCCCACCATAAGCGGCGGAAGAGTCGATATTGACCCGGTTGCCGTAATGCATCGGGGCCTCAATCGCAGTGTGGCCATGCACGATCAGCGCCTCGAACGGTCCCTCGTGATCGAGAAAGCCTTTGCGGATCCACAGCAGATCATCCTCGGCCTGATCCTCGATGGCGATGCCGGGCCGCACCCCGGCATGAACAAAGATCGCCCCGTTCGCGCGGTGCCAGGTCGGGCGGCTGGTCAGAAAATCGAGATGCTCTTGCGGCACCGCCGCCAGCGCCTCTGCATGGACCTTCGCAATCGGCCGGTCTGACGCATTTGGCACGCCATAAGACCCCAGCGTCACCCCGCCGCCCAGCTTGGGATGCAGCCAGCTGAGGTCAGAGCGCAAGCCCGGATCGCTGGCCAGCGGGTCATCCATGAACATCGTGAACAGCCGGTCATGGTTGCTTTTCAGCACAATCCAGTCCTGCCCGTCTGCAATGCCCTGCCGCAGATACTCCACCACGCCCCGGCTGTCCGGCCCCCGGTCCACCAGATCGCCGACATGCAGAACCTGCCCCGCCCCATGGCGCGCCATGTCGTCGGCCACCAGATCATGCACGCCGCGCAACAGATCCAGATGGCCGTGAATGTCACCGATGGCATAGGTCTGCGCGGATGAGGTCTGCATTATCGGGCCTTTCGAATGTGGAAAGCCCGGGGGCCTTCACGTCCCCCGGACCCTCTGTGGGATATTTATGAACAGATGAAACTGCAAGCAGCTCATCCCATCGCTTTATGCGCCTTCAAACACCAGCGGTTTGACCTGAAGGAACATGCCGGTGTTATCCAGCGTCTCAACAACCTTCGGATTGATCGGCTGATCCAGATACAGCAGAGCAATCGCATCCTGACCGATGGACGACCGGCCAAGGGTAAAGTTGGCGATGTTCACGCCGTTCTTGCCCAGCGTCATGCCCAAGAGGCCGATGATCCCCGGCACGTCTTCATTGGTGGTATAAAGCATGTGCTCGCCCACCTCGGCGTCGATGTTGATGCCCTTGATCTGGATGAAGCGCGGCTTGCCATCCGAGAAGCAGGTGCCCGCGATCGAGCGCTCGCGCTTGTCGGTCACCATGGTGACCTTGATATAGGCGTCAAACACGCCGGACTTGTCCTGCCGGGTGGTCGAGATCTGGATGCCCTTGTCCTTGGCAACAACCGGGGCCGAAACAAGGTTCACATCCGGGTTCTGCGCTTTCAGCACGCCCGCAATCACCGACTGGTTCAGCGCGGCGATGTTCATCTCGGACACGCGGCCATCATACAGGATGTTGATCGCCTTGATCGGCTCGTCGGTCATCTGGCCGATGAAGGCCCCCAGATGGCCGGCCAGCTTGACCCAGGGGCCCATCACGGCGGCCTCTTCTGCCGTCACATTCGGCATGTTCAGCGCGTTGGTGACAGCGCCGGTCAGCAGGTAATCCGACATCTGTTCGGCCACCTGCAATGCCACATTCTCCTGCGCTTCGGTGGTCGAGGCGCCAAGGTGCGGCGTCACCACCACATTGGGCAGGTTGAACAGCGGCGAGTCCGTCGCCGGTTCCACCTCGAACACATCCAGCGCCGCGCCGGCAACATGGCCCGATTGCAGCGCATCGCGCAGCGCCGCCTCGTCAATCAGACCGCCCCGGGCGCAGTTGATGATGCGCACGCCCTTTTTGGTCTTGGCGAGGTTCTCGCGGCTCAGGATATTGCGGGTCTTGTCGGTCAGCGGCACATGCAGGGTGATGAAATCGGCCCGCGCCAGCAGCTCTTCCAGCTCGACCTTGGTGACGCCCATCTGCACGGCGCGCTCTTCGGACAGGAAGGGGTCATAGGCCACCACCTTCATGTGCAGGCCCAAAGCGCGGTCGCAGACGATGCCGCCGATGTTGCCTGCACCAATCACGCCAAGGGTTTTGTTGAACAGCTCCACCCCCATGAAACGGGATTTCTCCCATTTGCCGGAATGGGTGCTGGCATTGGCCTCGGGCAATTGCCGCGCCACGGCAAACATCATCGCGATGGCATGTTCGGCGGTGGTGATCGAGTTGCCGAACGGCGTGTTCATCACGATCACGCCCTTTTTCGACGCCGCCGGAATGTCGACATTGTCGACACCGATCCCGGCGCGGCCGATCACCTTCAGCCGGGTTGCCGCCGCCAGCAGCTTTTCGGTGGCCTTGGTGGCCGAGCGGATCGCGAGGCCATCATACTGGTCGATGACCGCCAGCAGCGCGTCTTTGTCCTTGCCCAGCTTGGGCATGTAATCGACCTCGACGCCACGGTCGCGGAAGATCTGGACGGCGGTTTCAGAGAGTTCGTCGGAAACGAGAACCTTGGGGGCCATTTGGGAAGTCCTTGAAATATGAATGGGGGCGGCGGGGAGACCCCCGCCCTACGGATTGGGGTAGGGCGGGGGTCTCCCCGCCATCCCGGTCAGGCAGCTTTGGCAAGCGCGGCGATTTCCGCTTCGAACGCGTGGGCAATCCACGGCATCAGCGCTTTCACGTCGGCGGTTTCCACCGTCGAGCCGCACCAGATCCGCAGGCCCGCAGGCGCATCGCGATAGGCGCCGATATCATAGGCGACCCCGGCCTTTTCCAGCCGCTTGGCCACCGCCTTGGCAAAAGCCTCGCCATCCGTGATCCGCGCGTCGGCGAACTTCAGGCACACCGACGTGGTCGACGCGATCTCAGGCGTCTCCGCCAGATTCTGCAGCCAGGGGTTCGCGGCGCAGAAGTCCCAGACCACCTGCGCATTGGCCGTCGCCCGGTCCACCAGACCCTGCAACCCGCCCACAGATTTCGCCCATTTCAACGCGACCAGATAATCTTCCACCGCCAGCATCGATGGGGTATTGATGGTCTCGCCGACAAAGATGCCCTCGATCAGCTTGCCCTTGGCCGTCAGCCGGAAGATCTTTGGCAGCGGCCAGGCCGGGACATAGCTTTCCAGCCGCTCCACCGCGCGGGGGCTCAGGATCAGCATGCCATGCGCGCCCTCGCCGCCCAGCACCTTTTGCCAGCTGAAGGTCACCACATCCAGCTTGGCCCAGTCCATCTCCATCGCAAAGGCCGAAGAGGTGGCGTCGCAGATCGTCAGCCCCTTACGGTCCGCCGGAATGGCATCGGCATTGGGCAGGCGGCAGCCGCTGGTGGTGCCGTTCCAGGTGAACACCACATCCTTGTCGAAATCGACGGTCGAAAAATCCACGATCTGGCCGTAGGGGGCCTTTTTGACCACAGCATCCAGCTTCAGCTGCTTGACCACATCGGTCACCCAGCCCTCGCCAAACGACTCCCATGCCAGCATCTCAACGGGACGCGCGCCCAACAGCGACCACATCGCCATTTCCACAGCGCCGGTATCGGAACCGGGGACGATGCCAATGCGGTACTCCGCAGGCACGCCCAGAATCTCGCGGGTCAGCTCGATAGCTTCTTTCAGCTTGGCCTTGCCGACGGCAGCACGGTGCGAGCGGCCCAAGGGCGCATCGTCAAGCATATCAAGGGAAAAGCCGGGAACCTTGGCGCAAGGGCCAGAAGAAAAGCGCGGGTTAGCCGGGCGCAACGCCGGGGCGATCAGATCAGCCATGGTATCCTCACAGATAAATGCCCTTCGTTGGGGAAGGGTGTCCCACTGCCGCATCTACAGCTCCGCCCCCTCTGGCACAAGAGGAAAAATCGTCGTAATGCGGCGCATCACCACGCGAAAGCGACGCCTCCCACCCAGACGGAAGACCGCCCATGTTCACAGCCACCCTGCTGACCAACCCGGCCACGCCGGTCCTTGACCGCGCATGCGTGGAATCGCTGCGCAATGCCTGGGGCGGCGGCGATGCGGTTTGGCTCGACCCCGGCGTGGCCGCCGAGTTTCCAATGGAATCGCTGCCTGCGAACCTGTGGGAGGCTTGGGCAGGTCTGCAAACCATGCGGATTGATCTGGCGGTGCAGCCCAGCCAGAACCGCAAAAAGCGCCTGCTGATCGCCGATATGGACAGCACCATGATCCGGCAGGAATGCATTGACGAGTTGGCCGATGAGGCGGGTGTCGGGGCCTATGTCGCGGGCATCACCGCCCGCGCGATGAACGGCGAGCTGGATTTTGAGGCCGCCTTGCGTGAGCGCGTGGCCCTGCTGCGCGATCTGCCCGCCGCCACCATCGCCCACGTCATCCGCGACCGCATCACCCTGATGCCGGGTGGCCCTGCCCTGCTGGCCACCATGCGTGCCAATGGCGCCTATGCGGCGCTGGTGTCGGGCGGGTTCACCGCCTTTACCGCCAGCATTGCCGAAACGCTGGGCTTTGACGAGAACCGTGCCAACACCCTGCTGGTCGAAAACGGCAAGCTGACCGGCCATGTCGCCGACCCGATCCTTGGCAAACAGGCCAAGCTCGACGCGCTGCTGGAAATCACCGCCCGCCTCGGCCTCACCCCCGAGGATGCCATTGCCGTCGGCGACGGGGCCAACGACCTTGCCATGCTCAACCGCGCCGGTGCTGGCGTGGCGCTGCATGCCAAGCCGGTTGTCGCGGCGCAATGCGATCTGCGCGTGAACCACGGCGATCTGACCGCGCTGCTCTATCTGCAAGGCTATACCCGTGAGGAGTTCGCCGCATGATCATCCGCCCCGCCCTGCCGCAAGATGCCAAAGCGATGGCCGACCTGCTCAACACCATCATCGCCATTGGCGGCACCACCGCGCATCAGACGCCCAAAACCGCTGACACCGTGCGTCACGACTATATCGACGGCCCCAACAGCATCACCTGCGTCGTGGCGGAAGACGCGGGCCAGATCCTCGGCTGGCAGTCGATTTGCTGGGACCATGGCGACCCTCATATCGGCAGCTTTGTCGATCCGCACACGCAGGCCAAAGGCATCGGCGCCCAGCTTTTCGCCGAAACGCTGAAACTCAGCCGCGCGGCGGGCCTGACCGAGATTTTCGCCACCATCCGCGCCGACAACGTGCCGGGTCTGGCCTATTATGCGCGGCAGGGCTTTACCGACATCGCGTCAGAGCCGGATTTTGCGTTGAAGACCGGCGAGGTCGTCGGCCGGGTCCACCGCAAGCTTACCCTGCGCTGACGCAAAACCCATGTCAGCCTGCGCTGACGCAAACCATTTGCCAGCCTGCGCTGACGTGGCCAATCGGTCAGCCTGCGCTGACCGAAAGCCCTCCGTCCGCGTCCAGAAACGCAAAGCCGTTCGGCCCCAGCACCAGCCGCCCCGCCTCAAGATGTGCGGCGTGGCAGGGCGCGCCCTCGGTCAGCACCCCCTCCACCGTCAGCACCACCGGGCGCGGTGACAGGTTGAACACGCAGGCCAGCGCATCGCCGCGCGCAAAGGCCAGCACCGGCTCTGGCACCTCAAAGAACCGCGTGCGCCCCAGCCGCAAGGCCGGGTGCATACGCCGGAACGCCAGCATCTCGCGGTAGAATTCGAGCACCGAGCCCGGCACCCCCTCTTGCGCCGCCAGATTGCGCGCCAGTTGCGGGGGTTTGACCGGCAACCATGGCTTCACATCGGAAAACCCGCCGTGTTCCGACACATCCCAGACCATTGGCGTGCGGCAGCCATCGCGCCCTTTGTAATCGGGCCAGAACCGGATTCCCGGCGGGTCGGTCAGCTCATCAAAGTCTATATCCGTCTCGACCTGCCCCGCCTCTTCCCCCTGATACAGACAGACCGAGCCTTCGAACGAAAGCAGCATCGCCGCCGCCAGCTTGACCACAGCATCCGCCGCGCCGTGTTCCGCCCAGCGCGTTGCGTGGCGGATCACATCGTGATTGGAGAACGCCCACATCGGCCAGCCCTCCGGCGCGCCCTGAAAGAACCCTTCGATCTTTTCGCGGAAATGCGCGGCGGTGAATTCCGGCCCCAGCATGTCGAAACTATAGGTCATGTGCAACCGCCCCGGCTGGGTATACTCTGCCATGATCGCCACATTGCGCCACGGCGCATCGCCCACCTCGCCCACCATGGTGCGGTCGGGGTATTCATCGGTCAGCGCCCGCATCCGCTCCAGCCAGCCCGGATTTTCGGGGCGCGATTTGGAATACAGATGATCCTGCATGTCATAGGGGTTCACCGGCGGCCGGTTTTCCTTTTGCGGCATCGGCCCGTTCGAGCGCAATTCGGTGTCGTGGAAGTAGTAATTCACCGTATCCAGCCGGAACCCGTCCACCCCGCGCTCCAGCCAGAACCGCAGCACCGAAAGCGCCCAGTCCTGCACCGCCGGATTGTGAAAGTTCAGATCCGGCTGGCTGGGCAGAAAGTTGTGCAGATAATACTGACGCCTGCGCGAATCCCACTCCCAGGCCGAGCCGCCAAACACCGACAGCCAGTTGTTCGGCGGGCTGCCATCGGGTTTGCCATCGGCCCAGACATACCAGTCAGATCGCGCATTGTCGCGGCTGACCCGGCTTTCGCGGAAAAACGGGTGCTGGTCGGATGAGTGTGAAATCACCTGATCAATGATCACCTTCAACCCCAGCTCATGCGCACGGGCCACCATCGCATCAAACGCGGCCAGATCGCCGAACAGCGGATCGACATCCATGTAATCCGATACGTCATACCCCATGTCGGCCATCGGGCTTTTGAAAATCGGGCTCAGCCAGACCGCATCCACCCCCAGCGCCGCCAGATGCGGCAGCCGCGCGGTGATCCCGGCCAGATCACCGATCCCGTCGCCGTCCGAGTCCTGAAAGGACCTTGGATAGACCTGATAGGTCACCGACCCGCGCCACCATTCAGCCATCGCCATCCCTCATGCCGTTTGCGCCACTCAAACCGTTTTGAATCCCGCCTTCAACCCGAAATGCACACAATCGCGCTGTTGCCCGCTCACCGCATACCGATGTACACAGACGCCCATGCGCCAGACCCTGACCCAGATCTACGACGCCCGCATCGCCGCAGGCACCCTGCGCCCCGACCCGGCGCAGCACGCCGTACTGCCCGAGCTGGAGGTGTTGCGCAGCTGGCTGGAGGACAACGCCACCCGCCGCACCGGGCTGTTCGCGGGCCTGTTCGCCCGCCCCCTGACCCCGCCAAAGGGCCTGTACCTGTGGGGCGGTGTCGGGCGCGGCAAATCCATGTTGATGGACCTGTTCACCGAGGCGACCGACATCGCGAAAAAGCGCCGGGTGCATTTCCACGCCTTCATGCAGGAAATCCACCACGGCATCCACGCCGCCCGGCAAAAAGGTGTCGAAGACCCGATCGCCCCGGTGGCCGAGGCGATCATCCGCGACACCCGCCTGCTCGCCTTTGACGAAATGCAGATCACCGACATCACCGATGCGATGATCGTGGGCCGGCTGTTTGAAAAGCTGTTCGCCGCCGGGGTGGTCATCGTCACCACCTCGAACCGCCCGCCCGAAGACCTGTATCTCAACGGCCTCAACCGGGCGCTGTTCCTGCCGTTCATCGCCATGCTGCGCGACCGGCTGACGATCCACGAGCTGGAAAGCCCCAACGACTACCGCCAGCATCGCCTTGCCGGGGCGCAGGTCTATTTCCACCCCGCAGGCAAGGCCCGCCCGCAGATAGATGCGATCTGGGCCGACCTGACCGGCGGCATTCCGGGCGTGCCACTGAAGCTGCCGGTCAACGGGCGTGAGGTCGAAATCCCCCGCTTTGCCAATGGCATCGGCCGCGCCAGCTTTTGGGAACTCTGCGCCCGTCCGCTGGGGGCCGCCGATTTCCTCGCCATCGCCGCCGCGATCCGCGTCCTGATCGTTGAGGACATCCCGCAGCTTTCGGCCAGCAACTATAACGAGGCCAAACGCTTCGTTCTGCTGATCGACGCGCTGTATGAGGCGCGCGTACGCCTGATCTGCTCGGCTGCGGATGAACCCGAACGGCTTTACACCGAGGGCACCGGGTCATTCGAATTTGAACGCACCGCCAGCCGCCTGCGCGAGATGCAAGGCGCAGACTGGGGTCAGTAGCAGGCCGGGGCCAACGGCATACCGGGGCCAATAGCAAAGGCCCGGATCTTTCGATCCGGGCCCCGACCTGCAACAAACGCCTTACTTGAACCGCTTGATTGCGCCCGACTCCAGCCGTTCCAGATAGCTGTTCAGCTCGCGCTTCACGACTGGCATCAGGAAATACAACCCGACAATGTTTACCACCGCCATCGCAAAGATCGCCGCATCCGAAAAGTCGATCACCGGCCCCAGTGACGCCGCAGCACCGATCACCACAAAGATGCAGAAAATCACCTTGAACGTGATTTCTTGTTTCCTGCCCTCACCAAACAGATAGGTCCAGGCTTTCAGCCCATAATAAGACCATGAGATCATGGTCGAAAACGCGAACAGCAGCACCGCCACCACCAGCACATAGGGAAACCACGGCAAAGCCGCGCCAAACGCCGCCGAGGTCAGGCCAACCCCCGTCGCACCCGAAGCGGTCACGATCTGCCCGTTCTCGCCCAGCACATACAGCCCCGTGGCCGCATCCGTGGTCAGCTGCCCGGTGATGATGATCACCAGCGCCGTCATCGTGCAGATCACCACCGTATCAATGAACGGCTCCAGCAGGGACACAAAGCCTTCGGTGATCGGCTCCTTGGTCCGCACCGCCGAATGGGCAATCGCGGCAGAGCCAACGCCCGCCTCGTTTGAAAACGCCGCCCGGCGGAACCCCTGTATCAGTGCCCCGATCATGCCGCCGGCAATGCCGTTGCCGGTGAACGCACCGTCAAAGATCTGCCCGAAGGCCCAGCCGATCCGGTCATAATACATCACCAGAATGATCAGCGCCGTGCCGACATACAGCACCCCCATCAGCGGCACCACACGCTCGGTCACCTGCGCGATCGACTTCAGCCCGCCGATGATCACCGCAAACACGATGGCCGCAAACACCACCCCAGTGATCCAGCCCGGATATTGCCCCAGCACCCCGGTCAGCTGCTGATGCGCCTGATTGGACTGGAACATATTGCCGCCCCCCAGCGACCCCAGCACACAGAAAATCGCAAACAGCACCGCCAGCGGTTTGCCCCCCGGCAGCCCGCGTTCGGCAAACCCCTTGGTGATGTAATACATCGGCCCGCCCGACACCGTGCCATCGGGGTATTCGTTGCGATACTTCACGCCCAGCGTACATTCGGTAAACTTTGATGCCATACCCAGCAGCCCGGCCAGGATCATCCAGAACGTTGCCCCGGCCCCGCCAATGGTGACGGCCACGGCCACCCCGGCGATATTGCCCAGACCCACCGTCCCCGACAGCGCGGTCGCCAGCGCCTGAAAATGGCTGACCTCCCCCGCGTCATTCGGGTCGGAATACTTGCCGCTGACCAGCTGGATCGAATGCCGCCAGACCCGGAACTGGATAAAGCCGAAATACAGCGTGAACACCGAGGCCGCGATCACCAGCCAGGCCACGATCCACGAAAAGCCGGTGCCCGGGATCGGGGCAAAGATGAAGTTCACGAACCATCCGGTCGAGGCCAGAAAGATCTGGTTCACCGTCTCGTCAATGCCCTGCGCCTGCGCCGCAGACCCAAGGGCCGCGGTAGTCGCGACAAATGCGGCAACAGCCGCGCCAAAGCGGGTAAATATGCTTGTCATCAGGGGGTCTCCTTACGGGACAATGGTGCAAGGCACCGGCGCAATCTGCGCCAGCGTGCCTGCGACAGAACCAAAGACGCGCGACATCACGCCCGAATTGCCGGTGCGGCCGGTGACAATCTCGGTCGCGCCGATTTCGGTGGCGACATCACAGATCGTTTCGGTCACATGGCCGTATTTGATCGCGGTCTCGATCCCGACACCCTGACCTTCATACTTCGCGGCCAAAGGCGCGATAATCGCCGCCTCTGCCCGCGCCAGTTCCTGTTTGCGCCGCGCATGGCGCTCTTCCAGCTCTTCCTTGGTCAGAAAGGTATAGGGCGACCATTCCAGCACATGCACCAGCATGAGCGATCCCCCGTCCTGACGCGCCCGCGCATGGGCAAAGGCCAAAGCCCGCGCCCCCGCGTCGCTGCCATCTACGGCAACCAGTATTTTCCCCGGCATCTTGTTCTCCTTTGTTGGCAAGTGGCACTGATCTGAGGTGTCAGCTTGGGGCGTCAGCACGCCGCCCATGCCCAAAGGATAACGGAATTGTGACAGTCAGGTCGCCTGAAAATTGCAAATGCGCAGGTCAACTCGCCCGCATTTGCGATCGTTCTGCATCATTTGGTCGCAAAAGAGCCCTTTGGCAGGCAGCCTAGCACTTCTCTTTACGCCCCTTCCCGCTTGCGCCTGGCCTTGGGCACAGGCTTGTACGCCCGCGCCGGATCGTACCGGGCCGCCCCCTCCGCAGGCTTGCATCCCGGCCATGACTTTCCTAAATTCTCATTCGGGCGACGACACATTGCGTCGCCGGGACAACGGAGCCTTTATGTCTGAGCTTGTGACCTAAGGCTCTCTGAGCCTCAGAGAGCCGCGTGAAACCAAAGCCGCCGGGTGCCTGAACGCCCGAAGTTTTTTCACGTCTTTCACAAGAGACTCCCATGAATATCTCAAAGAATGAACAGCGTGCCCTGCACGTTCTGGCCCTTGGTGGCCGCATCCTGCACGAGCGGGACAATGGCCGCAAAATTACCGCTGTGACCTGCGTCACGCGCGAAGGAATGATCCTTTCCGATTTCGATCTGACGGTTTTCGGCAAATTGTGGCGAAAGCGGCTGATCGAATCCCACTCCGGCAGTCCTTACCGCATCTCGAAACGCGGCCGGCTTTCGGTGCGTGCTCAACTCGACAATCAGGGCACATGACAGGCTGATCCGCTGACATTGACGAAGGACCGGGCCGCGCGGCTTTGACTGTGCGGCCCGGCCAAAGGTTAAAAATTCATTAATCCCGCACCGTCAACCCATTGAAATCTTGCGACTTCACAATCTTCCCCCTGTGTTACACTACCCCCAGACCTGCCACAGCAGCCGGGCCGCCATCAGGGTAGAGGTGGTCACCAGCAAGGGCTTGATCAGCCGCGCCCCGACCCGCATCGCCAGCCGCGCGCCCAAGACCGCCCCCGCCGTCTGGGCCAGGGCCATCGCCAGCCCCACCGCCCACCAGGTCGCGCCCGAGAACACGAACACCGCCAGCGAGCCCAGGTTGGAGGCAAAGTTCAAAAGCTTGGTATGGGCGGTGGCCTTGAGCACCCCGTACCCCGCCAGCATGATGAACCCGATCATGAAAAAGCTGCCCGTGCCGGGGCCGAAAAACCCGTCATAGGCCGCGATCAACGGCACGGCGGTAAAGGTGAAAACCCCCGGCCCCATCCGCTGCACCCGGTCCAGATCGGTCAGCCCCGGCTTGATGGCAAAGAACAGCGCCACCGCCACCAGCACCACCGGCATGATCACCCGCAGCACCTCTGCCGGGATCAGATGCGCCACCAGCGCCCCTCCCGCCCCGGCCAGCAGACTGACCAGCGCCATCCCCGCCTGATCGCGCAGCCTGACATGCCCCGCGCGGGCATAGCTGATCATCGCCGTGCCCGACCCGAAACTGCCCTGCAGCTTGTTGGTCGCCAGTGCCTCCACCGGGTTTGCCCCGGCCAGCAGCAGCGCCGGCACCGTGATCAGCCCGCCGCCGCCCGCAATGGCATCGACAAAGCCGGCGACAAAGGCCGCCAGGATCAGCAGGGCCACAAGATCGGCGGTCACTTCAAACATATCGGCCCCACAAGGAATGCGGGGCCGTTCTGATCGGGCAGGCAGCCGAAGTAAAGAGCACGACGCCCACCCGCCCGCCGGGTCAGAGCAGAACGCGCGGCTCGGCACGGCCCCTGATGCCGGTATCCAGCACAAAGGTCTGGCCATTGGCCGGGTTGCCGTCGGTCAGATCCCGCGCAGCAGAGGTGCAATAAAGCTGGCTGAAGTCAGCCCCCCCCAGCGCCGGGCAGGTGGTTTGCGGGCAGGAAAATGCATGCGTGGCCAGCTTTTCCCCGGCGGGCGTATAGCCCTCGACACAGCCGCGCCCCCAGAATGCGATCCACAGATTGCCCGCCGCATCGGTCACCGCCCCATCCGGATACCAGCCCTGCGCGGTGAAGTCCAAAGCGATCTCGGGTGCCGCACAGGGCCAGCCCTCGGCATCGAGTGCCACGCGCATCACCTGATGCGTGGGCGTGTCGCTGAAGTATGCCGTGCGGCCATCGGGGGCAAAGCACTGGGCGTTGGTCACCGTGATCCCGCCCCACAGCTTGCGCAGCGCGCCCTTGTAGTAGCGGTAGAACGCCCCTGCGCCCTTGCCCTCGGCCTTCGCCATGGTGCCGATCCAGAACCCGCCCATCGGGTCGGCGCGGCCATCGTTCGAGCGGGTGGCGGGAGTGTCCGCCTCCAACGCGCACAGCGTTTCTTCGGCCCCGGTTTCCAGATCATAGCGGAACAACCGCGACTCGGACGCGATCACCAGCTCATCACGGCTGACCCAGCCCGCCGCGCTGACCATTTCGGCAAAGTCCCAGTGGCGGCTGGCCGAATGCAGGCGGCAGCCGACAATGTCGAACCACAGCAGCTCACCGCGTTCGGGATGCCAGAGTGGGCCTTCGCCAAGGGTGCATCGGGTGGCGTTGAACAGGGTCATGCGACGGCCTCATCATAAGCTTTGACAATGGCCTGCGCGCGCGCTGCGACATCGGCAGCCGACAGGCCGGGATTATAGATCGCGGTGCCAATGCCAAAACCATCGGCCCCGGCGCGGAGCCAGTCGGCAAAATTATCGGCCCCCGCGCCGCCGACAGCATAGACCGAAGTGTCGGGCGGCAAAACCGCCCGCATCGCCCTGACCCCTTCGGGGCCGATCAGCGAAGCAGGAAAGATCTTCAGCCCATCCGCCCCGGCCGCCAGCGCGGCAAAGCATTCGGTGGGGGTCATCGCACCGGGCCACGAGGCCATGCCGCAGGCCTTGGTGGCGGCGATGACATCCGGGTTGCAATTGGGCGAGACGATCAGCGTGCCGCCCGCCTGTTGCACCGCATGCACATCCGCCACGCTCAGCACGGTGCCCGCCCCGATCTGCGCCCGACCGTGCATCGCCTGCGCCATCGCGGCCACCGACATCAGCGGGTCGGGCGAGTTCAGCGGCACTTCGATCCGGGTGATCCCGGCAGCCACCAGCGCCTCGGCCACCGGCACGGCGTCGCGCGGGGTGATGCCGCGCAGAATGGCGATCAGATTGCGATGGGTCATGACTTGGCCTCCAACGGGCGGGCAAGGCTGGCCAGCCCGGCCAGAGTGCATTCAGTGGCGGGCAACAGCCGCGCCTCTACCCCCTGCACCGACAGCGCGCGGGCGTAGAGGCGGCACAGCGCCTCGTCGCCGATCAGCGTGACCGGCTGGCCCAGCCAATAGGGTTTGGCCGCGGCCAGTTCGACACCGATCAGCAGGCCCGACAGCCGCGCCCGCTCCTGTTCGGGGGACAACCCGGCCAGCAGCCCTTCGGCGCGCAGGCTGAACAGTTGCGCGCCGATCCGGTCGGGACGGGACAGGGCGGCGGACAGGCCAGCCTCAAACCCGGCGTCATCCCAGCCCTTGCCCGCCATCCCATGCCGCAGCACAGATTTCTCCGACAACAGCGCAAACAGCTCGCCGGTCATGTAGGTCTGAAAGCTGACCACCTCGCCCGCGCTGATCTGCGCCCATTTGGAGTGCGTGCCGGGCAGGCACATCACGCCATCAAACGCCGGGTGCAGCGCCAGAGCCCCGGCAATCTGGGTTTCCTCACCGCGCATCACATCGGCGGGTTTCATCTGCTTCAGCCCCGGCACCAGATGCAGCGTGATCCGCGCTTCCTCCACCGGCACCTGCACCAGCCCGGCGCGGTCCAGCGGGGTGCAGGGCACCGCGCGATAGGGCGCTTCGTGCCAGCCTTCACGGCTGCCGACCATGCCGCAGGCGATCACCGGCGTCACCCCCGCCCCCAGCCACGGCGCGATCAGCGCCAGCAAAGCCGGTTCAAACTGGTCCGGGGCCAGTTGCCCCATGCCATCCTCCGAGTCCGCATGCGCCACAATACCCGTCGCCCCCATGGCCCAGACCCGCAGGTTGGACGTGCCCCAGTCCACGGCGATCCAGTCCACGCCAGTTCGGTCCGGTGTCATAGCCGCTCTCCCTCTGTCACCCACATCGTTGCGGGCCATGCCACGGGCAGCAAAATGCCCTGCCCCATCAGCGCCCGCCCGGTCAGCGTCAGCGGACCGGCTTTCAGCGCATTCGGCCCGCGCGATTGCGGCGGCGCATCAACAGCGTTGCGCAACGTGATCCGGTAGCGCGCCGCCGGGTCCAGCCCGGTCAGCCGCAACGGGCGCGGCAGGCTTTGCACGCTTTGCGCATTCTGCCCGGCAAAGACCACAAAGCGCCCGCCATCCGCCGCCAGCTGCATCTCGGCCGTGACACTCGGGTCGGCACTGTCCAGCCGCAGGATGGTGCCGGCCATCATCCAGTCGCGGTTGGCCTTGTACCACGCCGTCACCTCGGTCAGCACCGCAGCATCGGCGTCAGAAATCCGGCGCGGGTCCATCTCGAACCCGAAATGCCGCTGCGCCGCGACCCATGCCCGGAAAGCCATAGGCAAGGCACGGCCCGTGGTGTGGCTGTGTTCTGCGCCGACATGGCTGCCGGTGACACAGGACGGCAGGAACAGCGCGGCATCATGCTGCATCCGCAACCGCTCTTCGGCATCAATGCAATCCGACAGCCAGATCCGGTGGGTGCGTGCCAGGATGCCCGCATCAATCCGCCCACCCCCCGATGCGCAGCTTTCGATCTCCACCCCCGGATGGGCCGCGCGCAAGCGGTCGAACAGATCATACGCGCCATGGGTCTGGGCGGTATCCACCACCGGCAGCAGGCGGTTGTGATCCCATTTGATGTAGTCGATGGCATGGTCGGACAGGATCGCCGACACCGCGTCGAACAGATGGTCGCGCACCTCGGCCCGCCCCAGGTCCAGCACCAGCTGATTGCGCCCGGTCACCTGATCCAGCGGCCCCAGCACCCAATCGGGATGGGCGCGGCAGAGGTCAGAGTCGGGGTTGACCATTTCCGGCTCGAACCACAGGCCGAAGGTCATGCCCAAGGACCGCACATGCGCAATCAGCGGCTGCAACCCGTCAGGCCATTTGCTGCGGTCCACGGTCCAGTCGCCCAGAGACCGGGTGTCATCATCCCGCCGCCCGAACCAGCCGTCATCGAGCACGAACCGCTCTGCCCCCAGTGCGGCCGCGCGGTCGGCAATCTGCGTCAGATCGGCGAGGCTGTGGTCAAAATAGATCGCCTCCCAGCAGTTGTAATGCACCGGGCGCGGGCGGGCGGGGTTGGGCCAGCTGACCACTCGGTCGCGAATGTCGCGTTGAAACGCGGTAGCGATGCCGTTCAGCCCGGTGTCAGAGTATACCGCCACCAGCTCTGCCGTTTCAAACCGCCTGCCAGCTGCCGTTTCCGCGCCCAAGGGCGCGCCGAACTGCACCTGACGGCGGCCATCGGGCAATTCTTCGGCCAGCATCCTGTGGCCCCCTGACCACGCATAATGCAGCGCAAAAGCAGCGCCTTGGGTATTGGAGCACCCGGTTTCCGGCAGGATCAGATAGGGCGGATGCTCATGCCCAGACCGCCCGGTGCGCGCCTCGCGTGCGCGGATGCCGGGGGTCCAGGCCACGTGGTTCAGATGAAACTCGCGCACCCAGCGGCCATGCACGTCGATCATGTGATCCGCCGCCTGCGGCGCAGGCAGCACCGGCGCGGCCAGCCACTGCACGCGAATGTCGCGCGCGGCCTCCAGCACCGTTTGCAGGGTGAACACCCCGGTCGCCTGCGCGGTGATCCGGTGAGTCAGGGTCAGACCGGGGGCCCGGCTGATCAGGGTCAGGCTGTCCGCCTGCCGCTCCGCCCGGTCAAAGCGGAACAGCGCATGCAGCGGCGTGCCGTCGGCTTCGGCGCAGATCAGCCCCGGCTGACCGGCAAAGGCACGGCCCGACTCCGGCGTCAGGGTCAGCGGGGACAACTGATCCAGCATGCCGCCGGTCAGGTCGTGCCGGGCCGAGGCGGCAAGTTGCGCCAGATCTTCGGCCTCGGGCAGCCGCGCGCCCCAGTAGATCACCGAAGGCAGGCCGCCCTCCGAGGTCAGCGCAAGGGTCTGCCCCCCGGCATCCATCCGCCAGAGTGCAGCGACACGGCTGCGTAAATCCTCGGTCATGGCCCGACGCTCCGACGCGCCACGCCGTGTGCTGCTGTTCCGGCCATTGTTGCCCCCCTCTTTAGTTCCAATATTTGAAACTAAGTCTTGAATAATGAGAATTATGGCTGCTATCCTGCCCAGTGTCAACGGCAGCAGGGTGAGGGGAAGCGGATGGCAGGCGACAAGCAGGCAGACGGGGGGCAGGCAGACGGAACCGTCGGCAAAGCGCTGGATGTGCTGGATATGGTGGCACGCCATGGCCAACCCGTGCGCTTTTCCGAGCTGCTGGACACCGCGCCCTACCCCAAGGCGACGCTCTACCGCTTTCTGCAAACGCTGACGAACCAAGGCATGCTGAGCTATGACAGCGATCGCGGCACCTATACGATGGGCATGCGGCTGGTGCGGCTGGCCCATGCGGCCTGGGCGCAAAGCTCGCTTGCCCCGATTGCCCGGCCTTTCATCACCGATCTCGCCCGCCACACTGGCGAGACGGTGCATCTGGCACAGATGGATCAGGGGCAGGTGCTGTATGTCGACAAATGCAACGCCGCCAAACCGGTCGAGATGTTTTCACAGGCCGGCAAGGTCGGCCCCGCCTATTGCACCGGGGTGGGCAAGGCGATGCTGGCCTTCATGTCCGACAGCGCGGTAGAGGCCGCGCTTTTGCGGCAATCGTTCCACCGCTTCACCGAACAGACGCTCGACACCCCCGACCGGCTGCGTGCCGAACTGGCCGCGATCCACGCCCGTGGCTATGCCTTTGACCGCGAGGAGCATGAGCCGGGGATCATCTGCTGCGCCGCGCCGATCCTGACCCGAGCCGGGCGGGTGCTGGGCGCGCTGTCGGTGACATCGACCACCGCGCGCACCTCGCTCGAAGCGCTGGAGGCAGAGGCCGGGCAGGTCATGGCCTGCGCCGCCCGGATCGCCGCCGAGGCGGAAAACTGGCGCTTTCCCGAGCAGGGCTGACTAGAACATATCCAGCAGGCGGCGCAGATAGTCGCGTTCCGCCTCTGGCCGCAGCTGATCGCCGGTGCGGCGGCGGATTTCGTCCAGCAAATCCTGCGCGCGGCGATATACGTCCTCGCCCTGCAGCATGTTGCGGTCCGATCCGATCCGTGCAGAATCGCCCGGCTCGCGGCCCAACGGGTCACGCTGGCTGTTGGGGTCGGCACGGCCAAAGGCCTCGCCCTGATCGGCCCCGTTCTGCTGCTCGCGCTGCTCTTCGGCCAAGGCTTCGCCAAAGTTGCGCATGCCCTCGCGCAGCGCTTCCATCGCTTCGGCCTGCCGGTCCAGCGCGCCGGGCAGATCGCCGCCGCGCAGTGCCTCTTCAGCCTCGCGCATGGCGCGGCCGGCGCGGTCCATCTGCTGGCGTCCAGCTTCGCCACGCTCGCTGCCCTCGCCGGGCAGCTGGCCCCGGCCAAGCTGGCCCAGCCGGTCGCGCAATTCCTGCTGACGCTGAGCCAGACCCTCGCCGCCCTGGCCTTCGCCTTCGCCTTCGCCCTCTTGCCCCGGCTGCTGGCCACCCGGCTGGCCATGCTGCAGATCGCGGAACGCGTCATCCGACAGCCCCTGCTGATCGCGCAGGGTCTCCCCCAGATCGCGCATCGCCTGATTGCCTTGACCCTGGCCCTGCCCTTGGCCCTCGCCTTGAGTGACCTGCATGTTCTCCATCAACTGGCGCAGCATCTCCATCAGCTCTTGCGCCTCGGCCATCCGGCCCTCTTCCATAAGCTTTTGCAGCTCATCCAGCATCTGTTGCAGCTGGTCGCCCGACATTTCCATGCCTTCCATGTTCTGCGAAAGCTGGCTGTCGGGGTTGCGCTCTGACTCTTCGGCCAGTTGCTGCATGTAATCGGCAAGTGCCTGCCGCATTTCCTGCATCAGCTGGTCAATCTCTTCCGGGCTGGCGCCGTTGCGGATCGCCTCGTCCAGCCGGTCCTGCGCGCGGCGCAGGCGTTCCATCGCAGACGCCAGATCGCCCTCTTCGACCAAGAGCGCGATCTGCCACAGCTCTTCGGCAATCTCGTCGCGGATTTCCGGCGTCAGGCTGGCCTTTTCGGCATCCAGCTGCCGCATCACCACCCGCAGCCGCAAATAGGCGCGCTGGTTGCGGATGAATTCCTCGGGCTGGTGCGTCACCGCCTTGAGCACCTGAGCCGACCGCGCGGCATTGGCGCGGGTCCACAACAGATCGCGACGCATCTCGATCAGCGCCGCCGCCAGCGGGTCAAAGAACCGCTTGCCCGGCAGGGTCACGTTCAGCGGTGCAGCCTGCCCCGACTGGCCAGCGGCATCGGTGGCCGAAAAGGTCATCACGACGGGCAGATTGGCAAAGGGATGCTGCGACAGATCGTCGATCAGGGTTTCCGAAAACGCGGCCCGATCCCCGGTCACCGGCATCGGCAGATCCAGCACCACCGGCTCGCGCGCCTCTGGCTCGGTCTCCAGCCCATAGCGGCGGTCGATGCCGGGCAGATCCAGCGCAATGCTGACCTGCCCCTGCACCACGCCGTAGTCGTCGCTGGTGGCAAAGCCCTGCTTGAAACGGCCATCCGCCTCACGCCCGATCTCGCCCTCGGGCGTGATCGTCGGCGCCCGGTCTGGCGTGGCGGTAAACGCCCAAGCGCGCCCGCCCGGCCCATCGATGGTCACCGTGCCAGAGCTGTTCAGCACAAAATCGCGCGCCACACTTTGCACGCCATCCGCCGGCACTTCGGTCGCGCCCGAGACGGTTTCAGTCAGGGACAGCGCGCCAACCTCGCCATACAGGCGAAACTGCAGCCGGGTGCCGACAGGCACTTCGACGGCCTCTGCCGTCACATCATTCAGATACAGCGTCGGCTTGCCGGTATAGGCGGGCGGTTGCGCCCAGCCCTCCCACGTTGGCCCCGCCGCCAGCGAGCCTGCGGCCCCCGGCGCAAGCGCCGCCACCGAAGTCACCCGCCACAAAGAACCGAACATCAGCGCCATGACAAACGCGGTCAGCGCCACATAGCGCAGCGCAAACGGATCACGCGACGACAGCCGCAGATCGGGTTCCACCGCCCGCGCCTGCGCCGCCCGTGCCGCCATCCGCGCCTGATGCGCGCGCCAGACTGCTAATGAGGCCGGATCACCCGCACCAATCGCCTGCACATCGGTCAGCGCGGCAATCGGATTGCCGGGCAGCCGCGAATCAAGCCGCACCAGCGCCTCAGCCCGGGTTGGAGTGCGAAATGTGCGCAGGCCCAGCCCCAGCGCAAACAGCGCACCAACCGCGACCAGCGCGGCTGCCCCCCAGACATATTCAATGGCAACATGGTCCTGCACCCCAAAGGCCAAGGCCGCCAGCACCGCCAGCACCAATGTCCACAGCGGCCAGAACGCCCGCGTCAACCGCTCTGCCCACAACCCGATATGGGTCAGACGCAGCGGCAGAGCGATGCTTTTCAGAATGTCGTATGGGTCGGAAACCGCCATGCCAGCCTTTCCACGGGCTGCACGGGGTGTCACAGCCATGTGGGGATGGTATCGCGCGAAAGGATTTCGTCAAAGGTCGGACGCGCCCTTATGACAGCGAAGTGATCCCCCTTGACCAGAACCTCGGGGATCAGCGGCCGCGTGTTGTATTCCGATGCCATCACTGCGCCATAAGCCCCCGCACTGCGAAACGCCACCAGATCGCCCTCGGCCAGCGTGGCCAGTGCGCGCTGCTTGGCAAAGGTATCCCCCGTCTCACACACAGGGCCAACCACATCATAGGGCTGCGGCTCGTGGCCCGGCGCAGGTTCCACAACCGGCACGATGTCATGATGCGCGCCATACATCGACGGGCGCACCAGATCATTCATCGCGGCATCCAGAATCAGAAAATCCCGGCCCTCGCCGTTTTTCACATAGATCACCGACGATACCAGAATGCCCGCATTGCCAGAGATCAGCCGCCCCGGTTCAATCTCGATCTCGCAGCCCAGATCGCCCACCGTGCGCTTGATCAACGCGCCATAATCAGTCGGCAACGGCGGCGCCTCGTTCGAGCGGGCATAGGGAATCCCGAGACCCCCGCCCAGATCCAGCCGTTCGATGCTGTGCCCTTCGCTGCGCAAGCGGCGGGTCAGGTCGGCAACCTTGAGGTAGGCCTGCTCGAACGGCTCCAGCTCGGTCAGCTGGCTGCCGATATGCACGTCGATGCCAATGACCCGCAGGCCGGGCAGCGCCGCCGCCTCGGCATAGACCTCGGATGCGCGGGCGATGGGGATGCCGAATTTGTTCTCGCTCTTGCCGGTCGCGATCTTTTCGTGGGTTTTCGCATCCACATCCGGGTTCACCCGGATGGTGATCGGGGCCACCACGCCCAAAGACACCGCCACTTCGGACAGCGCCCGCATTTCCGGCTCGGATTCCACGTTGAATTGCCGGATACCCCCGGTCAGGGCCAGCCGCATTTCCTCGCGCGTTTTGCCGACCCCGGAAAACACGATCCGCTCTCCCGGCACACCCGCCGCACGGGCGCGGCGGTATTCGCCGCCCGACACCACATCCATGCCCGCGCCCAGATCGCCCAACAGTTTGAGCACCGCGACATTCGACAGCGACTTGATCGCAAAGCACACCAGATGCGGCAGCGGCGACAGCGCTTCGGTGAACAGGTGATAATGCCGGGTCAGCGTGGCCGCCGAATAGCAGTAAAACGGCGTGCCAACCGTGGCCGCTATATCGGCAATCGCGACATCTTCGGCATGCAGCAGGCCGTTTTGATACAGAAAATGGTCCATGTGCCCCGCAACCCCGGTTCTCTTTGCGCGCCAGCATCTACCCGCTGCCGCGCCCAACTTCAAACGGAACGTGTCTCAGCGCGACCGCAGGAACAGATAGAGCGGCAAGCCACAACTGACCCCGATGCAAAAGGTGGCCGGAACGGCAATCAGGTTGACCCAGGCCTTGCGCTGCACCGTCTCGGCCAGCACCCAGACCGTCAGCGCAATCGCCGCAATCGTCAGATCCCAGGTCAGCCCGGTGGTCGAGGCATTGACATACCAGGCATCAATCAGCCCCGACAACCCGGTGCCGGTTTCCCGCATGTACCTGACAAACCAGTACATCGGATGCACCGCGCCCCAGATCGCCAGTGCCAGATAGATCATGCGCAGCGGTGTCATGCTTGCCCCCTTGGTCTCACCAGAAAGCTAGCGCGCCACCGCCCCACGGCCAGTAGCAGGATCAGTTCAGCACAACCCCGACCCGCGCGTCCCCCGTCACCGCAACTCCCGGAGTGGGGCGTTCCGGCGCCCCATCCGCCCCGCAGGCGGCAAGGGCGCCAAGCGCCAAAACTGCAAAAACCAGACGGGTCATGCCAAAATCTCCTTCCAGCGCGCCACCTGCGCGCGCACCTGATCCGGTGCGGTGCCGCCATAAGACTGCCGCGAGCGGACCGAATTTTCCACCCCCAGCACATCAAACACATCGGCGCGGATGCCCGCATGCACGCCCTGCATCTGCGCCAGCGACAGATCCGGCAGATCGCAGCCCGCGCTTTCCGCCAACGCCACCAGCGTGCCCGTCACATGGTGCGCGTCACGGAACGGCAGGCCCAGCTCGCGCACCAGCCAGTCTGCCAGATCGGTCGCGGTGGAGAACCCACTCGCCGCCGCCTGCGCCAGCACGGGGCGGTTGGCGGTCATGTCGCCCACCATCCCGGTCATCGCGGCCAGACCCAGCATCAGCGTATCGGCGGCGTCAAACACCTGTTCCTTGTCTTCCTGCATGTCCTTGGAATAGGTCAGCGGCAGACCTTTCATCACCGTGAACAGCGCCACCGTCGCCCCCAGGATCCGCCCGATCTTGGCGCGGAGCAGCTCTGCCGCGTCAGGGTTTTTCTTTTGCGGCATGATGCTGCTGCCCGTCGTCCATTTGTCGGACAGGCGCACGAAACGGAACTGGGCGCTGGACCAGATCACCAGCTCTTCGGCAAACCGGCTCAGGTGCATCGCACAAATGCTGCTGGTCGCCAGAAACTCCAGCGCGAAATCGCGGTCGCTGACCGAATCGAGGCTGTTGGCGGTCGGCCGGTCAAAGCCCAGCGCGCTTGCGGTCATCTGCCGGTCAATCGGGAACCCGGTGCCCGCCAGCGCCGCTGCCCCCAACGGGCATTCGTTCATCCGCCGCCGCGCATCTTCGAACCGCGACCGGTCGCGGGCGAACATCTCGACATAGGCCAGCATGTGATGCCCCCATGTCACAGGTTGCGCGGTCTGCAGATGGGTGAAGCCCGGCATCACCCAATCGGCCCCCGCTTCGGCCTGTGCGACAAAGGCTCGCATCAGCGCGGTCAGCCCGAGGGTCGCCGCATCGCATTGATCGCGCACCCAAAGCCGGAAATCGACCGCCACCTGATCATTCCGGCTCCGCGCCGTGTGCAACCGCCCCGCCGGCGCGCCGATCAGCTCTTTCAGCCGGTTCTCCACATTCATGTGGATGTCTTCCAGATCGGTGCGGAACGTGAAGCGCCCCGTTTCAATCTCTGACAACACGGTGAGCAGGCCTTCCCCGATCGCCTCGGCATCGCTAGGTGTCAGGATACCCGTCGCGGCCAGCATCGCCGCATGGGCGCGCGACCCGGCAATATCCTGCGGGTACAGCCGCTGGTCGAACCCGATCGAGGCGTTGATCGCCGTCATGATCGCGTCCGGCCCTTCGGCAAAACGCCCGCCCCACATCTGGTTGGCGGTTTTTGGGTCTGCGGGTGCGGTCATGGATGCGTCTTTCGGAGGGGTTATGCTGCGGAAATCTCTGGCTGTCCTTTATACGGCCTTGGCGCTTGGTGCAAATCCGGTGGCGGCCGATGTGGCCGCGCTGCGCGATGGCGATATGAAAAAGCTCGCCCTGCATTCTGCCCCGGTGGATCTTGCAGAGGTCGCCTTGCTGGATGCTGACGACAACCCGGTGTCGATGGCCGATTACCACGGCAAATGGGTGGTGCTGAATTTCTGGGCCACCTGGTGCGCGCCATGCCGGCACGAGATGCCCTCGCTCGACCGCTTGCAGGCCGCCCTGCCCGACATCGCCGTGGTGCCTGTCGCCACCGGGCGCAATGCAGTGCCGGGCATTCAGAAATTCTACGCCGAGGCTGGCATCACCAACCTGCCGGTGGTGCGTGACCCGAAATCGGAACTCTCCCGCTCTGCCAGTGTGATGGCCCTGCCGGTGACGCTGATCCTGAACCCCGAGGGGCAGGAAATCGCCCGGCTGATCGGTGATGCAGACTGGGACAGCGACAGCGCCAAGGCGGTTCTGTCGGCGCTCGCGGCACAGTGACAGCGTGTTCTATCATAAATAGGACCGTACCAGAGCCTGCGCGATCAGGCTCCAGCCATCGGCCACCACAAAAAACGCCAGCTTGAACGGCAACGATACGACCGCCGGCGGCACCATCATCATGCCCATCGACATCAGCACCGCAGCCACCACCAGATCAATGATCAGGAATGGCAGAAACACCAGAAACCCGATCTGAAACGCCAGCTTGATCTCGCTCAGCATGAAGGCGGGCACCAGAACCGACAGCGGCGCATCGGGCAAGGCGGCGGGCATCGGATCAGGCCGCAGCTCTGCCAGATGGGCAAAGGTCGCCGGATCCAGCCGCGCCGCCATGAACTCACGGAACGGGGCCAACGTGCGCGTGATCGCCGGGGCCAGCTCCAGCTCTTCGCGGCTGAGCGGGCCAAGCCCGTTGACCCAGGCCTCGGTAAACACCGGGTCCATCACATACCACGTCAGGAACAGCGCCAGACTGACGATCAGCATGTTGGGCGGCGCCTGTTGCAACCCGATGGCTTGCCGCAAAATCGACAGGACCGTGACGACAAAGGGAAAGCAGGTCACCATCACTGCCAGACCGGGGGCCAGGCTGAGCACGCTCAGCAGCAGGATCAGCTGTACAGAACGGGCCGAAAGCGAGCTGCCATCGCCAAGGTTCAGCGTGACTTCCTGCGCCAGAGCCGGGCCGGTGGCCCCCAACATCAGGATCAGAAACAGAAAAGACCGACAGCCCAGCATCGCGCCCTACAATCCGCCGCGCAGATTGGCGACTTCGATAAGCCGCACCGCCAGTTGCCCGGCCTGCTCGCCCTCAAGCTCCTGCAATTCGCCGCGCGCGATCAGGCGGTCACCGATATACAGCTCCACCGGATCTTCGACCCGTCGGTCCAGCGGCAGCACCGCATCCTGCCCCAGCTTCAGCAGGTCGCGCACCAGCGGCCTTGCCTTGCCGACCGATATCATGATCTCGATCGGCACCTGAGCAAAAGGGTTCGCATCGGTCGGGTCATCCATTGCCGCCATCCTTTTCGGAATATTCAAAGAAATCATGCACCGCCCGGGTCAGTTCGGCGACCGCGAGATCCAGATCAACGCGGTGCTCCACCTCGCCCAGGCGCAGATAGACCTGCCCCTCCCCCAGCGTCGGCTCTTCGACAATCACCAGCGGCAGACCTGCCGCCTGTGACAAAAACCGTTCCACCGCCGGGCGGGCAGCAGGGTTCAGCACCACATGCACCGGCGTGTCGGCCAGATCGTCGATCAGTGGCATGATTGTATCCAGCACCACAGGCGACAGCACCTCCCGCGCGAGCGGGGGCAGCAGTTGCGTGCAAAGCTGTGTCAGCACCGGCTGCACGGATTTGAGGATATGCGACCGGGCTTCCTGAAAGGTAAACGCCATCTGTTGCAGATTATTGGCGAGTTCTGACCCGATCCGGGCCTGATCATCCCGTGTTGCCGCCGCCGCATCCTCCCATCCGGCCGCGTATCCTGATTCGTAGGCTTGCAGCCGGGTCTCCTCGATCGCGGTGCTGTCCATCACGATGGTCTGGCCCTTGCCACGCAGCGACGGAGATTCAAACACCTCAAGCTTCAGCGGCGGCATCAGCTCCGCTCCTCTTCTTTTTCCATCCAGTTGCGCAGGATTTCGACTGATTCGCTCTGACGTTCGTCGATCAGGCGGCGCAGCCGCGCCACAGGGTCATTCGACGGCTCGCCGTACATGCCACTGTCGTCAAAATTCACCATCGGCATCGCCGGAAGCTCAAAACCGTCAGAGATCTCCCCGGTCAGCGCCGTTTGCATCCGGCTCTCCGCCGGGCCGGGCAGTGACAACGCACCGCCCGCCATCGCTGGCGGTGCCCTCCCGCCCCCGCGCTGGGTCAACAACGGGCGCAGCACAAACAGGCCCAGCACCAGACTGACCAGACTTAGCACCAGAATCTGGATGACCGACATCACGTCCACCGGCCCCAGCTGAGACAAAAAGCCTGCCTCTGCCACAACACCTTCGGTCGGCACGGTCTGAAATTCCAGTGATTTCAAGGTCAGAACATCGCCGCGCGCTTCGTCCAGACCGGCGGCAGAACTGACCAGCTCGCGCAGGTCGGCCAATTCGGCCTCTGCCCTTGGCTCCCAGGTCCGAGTGCCGTCTGCCGCCGTACCCGGCACGCCATCGACCAGAACCGCGACCGTCAGCCGCCGGATTGCACCGGGTTCACGCAGCACGTCACGTTGAGTCTGTGACACCTCGAAGTTCAGCCGCTCCCGGCTGGTCGTGCTCTGGCTTTCGCCCGAGGCGCCGGCAGCCCCGTCGCCATCGGGCAGGTTTGACGCCACTGTCACATCGGCCTGCCCGTCTTTTGACGATTCGCTGGTCTGTTCACTGTCGGATGAGATTGCCACCCGCGCCTGCGGATCAAAGGTCCGCTCTGAAATCGCCTCGCGCTCGCGCAGGATATCAACCGACACCTCAACAATAGCCCGCCCCGGCCCCACCCGTGCCGCCAGCAGCCGTTCCACATTGCGCTTGATCTCCAACGCGCGCGTATCGCCGGAGGCGAGGGCGGCAGAGTCAGTCTGCCCGCCGATCAGACCCGCGACCGAATCAATCACAGACACATCCTCAGGCTTCAGATTGCCGGTCGCACTGGCCACCAGATGACGCAAGGCATTGGCCTGTTCCGCCGAAAGTGACCCTGAAGACGTTGTCACCGTAACACTGGCTGTCAGGCTCTGATCACGCAGAAACCCGCTTTTGTTGCCCTGCGAGATATGTACGCGCGCGGCCCGGATCTGCGGCATCGCCAGAATGGTCCGGGCAAGTTCTCCCTCTTTTGCCCGCCAATAGGCCGCGTCGAACATCTGTGAGGTGGTGCCAAAACCGGACAAACCGTCCAGCAGTTCATACCCGGCACCGCCCGTGGCGGGCAGCCCCTGACCGGCCAGCTGCATCCGCAGCCCGTCGCGCGCGGCCGTCGGCACATAGATCGAATCGCCGCGCACATCATAGGTAACCCCCGCCTGATCCAGCGCCGTGATCACATCCCCCGCCGTCCGCCCGTCCAGCCCCGCATAGAGCAGGCTTTGCCCACCGGACGGACCCATCCGCGCCAAAGCCAGCACTGCCAGAAACATCCCGACAGTGGCAGCCACCAGCACCATACGCTTCGCCAGCGTCAGGCCCAGCCACAAGGAAACGAGATTGTTCACACCATGCCTCCGTCTTGCAGACATCCGCCTGCCTTGAGCTGATCAATGAAGGAGGCGTCTTAACAATCGGTTAGTGACCTTTGATCTATTTTGGTCCGTGCCAAAGAAATGCGAGCCCGAGATGACCCAAGCTGACGCTACGACCGAAGCCCCGCCCAAAAAGAAAGGCAAGCTGCCGCTCCTGATCGGGCTGGCAGGGGCCCTGCTGCTGGGGGGCGGCGGGTTTTATGCAACCTATTCAGGCATGATCCTGGGCTCACATGCGGCAGACACCGCCCCTGACTCCCACGCCGGTGCCTTGCCCGACATCACCTTTATTCCGGTCGAGCCGATCACGATCAGTCTTGGCCCCCAATCCCGCGCACGGCATCTGCGATTCGCATCGCAGCTGGAGGTGGGCACGGCCCATGCCGCCGAGGTGCAGCTTTTGCTGCCGCGCATCTCGGATGTGCTGAACAGCTACCTGCGCGCGGTAGAGCTTGTGCAGCTCGAAGATCCCGCCGCGCTGATGCGACTCAAGGCGCAGATGCTGCGCCGGGTGCAGATTGTCACCGGGCAAGACCGGGTGCGCGATCTGCTGATCTCTGAATTTGTCCTGAACTGAAGGGAGCGGGTCATGAACCTGATTGCCGATTTTCTGCTGGCTGCCGGGGCGTTTTCCACCGCAGTCTATTGTCTGGTCCTGTCCCGGCGGCTCAAGCGGTTCACGACGCTGGAAACCGGGATGGGGGGGGCCATTGCGGTCCTTTCGGCGCAGGTCGATGACATGACAAAAGCGCTCGAACGCGCCCGCAGTTCGGCCCAGACCTCTTCTGCCGCGCTGGACGAACAGGTGTCGCGGGCCGAAACTGCGGCTGCACGGCTTGACCTGATTCTGGCCTCTCTGCACGATCTTCCGCAAGAGCCGCCTGCACAGGACGAGGCAGAGGACGAACGGCGGCCCCGGTTTGTCCGCCGCAGACCCGACCGCGCCGGGCTGAGGCTTGCAGAATGAAGCTCCGCCGCAGTCTGAGCGGGGGCGGAACCCTTGCATTGCTGGCACTTGTACTGGCAGCGGGCGGCGCCCTGCGGCTGGGGCATGGGATAGGCGGGGCCATGGCGCTGGAGGCCGCCGAAGACAACACAGAAGGCACAGTGCCCTTGCAGTGCCCTGAGCCTCCGGCCGCACTGGCGCAAGCTCTGCGCGAACGCGATGCCGCCGTAACTGCGCGCGAGATCGCCTTGCAGGACAGGATGGCCGCGCTGACCCTTGCCGATACGGCCCTGACTGCGCGCCTTGCAGAACTGGAAGACGCCGAAACCCGGCTGCGTGAGACTCTCGCCATCGCCGATGGGGCTGCCGAAAAGGATCTGCAACGGCTCACTGCAGTGTATGAAGCGATGAAACCTGCCGAAGCCGCCGCGATCTTTGAAACCATGGCGCAGGAATTTGCTGCCGGTTTTCTGGGCCGGATGCGCCCCGATGCCGCCGCCGCAATCCTCGCCGGGATGAAACCCGAAACCGCTTACTCGGTCAGTGTGCTGATCGCCGGGCGCAATGCACTGGCCCCAACGGAGTAAGGTCAGCCTTTCTTTACGCTTGGGTGCCATGGTCTGGCAAAGCAGGAACAGGATGGGAACCGGATGTTTGGGTTCATAGGCATTGGCGTGATCTTTGTAATGGTGTTCGGCGGCTACATGCTGGCGGGCGGAAAACTTGGCATCATCCTGAAATCACTGCCCTTTGAAATGATGATGATCGGCGGGGCCGCCGCTGGTGCCTTTCTGATCTCGAATGATATTTCGGTGGTCAAGCACACCGCCAAAGACGTGGGCAAGGTGTTCAAGGGTGCCCATTGGAAACCGGGCGACTACCGTGATCTGTTGTGCCTGCTGTTCGAACTGATCCGCCTTGCCAGATCAAATCCCGTGGGCCTGGAAGAACACGTTGAAAACCCCGGCGCATCCACCATATTTGGCCGCTATCCCAAGATTCAGAAAGATCATGAAGCGGTTGACCTGATCTGCGACACTTTCCGCGCCGCCTCGATGAACTACGACGATCCGCATCAGGTTGAAGAGGTGCTCGACAAACGGATGGAGGCGACACAGCATCACGCGCTCCATTCCAGCCATGCGCTGCAATCCATGGCTGACGCACTGCCCGCACTCGGAATTGTGGCGGCTGTTCTGGGGGTGATCAAGACGATGGGGTCTATTGATCAACCACCTGAAATTCTGGGTAAAATGATTGGTGGGGCGCTTGTCGGAACCTTTCTGGGCGTGTTTTTGGCCTATGGCATAGTCGGTCCCTTTGCCACACGGGTCAAAGCTGTGGTCGACGAAGACGCCCATTTCTACCAACTGATCCGGGAGGTGCTGATTGCCAATCTGCACAACCATCCGGCCAATATCTGTATTGAGGTCGGGCGTCAGAACACCCCACATGCTGTCCGCCCCAGCTTTGGCGACCTTGAAGAGGCGCTGCGCGGCCTGAAGCAGGATGCGGCATGAGATATATACTGATCCTGCTCGTGTTTCTGGCCGCACCGGTGCAAGCGCAGACCGGCGCAGTATCGGTGAAATCCGGTGATCACAGCGATTTTACCCGGCTGGTGCTGACCTTTCCCGCTCCGGTCGACTGGACCCTTGGCCGCACCGGTGGCGGCTACGGCCTGCGGCTCGCGGAACCGGGTCTGCGCTATGATCTGGCCTCGGTCTACCGGGTGATCACCAAAGAGCGGCTGCGCTCTGTCTGGGTCGATCCGGCCATGGGTGACCTGATACTAGGGGTGGACTGTCCCTGCCACGCCGTTCCGTTTGAACTGGATCCCCGAACATTAGTGATCGACATCAAGGATGGCCCCCCGCCGCAGGGCTCCAGCTTTGAACTCAGCCTTGGCGAGGGCACAATCGCAGCGCCGATCCAGCCAGTTCCGGTTCAGCGGCCACGACAGAATACACGCAGGGACGGTGGCTATGATTGGCTGAAGCCGGACGCTGCATCAACCGGCCGCGAAACGCCCCCGGAGGTGGCGGCGTCCGGGCTGGAGCCTGACCTGAAGCTGGAAGATTTCCGCTCCATGCTGATTGACGAGGTTGGTCGTGGCGCGACCGAGGGCGTGGTCGAGATGGAACAGCGCCTGCCCCCTCCTGACCCGGTGACCGGTCCGCTTCCGGAGACCATCGAAACAGCCCTGCCCGAAAATGCCCGCGCCGCAATCAACGCATTGCCGGGTATCGGAATTACATCGGATGCGGACGATCCTCCCGATCTGATGGTCAGGGGGGATACTTGCCCGAAGGCCGCTGATCTCGATTTGGGCAGTTGGGCCGGGTCCGGCGATGCGGCCAGTGAACTGGCCCTGGCCCGCGCTGCCGTGTTGACGGAATTTGACGTACCCGATCCCCAGAGTGTCACTCAGGCTGCCAATACCCATCTGCACTTTGGCTTCGGAGCCGAAGCGCGCCTGCTGATGCTCAGTTTTCTTCCCTCTGGAGAGGCCGATCGTCTGCGCGTCGCACTGTCTTATCTGGTTGATGGCGACACCCCGCCAGACAATCCCTTTCACAATATGCAAAGCTGCGATTCGGGTGCCGCACTCTGGGCACTCCTCGCCGCCCCCGCAGGCGAGGCGCTCTCTTTTGTCAACGGTGCCGCTGTCAGCCGGTCTTTTCTTTCACTGCCCGCACCCCTGCGCGCGGCAATCGGGCCGGAAACTGCCAAACGACTGCTCACCTCGGGTGACAGCGCCAATGCCGAGGTGGTCCGCCAGTCTTTTGAGCGTGCTGTGGCGCCCGACGACCCGACGGTCGAACTGCTCACGGCAGATCAGGCGCTGCAAAAAGGAGATCCTGCCGGTGCAGAAGCGGCGCTGCCCACTTCTGCAACAGGAGAAACTGCCATGGGGGCTTTGTTCACTCTGGTTGAAGCACGGTTTCAACAGCTCGAAGCGGTTGATGGCAAAGATATACTGGCGTTGGAGGCGTTTGCTTTCGAACACGGCAGCGGCCCGCTGCGCCCCCGGCTCGACCGGGCGCTGGCCCATGCCAAGGCCCTGAGCGGCGACTTTGCAGCCGCCTTTGCCATTGCTGGAGAGAACGCCGCGCTGGAACAGGATCTCTGGATGCTGCTGGGCGAGACCGGCCCTGAGTCGCAGCTTCTGGTTTTTGCGGTCGGGCTTGCCCCCGATCGCCGTGCAGCTTTGCCGGTGGCGACCCGCAGCAAGATTGCCGAGCGGTTGATAGGGGCTGGCCTGCCCAACGCCGCCGCAGAGTGGGCGCAATCCGGCGATCTTGATCCTGAGCTTACCGCCCGTATCGCCTTGGCCAACGGCGATCCGCGTACGGCGATGCGGCTGCTCGCTGCCCGGCTGCCGGATGCAGATCCTGATCTGCTGGCCACCTCTTACACGGCCTTGGGGGATTATGATACGGCAGCCACCACCTATCAGACCGCAGGCAACACCGACGCAGCGACACGCTTGCAGCGTTGGGCTGGTACCTGGACCGCACCAGCAGAGACGGTCGTGGACACTCCCCCTGAAGATCCGGCAACAAGCTCCTCGGCGGAAGGTTCGGGCGGCCTGACAAGCGGAGCCACGGCTGTTGGAACCACCGATACGGCTGACGGAGCGTGGGGCGCGGTGTCAGACCTGCTTGCCCCGCAGGTTGACCAGAGCATCACTCCGCCACTGGCGGCCAGTCAGGCGCGCCTGACACAAAGCGCCGCCACCCGGGAGGCGATTGCCGCTTTGTTGGCAACGGCACCCATGGTTGACCAACCTTGACCGAGACACCGGCCATGTGCAGACGACAGGAGACCCATTCATCAAAAATCCGCCGGCCGCATCGGCCCGCCGCAAAAACGATACTCTTCAACGCCCCAGAGGGCTGGGACAGCAGCTGTCGAGGGGGTATTCTCGACACATCGTTCGGTGGACGACAATGCCCCTCCTGAAGAATGCCTCTCTTCGCAAAAGAATCCGTTCCGTCAACCGGCGACCGAGTGAGGGAATTCCGGGATGGCACCCGCAAAACCCATGGTGACGCGCTTGTTACCCCTTGGCGTCCACCCGGATCTGAGACAGGCACCATGCCAGCACCGCATTTTCATCACTCGGCAGTGTATTGGCGAACTCTGCGGCGAACAGGTCAAAGCCGGCCCGGTTTTTCGCCGATACGCTGGTCAGCACCGGCACGCCGAGGCTCAGCGCCTGTGCGATCACCGGACGAAAGCCCCGACCCTCGGCCTCTTGCTTGCCAAACTTGTTCAGGATCAGCAGGTGCGGCGGCGCGGCCAACAGCGCAGAAGCAACCCGCCCGACCGCCTCTTCCAGACCAGCGGCATCAAGTCTGCAGCCCTGGGAATGGCGGCCAAGGCTTTGGCTGATCCGGAAAACGCTGCCATCGCTCAATACCCGCAGGTCCATCAGGCAGGGGCGATCAGGGTCGGTTTCGGTATTGATCTGGACCACGCCACCCAGCGCAATCCCCGTCGCCGTCAACCGCTCTGCCACGCGCGCCAGCAGCCGGTCACCGTCTCCCCGCTCCGGGGCCGAGACAAAACCCAGCATCGTTGCGCCTCCCGTCCCCCGGCCATGCGGCTTGTATCCCGCCTGCCCTGCTTACATGATGTCCCCTGACCGCGAAAGCGCCACCTTTGGACGGGACAGATCATGCAGCGGGCCGGGCGATTTGGGGTCATTCTGGCGGGCGGGCAGGCCCGGCGGATGGGCGGCGGTGACAAGGGCCTGCTGATGCTGAACGGGCAAAGCCTGATGCAGCGGGTCATTGCGCGGCTCGCGCCGCAGGTAGAGCGGATGGCGATCAATGCCAATGGCGACCCGTCGCGCCTGTCCGGCTTTGCCCTGCCGGTGCTGCCCGACCCGGTGCCGGGGTTTCCCGGACCGCTCGCAGGGGTGCTGGCGGCGATGGACTGGGCGGCGGGCCTTGGCGCTGATGCGGTGGTCACTGTGGCCGCCGACACGCCGTTCTTTCCCGCCGATCTGGTCGCCCGCCTGCGAGCGGCGGGCGGGACTGCCGGGTTCAGCCTTGCCGCGACTGGCACGGATGCAGCGCCCGACTGGCACCCGACCTTTGGCCTCTGGCCCACCGCCTTGCGTAACAAGCTGCGCCGCGATCTGCTGGCGGGGCAGCGCAAAGTGATTGACTGGGCGGTGCAAAACGGGGCCCGGCCTGCGCTGTTTGACGCGCAGACGGACCCGTTTTTCAACATCAACACGCCCGAAGATCTGGCCGCCGCCCGGTTGCGCGATGATCTTTGACCGCGTTGCCATCCTCGACTGGTCTGCCGCCAAAGGGCCAAAGCGCGGCAAGGATTCGATCTGGCTCGCGACCGCCACGCCCGCGGGTTGCATGGCACAGAACCTCGCCACACGGGCAGGTGCCGAAACCGCCCTCGAGGCCCTCATCACCGACAGCCTCGCCCATAACCACCGCCTGCTCCTTGGGGCCGACTTTGCCTTTGGCGCGCCCGCCGGGTTTGTCGCGCGGCTGACCGGGCAGGCAACGGCGCTGTCGTGGTGGGGTTGGCTGGCCCAGCGCACCACCGACTCGCCCGGAAACCTCAGCAATTACCGGCAGATCGCGGCGCAGATGAACAGCGTCTTTCCCGGCGACGGGCCGTTCTGGGGCAACGGAGAGCGCGCGCCAACCCCCGGCCTGCCCCGGCTGAAACCGGCACTGCCGCCCGGTCTGACCGCGCATCGCGCCACCGATCTGGCAGCGCGCGGGCCGGGGTCGTCGCCCAAGCCGGTCTGGCAACTGGCGGGCGCAGGCGCGGTCGGCGCGCAGGTTCTGACCGGCCTGCCAGTGCTGGAGCGGTTGCGGCAGCGCTTTGCCGGGCAGCTTTCGGTCTGGCCGTTCGAGGCCCCCACCACCCAGATTGTGCTGGCCGAGGTGTACCCGTCCCTGCTGGCCGATGCGGTCCGCCGCTACACCTCAACCACAGGACTGGTCCCCGATGAGGCGCAGGTCCGGCTGCTGGCCACCGCGCTGCACCGCCTGAGCCCCGCAGACATGAACCAATTGTTCACCCTGCCCCACCCGTCACCGGAGGAGGGCTGGATTCCGGAGGAGGGTTGGATTTTGGGCGCAGGTCACGCGACCCTGTTGCAGGTCGCGCTAGGCTGAGCCCTTGCGGATCAGAAATACCCGCGTCATGCCATCCTGCTCTGCCGAAACCAGAGTATCCCCTGACTGGCCGCAGAAATGCGGGATGTCGATGACCGAGGCCGGGTCGGTCGCCACCACCCGCAGCACCTGCCCCGGCTGCATGGCCAGCAGCCGCTTGCGCGCCCTCAGCACCGGCAGCGGGCACAACAGCCCTGCGGCATCAATCTCGACGTCCCAAGCGGTCAATCCCAGCCCATCCGCGCCAGATAGCCCTCGATCAGCGGCGCATCGCTGGGGTTGTTCAGCTCCCAGAACACCGCGCCGGGGGCCGAAACCTCGACCATGCGGATCGGATGGCCGTTTTCCAGAAACCGCAACTGCTCCAGCCCCTCCAGCGCCTCCAGCGGCCCGGGCTCCCAAGCCTGATAGGCGGCCAGAGCGGCGGGGCGATAGGCGTAGACGCCGACATGGTGAAACACCGGCACCTTGCCGTTCACGATACCGCGCCCGTTGGTGAAGGGGATCACCTCTTTGGAGAAATAGAGCGCCCGCCCGGCGCGGTCAGCGACCACCGTGGTGGCCCCCACGCGCCCGGCGCGGCGGTCCATCAGCAGGTTTTCCACCGTTTCGGGGTCACAGCGCAGGAACGGCGTCGCCATGCTGCACTCAGGGTCAGCGCGCATCGCGTCGATCAGCGCGGTCACGAAATGAGCGGGCGTCAGCGGCGCATCGCCTTGCAGGTTCACCACAATATCCGCCGTGATACCCGCCACCGCCACCGCTTCGGCCACCCGCTCGGTGCCATTGCGACAGGTGTCAGAGGTCATGATCACATCGGCCCCGATCCGCCGCGCCTCATCGGCGATGCGCGCGTCGTCGGTGGCGACATAAATCGGGATCTGCCCGCAAGACGCCGCGCGCCCCGCCATCACCGAGCGTTCGATCAGGCTGCGCGCCACGCCTTTGGCCCCGGTCAGCGCCACCAAAGGTTTGCCGGGATAGCGCGTGCTGGCATAGCGGGCGGGAATGATGATGCAGGCGTCCATGCTCAAAGCCCCTTTGCCAGACGGTCAAAGGCGCAGAGCGTGCCGATCAGCGCCTTCATATCATGCAGATGAATCATGTTTGGCCCGTCACTGGGCGCAGTGTCGGGGTCTTCATGTGTCTCGATGAACAGCGCCGACACCCCCACCGCACAGGCCGCCCGTGCCAGCACCGGCGCAAACTGCCGTTGCCCGCCCGAGCTGCCGCCCAGCCCGCCGGGCTGCTGCACCGAATGGGTGGCATCAAATACCACCGGCCAGCCGGTTTCCGCCATGGTCGGCAGACCCCGGAAATCGGTCACCAAAGTGTTGTAGCCAAAGGAGGTGCCGCGCTCACACAGCATGATCCGCCGGTTGCCGGTGCTTTCCACCTTGGCCGCCACGTTTTTCATATCCCAGGGCGCCAGAAACTGCCCCTTCTTGATGTTGATCGCCAACCCGGTCTCGCCCGCCGCCAGCAAAAGATCGGTCTGGCGGCACAGAAAGGCCGGGATCTGCAACACGTCCACCGCTTCGGCCGCAATCGCGCAATGCCCCGGTTCGTGCACGTCGGTCAGCACGGGCACGCCATATTCGGCGCGGATGTCGGACAGGATGCGCAACCCCATCTCCATCCCCAAGCCCCGGTTGGTGCTCAGCGACGAGCGGTTGGCCTTGTCATAGCTGGCCTTGAAGATGAACTTGGTGCCGGTGGGCGCGCAGGCCTCCAGCAGCCCTTCGCAGATCATCCTTGCATGGGCCGAGCTTTCCAGCTGGCATGGGCCGGAAATCAGCGCAATTGGCGCGCCTCCCCCGATCGCGATATCGCCCACGGTTACGGTTTGCTGATCCATCAATCCCTCACATCACGCCAATGCGCAAAAGGTCGTGCAGATGCACGATCCCCACCGGCCGCCCGTCTTCGCAGACAAACAGCGCAGAAATTTTCGACTTGTTCACAATGGCCAGGGCCTCGGCGGCCAGGGTCTGCGGGGCCACGGTTTTCGGGCTGCGCGTCGCCACATCGCCCGCCACCCGGTCTAGCAGCCCGACAATGTTGCGCCGCAGATCGCCGTCGGTCACCACCCCCGCCAGCAACCCCTGCGCATCGACCACGCCGGTCACCCCCAGACCGCCCGCCGTCATCGCCCGCACCACTTCCTGCATCGGCGCGTCCAGCGGCACCAGCGGCACCTGCGGGTGCATCACCTGCCGCACCAGCGTCAGCTGCGCGCCCAGTTTGCCGCCGGGGTGATAGGTGCGGAACTGATCCGCCTCAAACCGCCGTGCCTCCATCAGCGCCACCGCCAAAGCATCGCCCAACCCCATCATCAGTGTCGTCGAGGTGGTGGGGGCCATGCCGATGGCACAGGCCTCGGGCAGGTTGGGAATGGTCAGCCGGTAATCCGCCGCCCGCATCAGGGTGCTGCCCGCATCGCGCGACATGCCGATCAGCGGAATGTCAAACCGCGCGCAATGCGCAATCAGATCGCGCAATTCCGTCGTCTCACCGCTGTTTGACAGCAAAATGCACAGATCGTCCGGCGTCACCATGCCCAGATCGCCATGGCTCGCCTCGGCCGGATGCACGAACAGCGACGGCGTGCCGGTCGAGGCCAGTGTCGCGGCAATCTTGCGCGCCACATGGCCCGATTTGCCGATCCCCGACAGCACCGCCCGGCCCCGCACCTCCAGCAGCGCGGCCACCGCCCCGGCAAAATCGTCGGGCAGCGCGCCCGCCAGCGTCAACAGCGCCTCGCCCTCGATGCGCAGCACCCGTTCGGCGGCGCGGCGATGCGCCTCCGGCGTCAGGGAGCTTGGCGTCAGGGCTTCAGGCGTCGGGGCGTCGGGGGTCAACACGGTCGATCTCATCTCTGCCCTGCGCGCGGGCTTTCCTTGGGTCGCACCTCTAGTGCCACGCACGGCCCCCCCTGTCCAGAACCGCGCCTAACCCCTGGCAAACCACCGCGCGCCGATCTGCGCCGCGACCACCGCCATCGCGATCCGCACCACGTGATGCGTGGTGACGTAAATCGCGCTGATGTTCAGGCTCAGCGCGATCAGGCTCATCTCGGCCAGACCGCCGGGGGCAAAGGCCAGAAACACCGCCGCCACCGGCTCTCCCACCAGCGCATGCAGCGCCATCGCAAAGCCAAAGGCCAGCGCCATCACCCCGGCCCCGTTCAACACGGCAAGGCCCCCCGCCCGCCGCAGCATCGCCCCGCTCACCCCGGCAAAGCGCGCGCCAAGGCCGGTGCCCAGCACCACCTGCGTCAGCGAAATCAGCCAGCCCGGCGGCACCCCCTCGACCCAGCCCAGCGCATGCGCCAGCGCCGACAGGATCAGCGGCCCGGTGATGATCCAGGCCGGAATCCGGCACAGCCGCGCCAGCCAGACGCCAAAGGCACCGCAGGCCAGCAGCACCAGCACATCGCGCAAGGTCAGCGCCACATCCGCGCCTTGCATCTGCACCCCGGCGGCAGAGCCGACCGCATGGCCGGTCACCCCGGCAAAGATCAAGGGCACCGCGATGATGGTCAGGATCAGCCGCAAAAACTGCAACACCGTCAGCAGCCGCACATCAGCCCCGGCCTCTTCGCCCAGTTGCACGCTTTCAATCAGCCCGCCCGGCAGCGCGCTGAAATAGGCATCCACCCGCCGCAATCCGCCCCGGCGAAAGATCATGTAGCCCAGCCCATGCGCCAGCGGCACAAACAGCACCAGCGCCAGCAGGCTGCTGCCCCAGCCCAATGCCTCCTGCGCGACCTCTGGCGTAAACGCCCCGCCGATCGCCACTCCGATCACCGGCACAAAGGCCATCCGCAGCCGCATCGGCATCGTCACCGCGCGCCCCAGCGGCCGCCAGCCCGCCGCCGCCGTGACGCCAACCGCCAGCAGCGACCCCAGCAGATAGCCCAGCGGCACGCCCAGCGCCGCCGCCAGAATCCCGCCCAGCGCGCCGATCGTCAGCGTCACCGCCAGCGCTGGAAGATCCACGGTCAGCCTCACCAATGCGGCGGCCTCACATCGGCGGCGGGGGCCTCGCCAGACCCCGCCTCGCGCTCGGCCTCGCGTTCGACCAGCAGGCCAACCAGCCGGGTCAGCCGGTCCACCTCGCGCCGCTGCGCCGTCACCACGTCCGACAGATCATCGACCGCCCGTTGCAGGTGCGCCACCCGCTCCTCGATCCCGTCAACCCGATCCATCATCCGTACCCCGTGCCGCTTGCCGCCATGCCGCCCTTCCGTTACAGCAAGCCCGGCAAAGATCGAAGGGCCAAACCGCCATGTCCGACGCGAAAATCCGCCGCCCAAGGGCCGAAACCCCCAAAGGCTTCCGCGATTACTTCGGGACCGAAGTGACCACGCGCAAAGCCATGCTGGACAAGATCGCCGAGGTGTACCACCGCTACGGCTTTGATCCGCTGGAGACGAGCGCGGTGGAAACCGTTGAATCGCTTGGCAAATTCCTGCCCGACGTAGATCGCCCGAATGAGGGCGTGTTCGCCTGGCAGGATGAGGATGCCGACTGGCTGGCCCTGCGCTACGACCTGACCGCCCCCCTTGCCCGGGTGGCCGCGCAATACCGCAATGACCTGCCCTCCCCCTATCGCCGCTATGCGATGGGGCCGGTCTGGCGCAACGAAAAGCCGGGGCCGGGTCGATTCCGCCAGTTCTATCAATGTGATGCCGACACCGTCGGGTCGGGTTCGGTCGCCGCCGATGCCGAAATCTGCGCCATGCTGGCCGACGCACTGGAAGCCGCCGGGATCGAACGCGGCGACTATGTGGTGAAGGTCAACAACCGCAAAGTGCTGAATGGCGTGATGGAAGTCGCGGGCCTGTCCGGCGATGACAAGGAAGCCGAACGCGGCATCGTCCTGCGCGCCATCGACAAAGTCGACCGTCTGGGCGCTGAAGGCGTCCGGGCTTTGCTGGGCGCGGGCCGCAAGGATGAGTCCGGCGACTTCACTAAAGGCGCGGGGCTTAACCCAGGACAGTCTGCTTTGATCCTCAAGTTTGTCACTGCGAGCGAAATAGTTGGTCTAGAGCTAGAGGGAATGGCTCAGGCCATCTCGACCCGTGGAGGCAATGCAAGCGATATCTTCAAAGCCAGTTGGGTTCGCGATCCAGTAAGTCTTGAGATAATGCAAAGTCTCGGCTTGAAGTTTCAGGCTGATCCAGCGGCTTCACACATTTACAATAGTGCAGTTCTCGATTTCCTTGATAGCTTGGTAAGCGGTTCCAAGGTCGGAGAAGAAGGCGTCGAGGAACTACGTTCAATTTCTTCCCTCCTGTCCGCCCAAGGCTACGGCCCCGACCGCATCGTGATCGACCCCGGCGTCGTCCGTGGCTTGGGCTACTACACCGGCCCGGTCTATGAGGCGGAACTGACCTTCCAGATCACCGACGAAAAAGGCCGCCCCCGCAACTTCGGCTCCGTCGCGGGCGGCGGGCGCTATGATGACCTTGTGAAGCGCTTCACCGGCCAGTCGGTCCCCGCCACCGGCGTCTCCATCGGCGTCGACCGCCTGCTCGCCGCCCTGCACGCCAAGGGTCGCATCAGCACCGACAGCGCTGGCCCCGTGGTCGTCACCGTGATGGACCGCGACCGGATGGCTGATTACATGGCCATGGTGGGAGAGTTGCGCAGCGCGGGCATCCGCGCCGAGGTCTACCTCGGCAATCCAAAGAACTTCGGCAACCAGTTGAAATACGCCGACAAACGCAACTCCCCCATCGCGGTCATCCAAGGCGGGAATGAGGCAGCGGCAGGCACCGTCATCCTCAAGGACCTGATCCTCGGCGCAAAGATCGCGCAGAACGCCACGCTGGAGGAATGGAAAGACCGCCCCGCGCAGGTCGAAATCCCGCGCGCCGAGCTGGTCACCGCCGTGCGCCGGATGCTGGACCAAGCCTGATGCGCACAGGGGCCGAACGCGCAACCTCTGACCGCCTCGCCGCATGGTTCACCGATCAGGGCGCCACGCTGGTCGAGGCGGATATTCTGTTGCCCGCCGAAACCCTGCTGGACCTTTACGGCGAAGACATCCGCGCCCGCGCCTATATGACGGTCGATCCGGTGCAGGGCGAAATGATGCTGCGCCCCGACTTTACCGTGCCGGTGGTGCAGCAGCACATGGCGGGCGGCGCAGACCCCGCCACCTATGCCTATTCCGGCCCGGTGTTCCGCAAACAGGACCATGCCGGCGACCGCCCGTCAGAATACCATCAGGCCGGGATCGAGATTTTCCGCCGCGACCAGCGAGAGGCGTCCGACGCCCGTGTCTTCGCGCTGATCAATCAGGTGCTGCACGAAAACGGCCTGACCCTGCGCCCGGTCACCGGCGACATCGGCATCCTGATGGCCGCCGTGCGTTGTCTTGCCACCACCGATCGCCGCAAACAGGCGCTGCTGCGCCATATCTGGCGGCCGCAACGCTTCCGCGCGCTGCTCGACCGCTTTTCGGCCCGCGCACCCGTGCCGCAGGCCCGCAAGCACCTGCTCGACCGGCTGGCCAAAGGCTCCCCCGCCGATCTGATCGCGCAGGCGGGCAGCTTTACCGGGCTGCGCAGCGAGGCTGAAATCGCCGCCCGTGTGCAGGCGCTGACCGAAGACGCGCAAACGCCCCCCCTCAACGCGCCCGAGGCGGCGCTGCTTTATGACCTCCTGTCGTTGCAGGCCCCGTCGCGTGCGGCGCTGCAACACCTGCGCGGCATAGCACCCATGCTGCCCGCCATCACCCCGGCGGTGGACCGGTTCGCCGCCCGGCTCGACGCGCTCCACGCCCAAGGCATCGACGTTGAGGCCCTGCCGTTCGAGGCCAGCCACGGCCGCACCAGCCTGGAATACTATGACGGTTTCGTCTTCAGCTTCCACGCCGACGATCCTGCCCTGCCCCCCGTCGCCAGCGGCGGGCGCTATGACGCGCTGACCGCCGTGCTGGGACAGGGCAAGTCCATCCCCGCCGTCGGCGGCGTGATCCGCGCCGGGCTGATGGCCCGCCTGATGGGGGCAAAACCATGATCAAGATCGGCGTGCCGTCCAAAGGGCGGCTGATGGAGAAAACCTTTGACTGGTTCGGCGCGCGCGGCATCACCCTGCGCCTGTCGGGGGCGGAGCGGGAGTACGCCGGCCGCGTCGATGGCATCGCGGGTGTTGAGTTGGTGCTGCTGTCGGCGGGGGAAATTCCGCGCGAACTGGCTGCCGGGCGCATCCATCTTGGCGTCACCGGGTCCGACCTTGTGCGCGAAAAGCTGGCTGACTGGCCCACGCAGGTGGCCGAACTCGCGCCGCTGGGTTTTGGCCATGCCGATCTGATCATCGCGGTGCCGGTCGCGTGGATCGACGTTGACACGCTGGATGATCTGGACGCCGCCGCCGCCGCGTTTCGCCGGACCCACGGGTTCCGGTTGCGCATCGCCACCAAATACCACCGTCTGGTGCGCGATTTCCTGACCACCCATGGCGTCGCCGATTACCAGCTGGTCGATTCTCAGGGGGCCACCGAAGGCACGGTCAAGAACCTGACCGCCGAGGCGATTGCCGATATCACCTCCTCGGGCGAGACCCTGCGCGCCAACCACCTCAAGATCCTGTCCGACGCGCTGATCCATTCCAGTCAGGCGGTGCTGTTCCTGTCGCATCGCGCCGACTGGGATGCGGACAACCGCAAAACCCTGTCCGATCTGGCGCGGCAACTGGATGTCACAGTGCCGAAAACCTGACCTTGCCGGGTCTTTGAAACCGGCCCGGTATGCGTTAACGTTTGCGCAACCCAAGGAGGGTGTCGATGAAACTGTCCCGCATCCTGCTGTGCGTTGCCGCCCTGCTGCCCCTGCCCACTCTGGCGCAGGATCTTGCCCCGGCGGACGCGATCCGCGCCGCGATTGTCGGCAATACCGTGCAAGGCGCGATGGTCGCCTCGGGCGGCTTTACCGAATATTACGCCCCTGACGGTGCGATCCGTGGCCCTGATTACGCTGGGCAATGGTCGATTGATGGCAACCGCATGTGTTTTGGCTATGACGGCAACCCGGCCAGCTGCTGGGCCGTGCGTCTGAACGGGCAAAGCATCGTCTGGGTCGGCGCGGCCGGGGATGAGGGCACGGGCACAATCCTGCCCGGAAACCCAAACAATTACTGACGCTTACAGCCGCGCCGCCAGCCGCGCGCCCTGATCAATCGCGCGCTTGGCGTCCAGTTCCGCCGCCACATCAGCCCCCCCGATCACATGCGGGGTGATCCCCGCCGCCACCAGCGCCTCGGCCAGCCCGCGTTCGGGCACCTGACCGGCGCACAGAATCACGTCATCCACCGGCAACAGCTGCTCCACCCCGTCACGCTCGATGACAAGGCCCTCGCCGGTGATCGCCGTGTAGCTCACGCCGCCCAGCATCTTCACGCCTTTGGCCGCCAGCGCCGCGCGGTGAATCCAACCCGTGGTCTTGCCCAAGCCCCGCCCCGGCTTTTCCGCCTTGCGCTGTAGCAGCCAGACCTCGCGCGCGGGCGGCTCCGGCGTGGCAACGGCCAGCCCCCCAGCAACCTCTGCCGGGTCGCCGACACCCCATTCCCGCCGCCACAGCGCGAAATCCTCAGTCGGGCTCTCCCCGGAGTGCACCAGATATTCGGCGACATCAAAGCCGATGCCCCCGGCCCCGATCACCGCGACACGGCGGCCGACCTTGGCCCCGCGCAGGGTCTCCAGATAGCCCAGCGCCCGCTCCTGCCCCGGAATGCCCGGATCACGCGGCGCGACGCCGGTGGCAATCACCACCTCGTCAAACCCGGCCAAGGCCTCTGGCTCCGCCGCTTCCCCCAGCCGCAGCACCACCGAAGACCGCTCCAGCATGGTGCCAAACCACGCGATCAGCCCGCGAAATTCTTCCTTGCCGGGGACCGAGGCCGCCAGATGCAGCTGCCCGCCGACGCGATCCGCCCGGTCAAACAGCACCACCTCATGCCCGCGCTCTGCCGCCACCAGAGCCGCCATCATCCCCGCCGGGCCAGCGCCGACCACCGCCACCCGTTTGCGCAGATCGGTGGGCGCATAGACCAGCTCGGTCTCATGACAGGCGCGCGGGTTGACCAGACAGGTGGTCAGCTTGCCGCTGAAGGTGTGGTCCAGACAGGCCTGATTGCAGGCGATGCAGGGCGCAATCTCTGCCGCGCGCCCCGCCGCCGCCTTGGCGACGAAATTCGCATCCGCCAGAAACGGCCGCGCCATCGACACCATATCGGCCTGCCCCGCTGCCAGCACCGCCTCGCCCACCTCGGGGGTGTTGATCCGGTTTGAGGTGATCACCGGAATCCCCACCTCCGGCCGCAGCCGCGCCGTCAACCACGTGAAGGCCGCCCTTGGCACAGATGTGGCAATCGTCGGCACCCGCGCCTCGTGCCAGCCGATGCCGGTGTTCAGCATCGTGGCCCCCGCCGCCTCCACCCGCTTTGCCAGCAACACCACCTCATCCCAGGTCGAGCCATCGGGGATCAGGTCGATCAGGCTGATCCGGTAGATCAGAATGAAATCGGGCCCCACCGCGTCGCGCACCCGGCGCACCACCTCGACCGGCAGGCGCATGCGGTTTTCATAGCTGCCGCCCCAGTCATCTTCGCGCCGGTTGGTGTGGCGCACCAGAAACTGGTTCAGGAAATAGCCCTCCGACCCCATCACCTCCACACCGTCATAGCCCGCTTCCCGCGCGCGCACGGCAGCGGTCACGATGTCGGAAATCTGCGTCTCGATCCCCGCCGCATCCAGTTCATGCGGCACAAACGGCGAAATCGGCGATTTGATCGCACTTGGCGCCACGCAGCCCTTGCCATAGGCATACCGCCCGGCATGCAGGATCTGCATCGCAATCAGCCCGCCCGCGTCATGCACGGCATCGGTCACCCGGCGATGATTGGCGATATCCGCGTCGGAGAACAGCCCCGACGCGCCCGGATACACCCCGCCTTCACGGTTCGGGGCCATGCCGCCGGTTACGATCAACCCGACCCCGCCCGCCGCGCGCGCCGCATAGAATGCTGCCACCCGGCCCCAGTCGCCAAGTTCCTCCAGACCGGTGTGCATCGACCCCATCAGCACGCGGTTGCGCAGGCGGATGTGGCCCAGATCCAGCGGGGCAAGCAGATGGGGATAGGTGGTCATGATGTCCTCCGGCAATCTGGCCGCAGAATGGTCGCCGGCTGCGAGCTTGTCACCCGCAACGCCGCGTCACGCGCAGCAGACGCTCCTGCCAGACAAAAAGGCTCAGCCCCCGGTCAGGCCGTTCACCGCCCCGGTTGCCCGCTGCATCAGCGCGTCCACCGACAGCCGCAACCCGTCGACCGCCCCCACATAAGACGCCATCGCATCCGCCGTGCCCGGAATCTGCGACGAGATCTGTGGCGCCATCACATAGATCAGCACCGCCACCGCTGCCAAAATCAGCACCAGCGCAAAGCCCGACCGGAACCCCGACGCAGACGCGGCCGGTCTGGGCACCGCCGACTCCACCAGACTGGCCGCCATGTCATTGGGCCGCAGGCTGGAATTGATTTCTTCGATATCGGGCAACAGATCCCGCCGCGCCGCAGCGCGTGGCGGTACCCCCGGCACGCCCTTCATCGTCGCGATCCGCTTGTCGGTGTCGGTCCGCGCCGCAGCCGAGGCGGCCGCAGCCGCCGCCGCAGACCCCACGACCGGCGACACCGGCGGCGGCAGGCCAAGGTCGCCCTGCATCTCTATCCCGGTGGCTTCGGCCTTGCGGGCCGCCATCTCGCGTTCAGCCTCTTCGCGCAGGATCGCCAGCACGCTGTCATCCAGTGCCCGCTGCACCGGCACAGCCCTGCCCGGAGGCGCAGCCATCGGCGCCTCATCTTCCTCGTCTTCCGCATCTGTCTGCGCCACAGCGGCGGGCACTTCGGCCACCGGCTCCGGCTCGCGGTACAGATCGTCGCTCAGATCTTCGGCCACGGGTTCGCGGGTCTGAAACCACGCGTGGCCACAGTTGGAACATTGCACGTCGCGCCCGGCGTCCGGAATGGCACCGTCATCGACCTCATACTGGGCGTCACAATTCGGACAGATCAGGCGCATAGCGCATACCCTTTCCCGGTTCTCCCGGATTTTCACCGGACACTAGCAACGAACCCGCCCAAGGCCAAGAGTTTGTGGCTGTTTTCGCAACACTGGTGCTCTGGCTGTCATTGTATCCGCCGACACTTTGCGCAATTCTGCCACAGCGCCAGTACAGTGCCACCGGCACGGCCAAAGGGGACGACTGAGTGATCGCGTTCGAGAATGTAGGTTTCAACTACGGCGGGGGCGAACTGCTCTCGGATGTCACCCTGCGCCTTGCGCCGGGGTCGTTCCATTTCCTGACCGGGCCTTCGGGGGCGGGCAAATCGACGTTCCTCAAGCTCGCCTATGCCGAGCTGCGCCCCACGGCAGGCCGGGTCACGATCTTTGACCGCGACGCACGCGTGATGTCACGCGATGATGTCGCCCTGTCGCGCCGTCGCATCGGCGTGGTGCATCAGGATTGCCAGTTCCTTGACCATCTGCCGCTTGCCACCAATGTCACCTTGCCGCTGACCGTTGCCGGCCGCAAAGGCGACACTCAGGATCTGACCGCGCTGCTCGACTGGGTGGGCCTTGGCAAACTGGCCGATGCGCTGCCGCCACAGCTTTCCGGGGGCGAGCGTCAGCGCGCCGCCCTTGCCCGCGCCATCATCATGTCGCCCGATGTCATCCTCGCCGATGAACCCACCGGCAACCTGGATTGGGAAATGTCGCTGCGCCTGCTGACCCTGCTGGTCGAGCTCAGCCGGATGGGCAAGACCATTCTGGTCGCCACCCATGACATGAACCTGATCCGGCAGGCGAAATCGCAGCTGGCGGCGCGGGTGCTGCGCATCCAGAACCGGCGGATACAGCTTGCGGGGGCCGATCTGTGAAATTCACCCTCCCCGCGCTTCTGGCTCCCGACCGGCAGGCTGACCGCGTGGTGCCGCCCTCGGGCTTCACCGCGCAGCTGACGCTGTTCACTGCGGGCGCAATGGCCTTTCTGGCGGTCTTTGCCCTCGCCCTGTCGCTGGCCTCCGGGCGGCTGGCCGACCGCTGGGCCTCGGCCCTTGCCGGCACCGCCACCATCCGCATCTCTGCCCCGCCGGAGCAGCTGGATACCCAGGTCGCCGCTGTCCTCGCGCTGTTGTCCACCACGCCCGGCATCGCCTCTGCCCGCGCGCTCGACACCGAGGAACAGCGCGCCCTGCTGGAGCCGTGGTTCGGCCCCGACCTGCCGGTCGATGCCCTGCCGCTGCCGCGTCTGATCGAGCTGACCGAAGCCTCGCCGGGCTACGACAGTCAGGGCCTGCGCCTGCGTCTGGCGGCCGAGGCCCCCGGCGCGGTGCTGGACGATCACACCCGCTGGCGTCGGCCAATGGCGCAAGCGGCCGAGCGTTTGCGCCTGCTGGGCGCGCTGTCGCTGATCCTGATTGCCGGGTCCACCGCCGCGATGATCACGCTGGCCGCCAATGCCGCCCTGTCGGCCAACCTGCCCGTGATCCGCGTGTTGCGGCTGGTGGGGGCCAAGGATGCTTATATCGTGCGCGCCTTTGTCCGCCGTTTCACCCTGCGCGCGCTGACCGGGGCCACGATCGGCACCGGGATCGCCATGATCGGCGTGGCGTTGCTGCCCAGCGCCGATGAGGCCGGGGCTTTTCTCACCGGCCTCGGGTTTCAGGGCGCAGGCTGGCTTTTGCCGCTGCTGTTGCCCCCACTCACCGCCGTTGTGGCCTTTGCCGCCACCCGCACCGCCGCCTTCCGCACCCTGAAAGGGCTGACCTGATGCTTGCCGTCCGCTGGACCCTGTCGCTGCTGTTCAACATCCAGATGTATCTGGCCATGGCAGTGATTGCCGTAGTCTTTGCCCCCTGGGCGTTGTTCTCGCGCAGTGGCGCCTTTGCCGCCTGCCATACCTATTGCCGCTGGGTGATCTTTACCGCCCGCATCCTGCTGGGGTTAAAGGTCGAGGTGCGTGGCACGCCGCCGACAGATGAGGTGGTGGTCGCCGCCAAACACCAGAGTTTTTTCGACATTCTGGTGATCTTCAACGCCATCCCGCGCGGCAAGTTCATCATGAAGCGCGAGCTGATCTATGCCCCGTTTCTGGGCCAATACGCCAAACGTATCGGTTGCGTGTTTGTTGATCGCGGCAAACGCGGGGCTGCGATTGCCCGGATGAAAGCCGATGTCGCCAGATCCGCCGCCGACCCCGGCCAGCTGGTGATCTATCCGCAGGGCACCCGCGTCGCCCCCGGCGTCGTGAAACCCTACAAGGTGGGCTCGGGCCTGCTGTATGAACAGCTCGGCCAGCCCTGCGTGCCGGTCGCGACCAACATCGGCGTGTTCTGGCCAAAGCGCGGTATCCTGCGCAAGCCCGGCACCTGTGTCGTGCATTTCCTGCCCCGCATCGAACCCGGTCTGCCGGTCGGGCAATTCATGAAACGGCTTGAGCAGGACATCGAGACCACCTCCGACGCCTTGCTGATCGAAGCGGGATTTCACAGGCCATAACCGAGTTTCAGATCTACCCCTCTCTGCAAACAGGATCACCGGCGCTGGGAACCCGATGTGCCCCCAGCGGGTTGCTGCAAGATGACTTTTGACAGCCTGTACGCCACCCTTTTCACCGCCCCCCTGATGCTGCCCTTGCTGGGCAGCCTGATCACGGGTGTCCTGATCGGGGCCGAGCGTGAGGCGCAGGGCAAACCGGCGGGGCTGCGCACCCATACGCTGGTGTGCTTTGGCTCTGCCCTGATGATGCTGATCGCGGCGCGCCAGATCTCCTGGGACACGTCGATGATCGCAGGCACCCAGATTGTCAGTGATATGTCCCGCATGCCGCATGCGATTCTGACCGGCATCGGCTTTCTCTGCGCGGGCGTGATCTTTCGCGAAGGTCTGTCGGTACAGGGCCTGACCACCGCCGCCTCGCTCTGGGTCACGGCGTCGCTTGGCATCGTCTATGGCGCGGGCATGCTGGAGTTGGCCACCATCAGCACCCTGATCGTGCTTGCGGTACTCGTTGCGCTGCGCGTGATGCAATATGTGCTGCCCGCCCATAGCAGCCTGCGTATCAGCGTGCTCGCACAGTCCGGCTACCGCTGTGCCGATCTGGCGGCGCAGCTTTCGGCCCGACAGCTGCGGCCCGGCAGCATTGCCATGATCCAAAGCGCCCGGTCTGTCACGCTGACCACAACTGTCACCCAGCCCAAGAGCGGCCTTGATCTGGATGCCCTGTGCGCCGGATTGCAGGAAAACCCGCTTGTAAGAAGAGTCTCGCTTGACCCGGTGGACTGACCTTTGCATCACCATCCCGCGCGCTGCAACCCGCCGCGGAGGATGCCCGATGACCCCGATCACCGATCTTGAAAGCCTCCACGCGCTCTACGGTACAGCGGGCGAAGCGGCGTCGCGCAAGGTCACGCCCCGGCTGACCACCGCATACCGCACCTGGATCGGGCGGTCGCGCTTTTGCGTGCTTACCACCGTCGGGCCAGAGGGCACCGATGGCAGCCCGCGCGGCGATGAGGGGCCGGTGGTCTGCATCCTCGACGACCGCACCCTTGCCCTGCCCGACTGGCGCGGCAACGAGCGCATCGACAGCCTGCGCAACATCGTCCGCGATGGTCGGGTCAGCCTGATGTTTCTGGTGGCCGGCAGCACCAATGCCATGCGCGTCAACGGCACGGCCATCGTCACCGCCGACCCCGCCCTCTGCGCCCGCTTGGCGCGCGAGGGCAAACAGCCCCGCAGCGTGATCGTGATCTCGGTGGCCGAAGTCTATTCGCAATGCGCCCGCGCCCTGATCCGCTCCGGCCTGTGGTCAACGGGCGACCAGTCAGCGGGCCTGCCGACTGTGGGCGACATGATGCGCGAAATCACCAGCGGCGACATCGACGGCGCTGCCTATGACGCCGCATGGCCCGCCCGCGCCGCCGCGACCATGTGGTAGCGGCAGGGGCGCGCCGCCGCAGTCCCGGCCAGCCGTGATCAGGCCAGTTTCAGCGCGATGATCCCGCCAAGGATCAGCAGGATGCCCAGCACCCGCACCAGATTGACCGGCTCGTTGAACAGCATCACCGCCAATATGGCCGTGCCCAAAGTGCCGATGCCGACCCAGACCGCATAGGCGGTGCCGACCGGCAGATCTTTCATCGCCAGCGACAACAGCCAGAAACTGGCCAGCGCCCCGATGAGGGTCAGTCCCGTCGGTACCGGACGGGTAAAGCCATTGGAGTATTTCAGCCCGATCGCCCAGCCGGTTTCCAGCAGACCGGCGATCGCCACCAGAATCCAAGGGTTCACGCCGCCAGCCCCTTGGACCCCATCTCAATGAACTTGGACCGGCGATCCTTGATCAGCGCCTCGGGCTTTTTACCCGACAGCTCTTTCAGCATCGCCTCGATGCCCTTGCCCACTGCGTCAATCGTCTCACGCCGGCCGCGCTGCGCGCCGCCCACGGGTTCCTTGATGATCCGGTCGATCACGCCCAGCTTTTGCAGATCCTGCGCCGTCAGCCGCAACGCCTCGGCGGCTTCACGCATCTTTTCGGCATCCTTCCACAGGATGCTGGCACAGCCCTCGGGCGAGATCACCGAATAGACCGAATGCTCCAGCATGGCGACGCGGTTTGCGGTGGCAAAGGCCACTGCCCCGCCCGACCCGCCTTCGCCGATCACCACGGAAATCAGCGGTACGCCGATTTCCAGACATTTCTGCGTGCTGCGGGCAATCGCCTCGGCCTGCCCGCGCTCTTCCGCGCCCTTGCCGGGATAGGCGCCGGGCGTATCCACCAGCGTGATCACCGGCAGGCGGAACCGGTCCGCCATATCCATCAGCCGGATCGCCTTGCGATAGCCCTCGGGCCGCGCCATGCCGAAATTCCGCTCGATCCGGCTTTTGGTGTCATTGCCCTTTTCATGGCCGATCACCATCACCGGAGAATCGTTGAACCGCGCCAGCCCGCCCATCACCGCATGGTCATCGGCAAAGTTCCGGTCCCCCGCCAGCGGCGTGTACTCGGTGAACAGCGCATCAATGTAATCCTTGCAATGCGGCCGCTCCGGGTGGCGGGCGACCAGACATTTGCGCCAGGGCGTCAGATCCTTGTACAGATCGCGCAGAAGCGTCTCGGCCTTTTTATCAAGCGCCTCGGCTTCCTTGGCAATATCCATCCCCGGATTGCCGCGCCCCATCGCCCGCAACTCTTCGGCTTTGCCTTCGATCTCGGCGAGGGGTTTTTCAAACTCAAGGTAATTCATCGGGCACTCCGTGAAGGACAGGGCACTATATGCCTCTGCCCGCCGGGCAATGCAACTGTGGGGCCGAAAATGCGCCATCAATCGCAACCGACCGCCAGAAACAGCAGCGCCCCGAACCGCTGGTTCGGGGCGTGCATCCTCCCCTTGATGCTGCGCGGGGGCCTCCTCTCCCCTGGTGCGCAGCGCGGGTATTCTTTTCAAAACGCCAGTATTTCAGGCGCTGATAACGAACCATTGACCAGACTGTGGCAGCTTGTCAACGATTCCGGTGTAACGCTGCGTCATCCGGCAATCATTTCTGCCTGACGCACCACCACCTCGGCCTGCTTGATGCTGGCGATGTCCACCAGACGGCCTTTATAGACCGTCGCGCCCTCGCCCCGCGCCTTTGCCGCCTCCATCGCGGCCAGAATCTCGCGCGCTTCGGTCACTGCCGCCTCGGACGGGGTAAACACCTCATTGGCCAGCGCCACCTGCTTGGGGTGGATCGCCCATTTGCCCACCATCCCCAGCGTGGCCGAGCGCCAGGCCTGCGCGCGGAACCCCTCCTCGTCGGAAAAGTCGCCAAACGGCCCGTCCACCGGCAAAATGCCATGCGTCCGGCAGGCCGCCACAATCGCCGCCTGCGCCCAATGCCAGGGGTCAGACCAATGCCTGACCCCTTCGCGCAGCATGTAATAATTCTCCTGCGTGCCACCGATCCCGGTGGTCTGCATGCCCATGCTGGCCGCAAAATCCGCAGCCCCCAGGCTCATCGCCTGCAAGCGCGGGCTGCTGGCGGCAATCTCTTCGACATGCGCAATCCCGGCGGCGCTTTCGATGATCACCTCAAAGCTGATCGGCTTTGCGCGCCCCTTCGCCCGCTCCACCGCCGTCACCAGCGCATCGACCGCATAGACATCCGCCGCACAGCCGACCTTGGGGATCATGATCTGGTCCAGCCGGTCGCCCGCCTGTTCCAGCAGGTCCACCACATCGCGATACCAGAACGGCGTATCCAAGCCGTTGATCCGCACCGACAGGGTTTTCGTGCCCCAGTCCACCGTATTGATCGCGGCAATGATATTGGCCCGCGCCGTATCCTTGTCACCGGGCGCCACCGAATCTTCCAGATCCAGGTTGATCACATCCGCCGCCGACGCCGCCATCTTTTCAAACAAGGCCGGGCGCGATCCGGGGCCGAACAGCTGGCAGCGGTTCGGGCGGGCGGGGGGCGCGGGTTGGACACGAAAGCTCATCAGGGGCCTCGGCAAGTTAATTTCACGACTCTGCATCGCAGCGATAGATTATTGCGCGCAAGCCTGCAATCCCCAGTTTGCAGATGCAGCAACTGGCGCAGTTTGTCCCATGCCAACGCGCCTCCCTTGACAGTGGACCCCTTGCAGGAGCCATGTCGCGACAGCCACGCAACAGGAATGCACGCCATGTCCACCGCCACTGTCCCCCATGCGCCCGTTAACCAGAAACGGCGCATCGCCGCCCTGCGAGTCGCTTTTCTGGTGGCCCTTCCCCTGATCCTGTTCTCAAAATCCGTCTGGATGGATCAGCACTGGGTGTTCGAGGTGATGGAGGTGACGGGCATCGCCCTGATCATCCTTGCCGTGCTGGGCCGGTTCTGGGCGGTGCTTTATATCGGCGCGCGCAAGAATGCGGTGGTGATGCAGGATGGCCCCTATTCGATGATGCGCCACCCGCTTTACCTGTTCTCCACCATTGGCGTGGCAGGCTTTGGCATGATGCTTGGGTCAATCGTTTTGACACTGGTGATGACAGCGCTTTTCTTCGCGATCCTCTCCATCACCGCTTCCAAGGAAGAAGCGTTCCTGCGCGCCGAATTTGGCCCGACCTATGACGCCTACGCCGCCCGTGTGCCCCGGATCATCCCGCGCCCGTCCCTGTTCCGCACCGAGGGGGAAGTGACCTTCAACGTCCGCACGCTCCGGGTGAACCTGCAGGATGCATTGGTGTTTCTGGCTCTGATTCCGCTCGCCGAAGCATCGGAAATGATCAAAGACTACGGCCTGATTCCAACTTTCCCGCTGTTCTGAGGGATCACAATCACCGTCTTGGCGTGACCCCCGCCACGATCCTTGCTCAACGCACAGCCTTCACAGACCTTGACGGACCGCTCGCGCTGGCCCAAACCCGCGACAACCCGCTGTTGTTCGATGAGCACGGCATCCACCCGCCGCATCCGGCCCTATGGGGATAGCACCATGACCCGCACCGTCTATGTCAACGGCCAATACCTGCCCGAACACGAAGCCACCGTCTCGATCTTTGACCGGGGCTTTCTGATGGCCGATGGCGTGTATGAGGTCACGTCGGTCCTCGACGGCAAGCTGATCGACTTTGACGGCCATATCAAACGCCTGCACCGCAGCCTTTCCGAACTCGACATGGCCGCCCCCTGTTCGGACGAAGAGCTGATCACCATGCACCGCGAGCTGGTGAAGCTGAACAGCATTGATCAGGGCATGATCTATCTGCAAGTCACGCGCGGCAACCCCGGCGACCGCAGCTTTGTGTTCCCGCCCGCCGATCTGCCGCCGACCATCGTGGCCTTTACCCAAGACATCCCCAACCTCGCCGACGCCCCCGCTGCCAAAACCGGCTTCCGCGTGATCTCGATCCCCGACTTGCGTTGGGACCGTCGCGACATCAAGACCGTGCAACTGCTGTACCCCTCGATGGGCAAGATGGCCGCGAAAAAGGCCGGGGTCGATGACAGCTGGTTTGTCGAGGATGGCAACGTCACCGAAGGCACCTCGAACAACGCCTATATCGTCAAGGGCAACCGCATCATCACGCGGGCCCTGTCGACCGACATCCTGCACGGCATCACCCGCGTCGCCGTCCTGCGCTTCGCCGCCGAGGCGCAGTTTGAGGTGGAAGAACGCCCCTTCACCGTTGAGGAGGCGCAAAACGCGGATGAGGCCTTCTCCACCGCCGCCAGCATCTTCGTCATGCCCGTGGTGGAAATCGACGGCAAACCCGTAGGCTCGGGCAAACCCGGCCCCGTCGCCCAGCGCCTGCGCGAGCTCTATCTGGACGAGATGCGCAAGGCCGCCGTGTAAACGGCGGCCCTCCCTTTCAGATCAAGCCGATGGCCGGGTCAGGCCATCGGTGCCGTCAGCACGATGCTGGATGGCAGCAGCGCACCGGGTGCCACACCGGCCAGAAACGCCACATCATCGGTGCCGAACCGGATCATCGTTCCGCCATCGACAGGCACAAGTTCGGGCGTAGCATCGTCGGGTGAGCCGGAAATGTCGATCTCGATCCGGTCCACGCCGGGGGTGAAATCCGTCACCAGAACCGGATCGTCACGCCATTCCAGACTGATGCCACCCAGTCCCGACAGGTTGTCGTAATAGCCCAACCGGACCACATCGGCGCCTTCGCCGCCGGTCACGCTGTCGCCATCATCCGCCAGAATGGTGTCATCCCCCAGCCCGCCGACGATGGTATCCCGACCTTCGCCCGGAATCACCGACGCATCGTCGCTATAGGCGGCTTCGGTGCCATCCAGAACGTCATCGCCCGCACCACCGAACAAACCGTTCGCGCCTTCGCCCGCGTCAATCGTATCGTTGCCGTTGCCGCCATAGATCGTATCGGCGCCAAAACCGACCACATCACCATTGGCACCGTATGGATTCGACCGGCCGATGTAGCTGTCATTGCCGTCGCCCAGATCGACCTCACGCCCTGTGCTGAAGCCACCTTCAACCAGCACGCGGTCATCGCCTGCCCCTGCGTTGATCGTGTCATTGCCGAACTGAGGCGACAGCTGCGGATCACCCACGCCATAGACTTCCGGATACAGAAACAGGTCATTTCCCGCACCCCCGTCCAGCAGATCATCCCCTTCATCCCCGTACAATGTGTCGTTGCCATGCCCGCCGTACATCAGGTCACTGCCCGAACCACCATTCAGCCTGTCATTCCCCCAACCACCGAACAAAGTGTCATCGCCTGCATCACCGAACAGGAAGTCACCACCTGACCCGCCGCTGAGCAAATCCTCGCCCGCGTTGCCAACCAATCTGTCTCTGCCGGCGCCGCCCAGTATCGAATCGTTGCCGTCTCCTCCGCCCAGGGTGTCGATCCCGGCCCCCCCGTACAGAGTATCCGCCCCATCGTTGCCAGATATCCTGTCGTCGCCGGTCCCGCCGCGGACCAGATCATCGCCGCTGCCCCCAAAGAGATTGTCCTGATCGCCACCGCCGATCAGCGTGTCATCACCCGCGCCGCCGTCAAGCAGATCAGCACCACCACTCCCGTAAAGAGTGTCGTCGCCGTCGGACCCCACCAACGTGTCGTTGCCCGCCAAGCCGCTGATCACGTCATCACCTCCCAGACCATCAATCAGATCGGGCCCGTCGGTGCCGGTCAGGGTGTCATCCCCTTCGGTCCCTTGCTCGAAGAGATCAGGATCATCTGTGGGATCCGGGTCATCCGGGATGTCCGGGTCATCCGGAGTGGCCGGTTCATCTGCGGTGTCCGTGCCACTGGTAAACAGCCCCGCCAGCAAAAGCATGGGAAGCAGGAAAAGCAGTTCCATTTCAAATACCTTAACGCGCCCCCCCGGCAAATCGCCATGGGCCAATCGTTAACCTTCAGTTAACGAACAACACCTCAAATCCGAAACTTGTCAAACACTTGCCTTCGAATTGCCACAATTGTTGACAGTGCAAGGACAATGCGGCCCCGGCGGGTCACTGCGTGCCGTCAGAAGACAATGACAGTCAGCCCCGGTCGGATGGCTCGGCATTCCGCGCAAAAGCCTCGGCAAAGGCCGCCTGCTTGTCCGCATCCGCCGGGGCCTGATGCGTCGCCACCCACTGCGCGTAAGGCATCCCATAGACAATCTCGCGCGCCTGCGCCTTGTCCATCTCAATGCCCCGGGCATTCGCCGCTTCCTGATACCAGCGGCTCAGGCAGTTGCGGCAGAACCCGGCCAGGTTCATCAGGTCGATGTTCTGCACATCGGGGCGCTTCTCAATCAGATGCTGCATCAGCGCGCGGAACGCGGCGGCCTCCAGTTCGGTGCGGGTCTGGTCGTCCTCGGTCATGGTATCCTCCTGCCCGGACAGCATGTCCGATCCGGGCCAAGGCATCAAGCCAGCGTCACAGCGGTTCCAGGAACAGCCATGACGAAGTGTCTGCCGACAGATCTGCCGCAGACTGGCCGGTCAGCCGGACCACCACCTCACCATCGACAAGTACCACGCTGTTCTCGGGGCCATCCGCCCGGATCAGGATGGTGGCAGCATCCGGGTTATCCAGCACCAGTGTCAGCGTTTCCGTCTGATGGTCAAAATCGGTGACAAGGCTGGCATCATCACCAGAGGTGAAGACCACGCCGAACTCATCCGTGCCCGCGCCGCCGGTCATCGTATCGCCATCATCGCCAATCAGCAGATCATCGCCGCCGCCGCCTTCCAGCAGATCAGGGCCGCGCTCTGCCACATCGCCCGATCCCGCCGCACCGGCAATCCGTGCCGCAAGCTGACCCGCCGCCGGATCATCTGTGGTGCTGGCAACCACTTCCGTGATCTCATCCGCCACGTCTGCAAGCTCTTCCGCGATCAGGTCATATTCCACCCCGATCAGCGTATCATTGCCTTCACCCCCCATCAGCGTGTCCGACCCGCTGGACCCGATCAGCAGATCGGCACCAAAGCCGCCGTTCAACAGGTCATCCCCGGCCCCGCCGATCAGAATATCGCGGCCCGTACCGCCCGACAGCACATCATCGCCCGCACCGCCCAGCAGAATATCGTTGCCCGCGCCGCCGGTCAGACTGTCAGGCCCGGCCTCACCGGAAAGGATGTCATTGCCCTCCAGCCCGTCGATCAGATCAGCCCCTTCGCCGCCCAGCAGAATATCTGCGCCAGAGGTTCCGGTCTGGCTTTCTTCGGCCGCATCTGCCGGTGCGTCATCGCCATCACTGGCGTCATCGGTGTCGCTGCCCCCACCAAAAACCAGACCACCCACCAGCAAAAGGGGAAGAAAAAGCAAAAGTTCCACAGACAGCTCCGCAACGATGAGGGTGTTTCAAGCAAAATTTACCGTCATCTGCATGCTCGCACACAGGCAGGTCAAGTAATTTGAAACATTGATGAAAATGTCATACCAATAGGTATGACGGCACCCGGATTGTCGACAGTCTGCTCCTGGCCGGGCCGGTGGTCAGCCCGCGACGGCCCTCAGCGCCGCTGACAGTACCGGGGCCAGACGGGCCGCCCAGTCGACCTGCTCCGCCTCGGTGACAATCAGATCATTGCGCAGCTCGATCAGCGTATTATGCCGCCCCTTTTGCAAGCCATGCCGGTCAATCGCATCGCCCGGCAGATGGCCGGAATAGGGCTCATTGTCACCCACGCACCAGTCCGGCACCGCCTGCAACCCGGCAATCACTGCCCGCGACAGCCGTTCATCCTCGGGGCTGTGCAGCACGCCGATATGCCAGGGCCGGGGCGCGCGGCCCTTCAGGCAGGGGGTAAAGGAATGGATCGCCAGAATCGCCCGCTCCCCCGCCAGCGCCGCATAGGCCGCGTGATAGGGCCGGTACAGCCGCTGCAACCGCTCTTCCACCTCGGGCGGGCCGACATGGCGGTTGGCGGGAATGATGGTGCCGTCATACAGCTTCATCACCAGCGTCGGGTCATCCTCGCCCCGGTTCGGGTCGATCACCAGCCGGCTGAAATCGGAACACAGCACCGGGCTGTTCAGCGCCGCACCCAAGGCAATCGCCAGACCGCGCGCGCCCACATCATAGGCAATGTGCCGCGCCATATCCTCGGGCGCGATCCCCAGACTGCCGCCAAGCCAGTCCGGTACCCGGTTTGTGGCGTGATCACAGGTCACCAGCCAGGGGCCGGGACGGTCGGTTCCCAGCACTTCAAACGCCTCATGCCTGATTTCCGGGCGCATGTCCGTCATGTTTTCTTTACCCCACCGTGCTTTTAAGCCATTAGGCCATTTAGCGCTAACGCGCCAGTTGCTCCGGGCATCCGATTGCTCTATTCCCACCCGTGGCCCACCACGAAGTGATAACTGAAGAAGGAACAAGGCATGAGACGCCTTCGGAATGTTAAGATCGTGGCCACTCTGGGGCCCGCATCCAACGACTATGAAATGATCCGCGCTTTGTTTGAGGCAGGGGCCGATGTGTTCCGCCTGAACATGAGCCATGGCACGCACGATGATATCCGCGCGCGCCACGCCATCATCCGGCAGGTCGAAGCCGACACCGGGCGGCCGATCGCCATTCTGGCCGATCTTCAGGGGCCAAAACTGCGCGTCGGCACCTTTGCTGACGAATCCTATGATCTGGCCGACGGCGACAAGTTCCGCCTTGATCTGGACCCGACCCCGGGCGACGCCAGCCGCGTGCAGCTGCCGCACCCCGAGATTTTTGCGGCCCTGGAACCCGGCGCATCGCTTCTGGTCAATGACGGCAAGATTCGCCTGATCGTCGATGAGTGCGGCACGGATTTCGCCAATTGCACCGTCACCGTCGGCGGCGCGATCTCCAACCGCAAGGGCGTGAACGTGCCTGATGTGGTGCTGCCACTGGCCGCGCTGTCGCAAAAAGACCTCAAGGATCTGGAATTCGCCTGCAGCATCGGCGTCGACTGGGTTGCCCTGTCCTTTGTGCAGCGCCCCGAAGACGTGACCGAGGCCAAAGCGCTGGTCAAAGGCCGCGCCGCCGTGCTGTCGAAAATCGAAAAGCCCGCCGCCGTCAAAGCGTATGAGGCCATCCTCGCCGTCTCTGATGGCATCATGGTCGCCCGGGGCGATCTTGGTGTCGAGCTGCCGGTCTATTCGGTGCCGCCGATCCAGAAACGGCTGGTCCGCATGGCCCGTGCCGCGGCCAAGCCGGTGATCGTCGCCACCCAGATGCTGGAATCGATGATCGAATCGCCGATGCCGACCCGCGCCGAAGTGTCCGATGTCGCCACCGCCATCTATGAAGGTGCTGATGCCATCATGCTGTCGGCCGAATCCGCTGCCGGGAAATTCCCGATCGAGGCGGTGACGACGATGAACAACGTCGCCATGTCGGTCGAAAAAGACCCGACCTATCGCCAGATCATCGAGGCCAGCCGCACCGTCGCCCGGTCCACCGTGGCCGATGGCATCGTGTCTGCCGCCCGCGAAATCGCGGAATCCGCCGATATCAAGGCCATCGCCGTGTTCTCGCAATCGGGCACCACGGTCAGCCTTGTCGCGCGCGAACGCCCCCGCGTTCCGATCATCGCGCTGACCCCGCTGATGGACACCGCCCGCAGGCTCTGCCTGACCTGGGGTACCCATTGCGTGATCACCGAAGAGCAGGACCGCTTCAAGGGCGCTGTCATCTCTGCTGTCCGCGCCGCGCGCCAGCACGGCTTTGCAGCGGAAACCGACCAGATCGTGCTTACCGCCGGTGTGCCGTTCAACGTGCAGGGCACCACCAACATCCTGCGCGTGGCCCCCTGTGATGAGCGGTTGATTTACAAAGCCGATCCTGAGTAAATCCACTCAGGGTAGTGTATGGGGTGGCGATGGACTCTGATCTGATGTTCGTCACGGGGGTCGTGCTTCTGGCCCTCTCTATCCCGGCGATCTTTTCCGCCCTTTCCGACAGCCGCCCACCCCGGGCGGCTGCCATCATTCTGCTGATCGGCGGCACCCTTGTCGTCATCGCGCTCAGCCACAAACCCGGTGGCATTGCCCTTGCCGAAATCCCCGACATCTTTTTCCGCGTCATCGGCCGCCTTGTGAACTGACCCTTTTGCCCGACACTCAAGCCCGCCGACTCTTTTGCCTTGCGCCCAAAGCGCCTCCCCCCTATAGGAGCCGTTCTGGAAAGCCTGCGGGGCCGGCCAACTTAGGCATGCCGAGTCGCGCATATGACGATTGGAGATCGAAATGCCCAAGATGAAGACCAAATCCGCTGCGAAGAAGCGCTTCAGCTTCACCGCGTCCGGTCGTGCAAAAGCTGGCGTCGCCGGCAAGCGTCACGGCATGATCAAGCGTACGACCAAGTTCATTCGCGATGCTTCTGGCACGATGTTGCTGTCCGCTTCGGACACCAAGATCGTCAAGAAGTACATGCCCTACGACCGCTGAGGAGAGACACCCATGTCCCGCGTTAAATCTGGTGTTGTCACCCACGCACGTCACCGCAAGGTCATCAAGAAAGCCGCCGGTTACTACGCCGCCCGCTCGACCAACTTCCGCACCGCCACGCAGGCCGTCGACAAGGCCCAGCAGTATGCGACCCGTGACCGCAAGGTCCGCAAGCGCCAGTTCCGCGCCCTGTGGATCCAGCGGATCAATGCTGCCGTGCGTCTGTTCGATATGGAAATGACCTATTCGCGCCTGATCAACGGCCTGACCAAAGCCGGCATCGAAGTCGACCGCAAGGTTCTCGCCGATCTCGCCGTGCACGAGCCCGAGGCGTTCAACGCCATCGCGGCACAGGCGAAATCCGCTCTGGCCTGATCTGGCCACCACAGATTGCAAAAGCCCCGCCTCAGCGGGGCTTTTTTCGTTTCACCCCGGGTGTCACCTCATCCCGCGGCCTCACCCGGCCCGCCCAATCGCCGTGGTTCAGCCATCGCTCTGTCAAACCCGCCCTATGGGACAACACCGCCCAGCTGTGCTAAACAGCCCTGACCCACTTCGCGCAACGCTTTTCCCGGACCAGACCCATGACCATCACCCAACAGGACGATCTTGACGGGCTGCACGTGATTGGCCGCATCGTCGCCAACACGATGCAGGCCATGGCGCAGGCGATGGAGCCGGGCATGACCACGCGCGAGCTTGATCAGATCGGGCGCGCGCATCTTGACCGTGAGGGCGCGGTTTCTGCCCCGGAATCGACCTATGATTTCCCCGGCGCGACCTGCATCAGCGTGAATGAGGAAATCGCCCATGGCATCCCCGGCGACCGCATTCTGCGCGCCGGTGATCTGGTCAACATCGACGTGTCCGCCTCCAAAGCCGGGTATTTCGCCGATACCGGCGCCAGCTTTCGCCTTGGAGCCGTGCCGCCCGCGCTGGACCGGCTGTGCCGCGATGGCAAGCGCGCGATGCAGATCGGCATCGCGCAGGTTGGCCATGACAAGCCCATCGCCGGGATCGGCACCGCCATCGGCCGCTTTGCCTCGGCGCGCGGCTATACGCTGATCCGCAATCTGGCCAGCCATGGCATTGGCCGCGCCCTGCACGAAGACCCGGCAGAGGTGCCGACCTGGCCCAGCCGCGGCGACCGGCGGCGGATGCACAAGGGGCTGGTGCTGACGGTAGAGCCGTTCCTGTCCACCGGCGGCAAATGGGCCGAAACCGAGGGCGATGATGACTGGACCCTCTACAGCCAGCCGCCTGCATGGGTGGTACAGTATGAGCATACGGTGGTTGCCACCGAACGCGGCGCGATCATCGTGACGCTGCCGGGGTAAGATCGGGTGTCCATGCTGGGCTGAAGTGTTAAAAGTTGGTTAATCCCGCAGCATCAAAGCATTGATATCGTTATATTTCGAAATCTTCCCCCTGTGTTACAGCCCAAAGCCAAAGGTCCGCCCTTGCAGTTCCGCTTCCCTGACCAGACCATCACCGTGAACATGCCCGACCAGCCCAGCCTGCTGGCCGAGATCCGGTCCCGGTTCCGGGGCGGGCGCGGCTTTTCGCTGGCCACCCTGAACCTCGATCATCTGGTCAAACTCCGCGCCTCTACCAGCTACCGGGCGACCTATGCCGCGCAGGATCTGATCGTGGCCGATGGCAACCCCATCGTCTGGCTGTCCCGCCTCGCCCGCCGCCCCGTGGCCCTTGTCCCCGGCTCCGACCTGCTGCGCCCCCTGCTGCAGCTGGCGGCGGATGAGGGCATGCCGGTGGCCTTCTACGGCTCCTCGCCAGAGGTGCTGGCACAGGCCGCCACCCGGCTTGCCGCCGAACTCCCCACGCTGCGGCTGGTCTGGACCGGCGCGCCCGCCATGGGCTTTGACCCGACCGGCCTTGAGGCTGACGCGGCCCTGCACGCCATGCAGGCCGCCGGGGCGCGGCTGTGCATTGTTTCGCTCTCCGCCCCCCGGCAGGAGACGTTCGCCGCCTATGGCCGCCGCCACGCGCCTCAGATCGGGTTTTGCGGCTTTGGTGCGGGCCTCGACTTCATCGCCGGTCAACAGGTGCGCGCGCCGACATGGGTCCGCAGGCTGGCGCTGGAATGGCTGTGGCGCGCCCTCTCGGCCCCGCGCCGCATGATCCCGCGGTACACCGCCTGCATTGCCATCCTGCCCGAGCAGATCGCTGCGGCCCTGCGCCAGCGCCGGGCCTGAGGCTATTTGTACTCGATCAGCCCCCGCCGCCGCCCCAGCACCCGGTTGAAGTGATAGCCCAGCGCACCCCGCGCCTCGGCAAAGCGCCCGACCACGGTCAAGAGCCCCCAGCGCCAGCCACCGCGCCGCGCCAGCCGGGCCATCTGCGCCGGATAGACCAGCGCCAGCAACAGGCCCAGCGGATGGATCAGCGTCGCCGCGATCACGATCACCGGCCCGGCCGCTCCCCACAGCAAAGCCCGGCGGGTTTCAACCATCCAATACCGCTCAGGCCCCGCGCCATGCAGGTCGGCCCCTTCGGCAAAGGCGTGGCCCGACCGCACCATCCGGGTCCACCATTGGCCAAAACGCAGCAGGGCGGCGTCATGCAGGGTCATCTCGGCATCGATCCGCCAGATCGTCCCCCCGGCGCGGCGCAGGCGCAGGCAAAGTTCCGGCTCTTCGCCAGCGATCAGATCATCCCGGTAGCCGCCAACTGCCAATACCGCCGCAAAGCGCATCAGCGCGTCGCCCCCGCAAGCCGTAGCCGGGCCCACGGGCGTATTCCACTCCCGGTCCGCCATGCTGTTGAAAATTGACGCCTCGGGAAACCGCTCCCGCCGCCGCCCGCAGACCACGACGGCATTCGGCTTGCCGTGAAACGTCCGCAGCGCCGCCGGGATCCAGCCGGGGTCCAAAACGCAATCGCCATCGACCAGTTGCACGAAATCGGGCGGGGCCTCGGCCAGCGCCAGCAGCCCCGCGTTGCGGGCCCGTGCGGCGGTAAAGGGCAGGCTCATGTCAAGCGCCACCACCTCTGCCCCCGCCGACCGTGCCGCCGCGACCGAGGCATCGGTGGACCCGCTGTCGACATAGACCACCCGCCGGACCTGTCCGCGCAACGCGGCCAGACAGGCCACCAGCCGCGCGCCCTCATTCCGGCCGATCACCACCGCATCCACGATCAAGGTCATCTGTGCTGCCCCTGTTTGTCCCGGTCCGACCCTAGAACCGACAGGCGGCAATGGCCATGCCCCGCGAGGCTGCGCAAAGGGGCAAAGCCTTTCATTTAGGAAGATAATCTGCTAACCAGATCAGAACTGGACGGGGGTCCGGCGAGTCTGGCACAATCACACTGCGCCAAAAGGCATGTGTATTGCGGCAGACAAGCCTTGAGTCGTGGCCTGCTGACGCGCAGGTCTGTTTTCGGCAAGCAGCCCCCGCGCTGCGCTTTTCAGGAGCGTGCCAGGTGATGGCCCGACACAATAATTTGGCGTTACCATCTGACAATGCACTGGATATGGGAATTTTGCCGATGACCGAGCAGGGAGATGGCGCATCACGGCGTGACCGTGGCCTGTCTGTTTCGGTCTTCCGCCCCGGCCGCATCGCCGGGCGTGACCCTGATCCGCTGGAAGTGGATCTTGACCGGGACATCTTTACCGATAGCTATCCTTTGGCCCTGCTGAACCCGGCACGGATCTGGGAATCGCTGAATGCGATCACCCTGGATGGCGACCATCTGGCGGGAAACGGTTTGTTTACCAATCCGGACCAAAGCCTCGCCGGGCCCGCCTTTGACATTTTGCGCACCCGTGTGTCGCAGGCGATGGCCGAGCGGGGCTGGCGTCGGATCGGCATTACCTCACCCACCCATGGGTGCGGAAAGTCGTTTACTGCCGCCAATCTTGCGATGGCGCTTGCCCGCCGGCCCGGCAGCCATACGGTGCTGATCGACCTGGATCTGCGCCGCCCGAACCTGCACACCCTGTTCGGGGCGACTCCCTCCGGGGCCTTGCGTGACTTTCTCAACGGCAGTCAGCCGATGGAAACGCTGTTTCAGCGCGTCGGCAGAACGCTCGCCATCGGGTTCAATGGCGAAGCGGTGCCTGATGCAGGTGACATCCTGCACAGCGCCGATACCGCGCAGGCGCTGGAAGCGATGGAGTTGCAGCTTGACCCTGAAATCACGGTGATGGACCTGCCGCCGGCGCTGGTCAGCGACGATGTGCTGGCGATGAAGGACAAGGTCGATGCCGTGCTGATCGTGGCGGATGGCACGCAGACCACCGCCAAGGACATTCGCGCCTGCGAAGCTCTGTTCGAGAACCGTATCCCGGTGATGGGCGTTGTGCTGAACCGTGCGCAGGAACGTGGCCTGGGCCGTCTGCGCTATGGGCGGGGCTAGGGAATGGGTCCGATCCTGACTGTCGAAGATCTGCTGGGTCTGATCCGCCGCCGCTTCTGGCTGATCGTGGCCGTCAGCGTGATCGGCACGCTGTTTGCCATCTGGTACGCCAAAACCCGCCCCGATGTGTTCGAGGCGACAGCGGTGTTGCAGGTGGAACTGCCCATGGTGACCGATGGCGGGCAGGCCCCGGCCCTGCCTGTCAACGTGCTGCAACTGGTGACCAGCATCGAACAGCGCCTGACCGCCCGTGACAACATGATCGCGCTGATCGAACGGCACGATCTGTTCGCCGATGCCCCCGCCCTGTCGGTCGAAGACCGGCTCGTTGCGATGCGCCGCTCTGTCAGCTTTCAGAGTGTAACCGGGCCATCTGGTGCGCTGTCGGCCATGATCATCACGGCACGCGCCGGCCATGCGGACAATGCCGCGCGCATCGCCAATGATCTGGCACAAAGCGTGCTCGACATGGGGGCCGAGGGCAAACGGGCAACCGCCGAGGCAAGTTTCGGTTTTTTCAAGGAACAGGAAAACCGGATCTGGGCGCAGATTACCGCATTGGAAGCGGAAATCGCCGCCTATCGCGACACGAACCGCAACACCCTGCCGGGTGTACGCGAGGCGCGGCAGGATGAGATTGCAGAACTGGAAACCTCGTTGCGGGCGCTGGAACAGGAAATCACCGGCCTGCGCAGCGAAGAGGCGCAGATCAGGGCGTTGCAGACCCAGCGGGCAACCGACCGGCGACGGCTGGACGACATCAGCCAGCGGCTGTCGGTTCTGACCGCTCAGAGCACGCCTTTGGCCGAACGCAAGGCGACGCTGGAGGCCACGCTGGGCAACACGGCCGAGGTTGAACGGGCACTGTCTGCCTATGACCGGCAGATGCGGCAGTTGCAGGATCAGTACACCGTCGTCTCGCAACGGATGGCCGAGGCAGAAACCGCGCAAAGTCTGGCCTCGCGCCAGCAGACCGAACGGTTCTCGATGCTGGAACGGGCGATCACGCCCGACTATCCTCTGGGGTCGGGGGCAAGAAAGATTGCCATTGCCGGGTTATTCGGCAGCGCAGCTTTGGGGTTGGTGATCGCCTTCCTGCTGGATGTGATGAACCCGGTGATCCGCACCGCCGCGCAGATGGAGCGGGAGCTGAACCTGCGTCCGGTTGTGTCGATCCCCGAAGTGCATCGTCGCAGCCGCAAACCGCTGGGGCGCAAGATGATCAGTTCGCTGATCGGGAATGAGGCGGGTCACCTGCCCGATATGACCGGTCGGCGGGGCAAGCTGATTTTGGGCGGTGCGGTGCTGCTGGGTGCAGCGGTGCTTGTCACGCTGCTGTAAGGGGTTGACCGGAAAGCAAAAGGCCCGCCCATCTTGGGCGGGCCTTTTGGTTTCCGGGGCGCTCTGGTCAGCAGCCGGTGCCGTTCATCACCACGCTGACCGTGCGCCACAGGATTTTCAGATCCGCGGTCAAAGCCAGACCTTCCTCATACACGGTGTCGTATTCCGCGCGAGCCCGAAAGGTCGTGCGGTTGCGGCCAGCGGTCTGCCAGTATCCGGTGATGCCGGGGCGCAGCGCATAATAGGCGGTGCCGGGATACAGTGATTTCTGATCCACCATCATTGGCCGCGGGCCGACCAGACTCATGTCGCCGGTCAGCACGTTCCACAGCTGCGGCAACTCGTCCAGCGAGGACCGGCGCAGAAACTGGCCAAACCCCGTGATCCGCGGGTCATTGCGCAGCTTCTGTGTCGCATTCCATTCCTCCCGCGCGACCGGATCGCGGCTCAGCAAATCCGCCATCTGCGCATCGGCGTCGCGGACCATTGACCGGAGTTTCCACATCCGAAAGATCTTGCCGCCCTTGCCCAGACGCAGCTGACTGTAGAACGGGCTGCCGCCATCCAGCGCCACGCAGACCGCCAGACCGGCCACCACCGGCAGCACGACAGGTGCAGCCGCAAGGATGGCCGCAACGTCCAGCACCCGTTTGAACAGGTTCCGGTACAACCCGAACGGGCGCGCCGGCGGCAACAAAGGCAGACCGGTGAAATCCGGCGGAGATTTGACAGGTTCTGAAGACCGGGCCTGAAATTCGGGAAATGTAATTGACATCAAATAGCCCCTCCGGTTGCCCGTAGCTCAGACCGCAACAATTGAACTCCGATATATCCCTGCCCAAGGCCTGGGCCGTTTGTCCGGCCCAGCCGGATCAGCAGCAAAAAAAACAACATCTTCAGCACTCGGATCAAGCGCCCCCACTTTGTATTTTACGGGCTGTCGGGCAGGATTGACGACTGACATTCGACAGGGGCTGGCCCTTTTCAGACCATATTCGGGCGTTAATTTCGCCGCATCGCCGACAATGCATCGCCTCATTCTCCTTAGGCGTGCATTATGGCGGTATACTTCCCTCAGGGGTTTTAAAACCACTGTGAAGCTGATTCGGCGCTTTCAGCCAGATCAGAGCCGGCGGTGCAATACTTTGCCTGTCAAATTCAGGAAACGGCGGTCCGAAAGCGCCTAAAGATTAGCGAAAATTCAGAAACAATGCCGATCAATTCTGGCGGTGGCCCCTGCGGCGTTTTGGAACGATCATTGCCAGAACAAAAATGCAGATCACGCCGGACATGGAATACACCAGCAAGATATCAATCGCCGTGCGCCCCATGACAAAGGAAGATATGGCAGCGATGACACCGCCGAGGATGCCCGACATCAGATACACCACTGGCATCCGGACCCCCGCTGCCGCACACGGGTCTATCCCCGCAAAGACAAGCTATGCGAAACAAGCGGAATTGGCAGCATCAGACCAATGAGCAATCGGCGCGGTGGTGCAATTCTGCCGCGCCTCGGTCTGCACGTCCTGATGCGCCCTCTCTGCCACCGGCGGCCGCCACGGCAGTGGTGTGATCTTGTCAAACACCTTGCATCCCCGGAGTGCATTGACGATCCTGTGCCGGTGGTGCCCGGAGAGGCGCTGTGTGGTGCGGAGCCTCTGTTGAAGATCGCCTATCTGGTCAACACCTATCCACGCGGGTCGCAGACCTTTATCCGGCGCGAGATCATGGCGCTTGAGCGGCTGGGGTGGGACATACACCGCTTTGCCTTGCGATCGGACCGTGCGGCGCTGGTGGACCCGGCAGACATGGCCGAAGACACGCGGACCGAGCATATTCTGGAACTCGGGGCGGGCAGACTGGCGCTGTCTGCACTGGACTGGATGGTCAGGCACCCGAAGGGGGCGGCCCGTGCGTTTGCCATGGCGCTGCGCTGTGGCATTGAAGGCGCAGGAAAAACGCCGGGCACCGGCGGGTGGCTGCGGCACATGATCTATCTGGCCGAGGCGGCCCATCTGGCCCGCCGCTGCCATGACCTGCGCCTGCCGCATCTGCATGCGCATTTCGGGACCAATTCGGCAACCGTTGCGATGCTGTCGTCGATGATGGGCGGGCCGGGGTATTCGTTTACCGTGCATGGCCCCGAAGAATTTGACGCACCGCGCGCGCTTTCTCTGGGCGCAAAGACCGATCAGGCGCTGTTTGCCGTCGCGATTTCCAGCTTTGGCCGCAGCCAGCTGTACCGCTGGGCCGCGCCCGAAACATGGCCGCGCCTGCATGTGGTGCATTGCGGGATCGAGCCCTGGCGCTTTCCCGACCCCGCCCCGATGCCACCGGGCGGGCCGCATCTGGTGGCAATCGGGCGGCTGTCAGAGCAAAAGGGCTTTGCCCTTCTGATCGAGGCGATGGCCCGCGCCGCGCCATCTTTGCCCGGTCTGCACCTGACGTTGGTGGGAGATGGCGAATTGCGCCCGCAGATCGAGGCGGCGATTGCCCGGCACGACCTGTCCCGCCATGTCACCCTGACCGGCTGGCTGGATGAGGCCCGGGTGCGCGAGGCGCTGTCTGCCGCGCAGGCCCTGATTGTGCCCTCGTTTGCCGAAGGCTTGCCGGTGGTAATCATGGAAGCCATGGCCGCCGGTCGCCCGGTGATCGCCACTGCCATTGCCGGGGTGCCCGAGCTGGTCACGCCCCAGACCGGCTGGCTGGTTCCTGCGGGCGACGCAAGCGCGCTGGCGCAGGCGATTGGCGACATTGCCGTAACGCCGGTTGACCGGCTGGCGCAGATGGGCCATGCCGCGCGACAGCGGGTGTTTGACCGCCATGACATCAACCGCGAGGCCGAGAAACTGACCGTCCTCTTTGCCAGCAAGGGCAACCCGTGATGCCAACGCCGTTCGTCATTGCCTGCGCCAGCAATTCCGACGCGATCCTGTCGGCAAACCTCGCCGCCTCTCCGTGCCTGATCGGCGGGGCGCTGCTGCATGTCGAACGCGATGCCCCCTCTGCGGCCACCGCCTATAACCGGGCGATAGATGCCACCGACAGCGATGTGATCGTCTTTGCCCATCACGACGTTTATCTGCCCCGCGGCTGGGAGGCGCTGCTGGCCGCCCGCCTTGCCGATCTGACCCGCCGCCAACCGGATTGGGGGGTGGCGGGCGCGTTTGGTGTGGCCGCCGACTACCGGCAGTTCGGGCCGGTCTGGACTTCATCACTGGGTCAGATCATCGGGCGGGTGCCGTTGCAGCCGGAGCGGGTGATCAGCTTTGACGAAATGCTGATCGTGCTGCGCCGGGCGTCCGGCCTGCGGTTCGATGACACGCAGCCCGGTTGGCATATGTATGGCACCGATATTGTCTGCCGCGCGCGCGCGGCTGGCAAGGGGGCCTATGCCATCGGCCTGCCCTGCGTTCACAACGACCGCTTTCATGGGGCGCTGGGGCCGGATTTCACCGAAAGCTATCGCTGGATGCAGGCAAAGTGGCCGCAGTTCCTGCCGATCCAGACCCCGGTGACAAAGATCAGCCGCTCGGGTCTGCACCTGATGCGGGAACGCTGGAACATGCGCAAATCGCTGGCCCTGCGCGCAGGCGATGCTGTGGATACCGGCGCGCCTGCGGCAGAGCTTGCGGCGCGCTGCGGTTGGGCCGACCTGACCCCGGCGGCGGGCTAAAGCCGCCCGATCGCCTCGGCCACGGCAAGGCCAAGGGTGGTATGGGCCTCGGGTTCAAAGTGGATGCCATCCTGCGGGCTGACCGCGATGATCTCGCCCGCATCCAGAAACCCGATGCCACGCGCCTCGGCCAAATCCCGGTAGCGGGCGGCAAGGCCCTGGCTGCGCGCGGTTGCCCCCAGAAACTCGCCCGCAATCGGCCCGACCTCGGCCACCGGCGGCGGGCAGATCAGCAGCACCTGAAACCCGCCATGGCGGGCCTGCATCTCCAGGCTGAGAGCGATATCGACCAGCCCGGCCACGCCTGCCGTCACCGCCTCGGGCGTGGCCGAGAACCGCGCCTTTACGTCATTGGTGCCCAGCATCAGCGTCAGAACATCCACCGGACCATGGCTTTGCAGCGCGATCTTGAGCCCGTCCTGCCCGTTCATGTGCGCGCCCATCACCGGGTCGGGAAACTGTGCCGTGCGCCCCGGCAGCCCCTCTTCGGCCAGCTCCCAGCCGACCCCCAGCGCCCGCCAGCAGACGTGCGGCCACCGCACCCCCGGCCCGAACCGATGATATTCGCCCCGCGTGACAATCGGCGGGGTGCCATGCGTATTGCTGTCGCCAAAGGTCATCAGAAACGGCATCACATCCTCCCTGTCGTGCTGCGCGCAGGCTACGGCGAGAAACTGGCGGCGTAAATGCCCCTTCCCCCTTGGCCTTTGCGCCCCGTGTGCGCATATAAGGGGCAAAGTTTCAGCCGGATGAGGGATCAATGTTCAGCCTTGGTGAAAAGCCTGCAACCGCACCGAAAAACGACCTGATCAAGGATACCACCGAGGCCACGTTCATGGCCGATGTGATCGAGGCCAGCCGCGAGGTGCCGGTCATCGTGGATTTCTGGGCGCCATGGTGCGGCCCGTGCAAGACGCTTGGCCCCGCGCTGGAGGCGGCGGTGATGGCCGAGGGCGGCAAGGTCCGCATGGTCAAGGTCAACGTGGACGAAAACCAGATGATCGCGGGCCAGCTGCGGGTGCAGTCGATCCCGACCGTGTTTGCCTTCTGGCAGGGCCAGCCGGTGGACGGGTTTCAGGGCGCGGTGCCGGGGTCGGAGATCAAGAAATTCATCGACCGGATCAAGGCCCTTGGCGGCGATGGCGGTCTGGCCGAAGCCATCGAGGCCGCCGAGCAGATGCTGACCGAAGGGGCTGCGGTGGATGCGGCCGAAACCTTTGCCGCCATTCTGGAGGAAGAGCCGGAAAACGCCGCTGCTTATGGCGGGCTGATCCGCAGCCATCTGGCGCTTGGCAATCTGGACCAGGCCGAAACCTTTGCGGCCAACGCCCCCAAAGCCATCGCCACGGCCAAAGAGGTCGAGGCCGCGCGCGCCCAGATCGAGCTGGCCAAACAGGCCGCAAAGGCCGGACCGGAACAGGATCTGCACGACGCGGTCGAGGCAGACCCGACGGATCATCAGGCCCGGTTCGACTATGCCGCCGCCCTGCTGGCGGCGGGCAAGACCGAAGCGGCGGTGGACCAGTTGCTGGAGCTGTTCCGGCGGGATCGCGAATGGAATGAGGGGGCCGCGCGGACCCAGCTTTTCACCATTTTCGACGCTCTGGCGGCCAAAGACCCCATCGTCATGAAAGGCCGCCGCAAGCTGTCGTCGATGATATTTGCCTGACGCCATTTGCGGCCTAGGTAACTGGACATGATCACAGCATCAGACTTGCCAGACACGATCCCGGTCTTCCCGCTGCCCGGCGCATTGATGCTGCCGCGCGCGCGTCTGCCGCTGCATATCTTTGAGCCGCGCTATCTGGCGATGATCGAGGATTGCATGAAAACCAAGACGCGGCTGATCGGCATGATCCAGCCGCGCGAAACCCCCGGCGGGGAAAAGCGCCTGCAGGCCATCGGCTGCGCGGGCCGTCTGACCGGATTTTCCGAGACCGAAGACGGGCGTTACATGGTCACCCTGTCGGGCATGTCGCGGTTCCGCGTTCGCGCAGAGGTGCAAGGCTTTACCCCCTATCGCCGCTGTCTGGTCGAGTGGTCGCCCTTTGGCCGCGACCTCAGCCGCGAAGATGAAACCGACCCCGGTTTTGACCGCCCGGCCTTTCTGGCGGTGCTGGGGCGGTATCTGACCACGCTGAACCTGGCCACTGACTGGGACAGCCTGAAAGAAGCCGAGACCGAGCTTTTGATCAACTCGCTGTCGATGCTCTGCCCCTTTACCCCCGAAGACAAACAGGCCCTGCTTGAGGCACCCTCGCTGTCGACCCGGCGCGAAACGCTGGTGACGCTGATCGAATTTGCTCTGCGCGGCGGGGCCAATGATGAGGTGATGCAATGACCGAAAGCGTGGCCCCCGAACCCGGCCCGGCGGAAGCAACGGCGCGGGATACCCCGTCCGGCACAACGCAGGCGTTTGACCCGCGCATGCTGGAAAGTCTGGTCTGCCCGGTCAGCAACGCCATTCTGACCTATGACGCCGCGGCGCAGGAACTGATTTCCAAAGCCGCGCATCTGGCGTTTCCGATCCGCAACGGCATTCCGGTCATGCTGGTAAGCGAGGCGCGGGCACTGGAATGATGCCAAAACGGGCGATGACGTTCACGTGATCGGAGCCGGTTCAACAACAACGTCACTTTCGCGACTCATGGCCGCGCTTATACTGCGACATATTTTCCAGCTGGGAGCCAGAAAACATGAAGTTGATGACCAAAAGCCTGATTGCCGGACTTGTGCTTATGGCCGGTGTTGCCGTCGCGAAAGAGGGGGTCCAGGACCCCACCGTCAAGGCCCGCATGGACCTGATGGTCACCATTGGCATGAACGTCAAGGTTCTGGGCGACATGGCAACCGACAAGGTGGCGTTTGACGCCGCCGCCGCTCTGGCCGCGCAAGAGGCGCTGGTTGCGGCATCCGCCGACATCCCGGCCAAGTTCGAACCGCAGGCAACCGATCCGGTGGCCGAAGCCAAGCCGGAGATCTGGACCAACTGGGAAGATTTCGTCACCAAGGCAGGCGCTTTGAACGCCGCCGCGACCGCGCTGGACCCGACATCGCTCGACAGCGTCAAGGCCGGAATGGGGGCTGTCGGCGGCGCTTGCCGCGATTGCCACACCACCTATCGCATGTAAGCCAGCCTGACCGCAGCAAAGCAAGGCCCCCGACGTTCGGGGGCCTTTGTCATGTCAGCTGCAATGGACGCGCGAAATCCGCTCGGCCCGGTCAATCTCGATGTTCAGCCGGTCGGCCCGGAAATCCATCGTCACTGCGGTATCGGGCCGGATGATGCGGGTCTCTTGCCCGAACTTCATCGTCTGCAAGACCGAGGCGGGCTGACCCACCAGCCCCTGCAAGGCATCGGCCCCACAAGTCGCCAGATCCGGGCCATCAGGCGCATCCGGAACCACGGGCTGACAGGCCGCCAGCACGGCAATCAAACTTCCGGCAAGGGCTGTCTGTTTCATGACATTCTCCGTTCTTCATCCGCAAAACAGGTGCAGGATCACACCCGAGCCATCTACTTGGGCATTCAACCGGTCCGGCATCAAGTCCCGCGTCACGCCCTGACCGGGGCGCAGCACGCGCAGATGGCCGGGCAGGCGATAATTCGCCAACTCGGTAAAAGGCTTCCCCGAAAGATGCGTCAGCTGATCCTGCCCGCAGCCCCGCACCTGACCACTCGCCAGCATCATCGGCGGCACGATCGCAGGCCCGACGCGCGACAGCGGCGGCACAAAGCACCCGGCAAGAGCGCTGCACAGGATCAGCGCATGCGCTAACCGAAAACCCGAAGGATAGCCGATATCTGACAAAAACCTGATCACTCGTAAACCGCTTCAGGGGGATAGCCACACCTAACCCCGGCGACGGGCTGCTTGCAAGGATGGCCGGTGAAATTCCCCGCGCAGGGTCTTGCCTTGGTCAGCAGTTTCCCCCAGCCTGCGCACAAATGATTAAGGAGAAGCCAATGCGCACCCGTGCCGCCGTAGCCCTTGCCCCCGGCAAACCTCTGACCGTGATGGAGGTCAATCTGGCCGACCCGAAAGATGGCGAGGTTCTGGTCGAGATCAAGGCCACCGGCATCTGCCACACCGATGAATTCACATTGTCGGGCGCTGATCCCGAAGGGCTGTTCCCCGCCATTCTGGGGCATGAGGGCGCGGGCGTGGTCATCGCCTGCGGGCCGGGGGTCAAAAGCCTGAAACCCGGCGATCACGTCATTCCGCTTTACACGCCCGAATGCCGCGAATGCCCCAGCTGTCTGAGCCAGAAGACCAACCTTTGCACCGCGATCCGCTCCACCCAGGGGCAAGGGCTGCTGCCAGACGGCACCACGCGGTTCTCGATGCTGGATGGCACCCCGATCCACCATTACATGGGCTGCTCGACCTTTGCCAACCACACCGTGGTGCCGGAAATCGCGCTCGCCAAGGTGCGCGATGACGCGCCGTTCGACAAGATCTGCTACATCGGCTGCGGCGTCACCACCGGCATTGGTGCTGTGCTGAACACCGCCAAGGTGGAGATCGGCGCCAAGGCCGTGGTCTTTGGTCTGGGCGGGATCGGGCTGAACGTGATTCAGGGCCTGCGCATGGCCGGCGCCGACATGATCATCGGTGTCGATCTGAACAACGACAAAAAGGAATGGGGTGAAAAGTTCGGCATGACTCATTTCGTCAACCCCAAAGAGATCGAGGGCTCGGTCGTTCAGCATATCGTCGATCTGACCAAGACGCCATTCGATCAGATCGGCGGGGCGGATTACTCGTTCGACTGCACCGGCAACGTCAAGGTGATGCGCGACGCGCTGGAATGCACCCACCGGGGCTGGGGCGTGTCGGTGGTGATCGGCGTGGCCCCCGCAGGGGCCGAGATCCAGACGCGGCCGTTCCAGCTGGTGACAGGCCGGGTCTGGAAGGGCACCGCCTTTGGCGGCGCGCGCGGCCGCACCGACGTGCCCAAGATTGTCGACTGGTACATGGATGGCAAGATCGAGATCGACTCGATGATCACCCATATCCTGCCGCTGGAAGACATCAACAAGGGGTTCGACCTGATGCACGAGGGCAAGTCGATCCGGTCCGTCGTGGTGTTCTGAAACGACCGTTGCACAGGGGGGCTTTCTGCCCCCCGGCTCAGCGGTTTCTCGAACCGATGGCGAAACCGCCGAGCTCCCCCGAGAGTATTTTTGCCAAGATAAAAGTCGCCAGTGAGAGGCAGTCAAAGCGATGACATCCACCCCCGGCCTGCGGGCTCTGGCGCAGCAAGGGGTCGAGGTGAGCCTGCACCCCTACATCTACGATCCGGATGCTGATGCGGTGGGTCTGGCGGCAGCGCGGGCCCTCGGGCTTGATCCGGCGCTGACCCTGAAAACCCTGATGGTCGAGGTTGATGGCAAGCCCGCCTGCTGCGTCATCCCTTCCGACCGTCAGCTTTCGATGAAACGGGTGGCGGCGGCGTTTGGCGGCAAAACCGCCGCGATGATGCTGCCCGCAAAGGCCGAGCGGCTGACCGGCTACCGGGTCGGCGGCATCAGCCCGTTTGGCCAGAAGCGCCCCGTTCCCACCGTGATCGAGGCCACATCCTGCACGGCGGAAAAAGTCTGGATCAACGCGGGCGCGCGGGGCCTGTTGCTGGGCATCACCCCACAAGCCGCGCTGCGCGCACTGGCAGCGCGCTCCGCCGATCTGATGGCGTGACCTGATCTTTTCGTGAGCAGGGGTCAGGCATCGTGATTTGTGAATGTCTTGCGCATTGGCCATAGCTGACCCGGCAGCAATAAAAACAAGGCAGGCCCATGACATATCTTCCCCCCCTCACCCGGCGGCGTCTTTTGACGGGGGCTGCGGCGCTTGCCGCAACGCTTTGCACTCCGGCAATCCTGCGGGCGCAGACCGCGACCGGTTCGGTGCGCAACAACGTCTCCAGCTTTCAGATGCAGGATTGGCGCGACCATTTTGACGCTTTGGGCCAAGGTGTCATTCTGGCCGATACAGTCTCGCGCGCGGTGCATTTCTGGTCGGCAGACGGGGCCGACCATCGCATGTGGCCTTCCTCGGTGCCGATTTCAGAAGAGCTGACCCGGCGCGGCATGACCGAGGTGATCAGAAAGGTTGATGGCCCCACCTGGACGCCGACACCGTCGATGCGCGAGCGTGATCCGTCACTGCCGGCGATGATTCCCGCCGGGCCGGAAAATCCGCTCGGCACGCATGCCCTGTACCTGTCCTGGCAGTATTACCGCGTGCATGGAACGCATGACACCCGCAAAATCGGCCGCCGTTCCTCCGACGGTTGCATCGGACTCTATAACGAACACATCGCAGAGTTGTATGCCTTGACCAAAGTCGGCACCAAGGTGAAATTGATCTGATCCGCCGCCACCTTACCGTGCTTTCCTGATGACGCCGCAGCGGTGCGTTGTCACAAAGGTGTATGGCCGGGTGTGTGAAGGACGACGATCTGATTGAGACGGCAGTGCGTGTCCTGCTCTCGGACGAGCGGGATACAAAGGGTCTTGTCCGGCATTTGGTGACCGGCTGGCCCGAAGCCTCGGCCCTGCAGATCATCCATGTGCTGGTCATGGCGGCCGGAGCGGTGGAGCACATGCTGGCCGCACCGGCCGCGACCGAGGCGGCGCAAGATGCGTGGCGGATGGCCGGGCTGGTCGGGGTGGATCTGCGCATGATGGAGCATCTGGCGCTGCCACGTGACACGGCAGGCGATCTGCTGGCCTACTGGCTGGCCCATGATCGCTTCTTCCTTGACCCGACAGCTTGAGGCTTTCCTTGACCGCACCAAGATGCGACAAGCGGGGAGATGGAGAAATCAATGGCCGAACCCCGTACCCCCCGCCTCTGCGTCCTGATCGACGCCGACAATGTGCCCGCCAGCTATGCCGAAGCGATCTTTGAAGAGATAGCCGCATTGGGCGAAGCCTCGGTCCGCCGGATCTACGGCGACTGGTCGGCGCAGCGACTGGCGGGCTGGGCGAAAAAGGTGGCGGCGCTGGGTCTGGTCGCCGATCAGCAGTTTTCCAACACCAAGGGCAAGAACGCCTCTGACATCGGGCTGGTGATTGCCGCGATGGATTTCCTGCACTCGGGCCTGTTTGACGGCTTTGTGCTGGTGTCTTCGGACAGCGATTTCACCCGTCTGGCCGCGCGTATCCGCGAGCAGGGGCTGGATGTCTATGGCATCGGGGAAAAGAAAACCCCCGAAGCGTTCCGCATGGCCTGCAAACGGTTCATCTATGTTGAAAACCTGAATGCCCCCGCCGAGGAATTGCCGCGCAGCACGATCCGCAGCGACGTGACCGAAGGCGTGGTGGCGGCAAAGCCCGGCACCAAAGAAGCGCCGTCCAAGGCCATTCCGCTGATCGTCGCCGCGATGCGGGCGATCGACCCGGATGGCGAATGGTATACGCTTGGCCCGCTGGGTCAGTTCATCACGCAGGCCAACCCCGATTTCGACACCCGCACCTATGGCGCGGCGAAACTGTCAGATCTTGTCCGCCGTCTGCCGCGGTTCGAGGTGCGCCAAGGCCCCGGTGGCCAGCTGGAGCTGCGCGACATCTCCTGACCGCGCACAACAGCCGTGCAAGGCTGCGCCTTTGCGCGGGCAGATGCATCGCCTATGTTGACCGAAAGAACAGGAGGCCGGTATGGGCGAGATTTCCTTGGGTTTGGACACGTTCGGCGATGTGAATCGCGGCGCGAACGGGCAGATGCTGCCGATGGATCAGGTGTTGCGCGATGTGGTGGACCAAGCGGTGCTGGCCGATCAGGTGGGCATCGACTTTATCGGGTTGGGTGAACACCACCGCGACGATTTCGCCATTTCCGCGCCCGAGATCGTGCTGGCGACCATCGCCGGCCGCACGCAGCGCATTCATCTGGGCACCGCCGTGACCGTGCTGTCCTCGGATGATCCGGTGCGGGCGTTTCAGCGCTTTTCCACGCTGAACGCCGTGTCGAACGGCCGGGCCGAGGCCATTCTGGGCCGCGGCTCGTTTACCGAAAGCTATGCGCTGTTTGGCTATGACATGGCCAATTACGATCAGTTGTTCGAGGAAAAACTGGATCTGTTCGCGCGTCTGGTGCGCGAGAAAAAAGTGTCGTGGAAGGGTGAGACCCGGTCGCCCTTGAAAAATCAGGTGGTCTATCCGCCACTGGGGCCAAAGGGCCTGACCACCTGGGTCGGCGTCGGCGGCAGCCCCGAGTCGGTGGTGCGCGTGGTGCGGCAGGATCTGCAGCTGATGCTGGCGATCATCGGCGGCGACCCGGCGCGGTTTGTGCCCTATATCGACCTCTATCACCGCGCCGTCGCGTCGATGGATGCCAAGGTGCGCCCGATTGGCGTGCATTCCCCCGGCTTTGTCGCCGCCACCGATGAGGCCGCGCGGGAAGGCCTGTGGCCGCATTACCGCGAGATGTTCGGCCGGATCGGTCGCGAACGCGGCTGGCCGCCGGTGACCAAAGAGAAATATCTGGCCGAGGTCGAGCATGGCTCGCTCTATGTCGGCAGCGCCGAGACGGTGGCGAAAAAGATCGCCAAAACGGTCAGAACGCTGAAAATTGATCGGTTTGACCTGAAATACGCCACCGGGCCGCAGCCGCATGGCGATCTGATGGAGTGTATCCGGCTCTATGGCGAAACCGTCATCCCGATGGTGCGCGACATTCTGGCCAGCAACCGCCCTGCTGCCTGACGGCAGTTCGGGTAAGGGCCTCCGGCGGGAGTATTTAAGAAAGCTGCAAAGCCTGATTGGATTGCACCTTTCTTAAATACTCCCGCCGGAGGCGACGGGTCGGGCAGAGGACCGAAGGCAGTAGGGTCGCCCCCGACGCTTGCGCTACCCCTTAAACGCCATCACCATGTCGCGGTGCGGGATGCCCGCATCGTCGTAGACCGGGCCTTCGGCGACAAAGCCCAGCCGTTCGTAAAAGCCCAGAGCATGGGTCTGCGACCCCAATTTGGCGCGGGTGATGCCGGGCTGGCGGCGCAGTTCCGCAAGCGCCGCCAGCATCAGGGCAGCCCCCAGCCCGGTGCCCCGCGCGGCGGGCAGCACGCAGACCCGACCGATCTTGCCGGTGTCCCCCGACAGCAGCAGCCGGGCCGAGCCCATCGGCACCCCGTCAAGGGTGGCGAGCATGTGAATGGCGCCCTCATCCCTGTTGTCGAGCTCCTCTGCCTCGGCCACGCCCTGTTCTTCGATGAACACGGCGCGGCGTAGGCGCAGGCAGGCGGCGATGTCGCGGGTGGGGGCGATATGGATCATGCGAAGTACTCGCGCAGGATACGGGTGTAGATGGTCTTCAGCTGGTGGATCTGCGCCACCTCAACCCGTTCATCAACCTGATGCATGGTCCGGCCCACCAGACCGAATTCCACCACCGGGCAGTGATCCTTGACAAAGCGCGCATCCGACGTGCCGCCCGAGGTCGAGGCCACCGGCACGCGCCCGGTTTCCGCTTCGACAGCCTTGGCCACCATGGCCGAGAAATCACCGGGCGGGGTCAGAAAGCTTTCGCCGGAGATCTGGAGTTTCAGGTCAAGCTGTACCCCGGTTTCCCCGGCCACCGCCTGTGCGTGATCCTGCAGCCAGCGGCTGAGGCTTGCGCCGGAATGCAGGTCGTTGAAGCGGATGTTCACCGTGGCCGTGCCGCGTGCCGGAATGACATTGGTGGCGGGGTTGCCGCAATCAATGGTGGTGATCGCCAGCGTCGAGGCGTCAAAGTGGTCGCTGCCCACATCCAGCGGCTTTTCCTCCAGCCGGGCCAGCAGCTTGACCAAAGCCGTCATCGGGTTCTTTGCCCGGTGCGGATAGGCGGAATGCCCCTGCACCCCGGTTGCGGAGATAAAGGCGGTCATGCTGCCGCGACGGCCGATTTTCATCATCTCGCCCATTTCATTCGGGCAGGTCGGCTCGCCGACCAGACAATGCGTCATGCGCTCGCCCTGCCGGGCCATCCAGTCGAGCAGCGCCACCGTGCCATCGACCGAAACCCCCTCCTCATCGCCAGTGATGGTCAGGATCACTGCGCCATCGGGTGGGGTTTCGCGCACGAAATCCACCGCAGCGGCGGCAAAGGCGGCGACGCCCGATTTCATGTCGGTCGTGCCGCGACCATACATCCAGCCATCGACCACCACAGCGCCGAACGGATCATGCGTCCAGGCGGCAGCATCACCCACCGGCACCACATCGGTATGCCCGTTGAAGCCGAAACTGCGGTTGGCGCCGCGCAGGCCCCAGCGGGCAAACAGGTTTGACACGCCGCCCCGGTCAACCCGCGTGCAGTCAAACCCCGCGCCCGACAACAGCGCCTCCAGCAGTACCAGCGCGCCACCTTCCTCTGGGGTCACCGAAGGGCAGCGCACCAGAGCGGCGGTGAGGGCGACAGGATCGACAGGTTCTGGCATAGCAGCACTCCGTAATGGGATTGCCACAGGCATACCGGCCCCGCCCGCGCCCTGCAACTGCGTGACGCGACACGCCATATTGTTGCCGCCGCGACACGCTCTGGCCAACGCAAATGCGGCCCCTGCAGCAGTGTGGCCAAAAGAGGGATGACTTGCGGCGAAACTCTGGTAACCATTCATTAAACAACACGTCCCAGAGGCAGGGCAGAGCAGGGTCAACGCACCCATTCCGACAAAACGCTCCGGCAGGCACCCGCCTGACCGCTTTTGATGCTCTGTCTTCCAACGGGGGGAGGCAGTCTTGGCGACAGGCGCAGAACTGAACTACAACGTCAACGCAAACGCCATGACAATGGCCAATGCGATGTTCGGCAGTGGTGTGTCCGTGGTGGGCGCAAGCTATACCGGTCCACGCGACAGCTCGGCGACGTTTACCAACGGCAATCTTGCCCCCGGCGTGCTGCCCTCCTCGTCCGGGGTGATCCTGTCCACCGGCAACGTGCGCGATTTCACCCAGTCCAGTGGTGATCCGAACCGGGCGACCGACACCACCACCGATACCACCGGGGTCGACAACAACAGCCAGTTCAATGCCGTCGCCGGGGCAACCACCTATGATGCGGCCTGGATTGATGTCGATTTCATTCCGACCGGCGATGTGATGACGATGCGCTTTGTGTTCAGCTCCGAGGAATACCCGGAGTACGTGAACTCTGCCTTCAACGATGTCATGGGGGTCTGGGTCAACGGGGCCTATGTGCCGGTGTCGATCGGCAATGGCACCTCGTCGATCAACAACATCAACCCGCTGACCCAGCCCAACCTGTTCCAGAGTAACCTGAACGACACTTACAACACCGAAATGGACGGCTTTACCGTCACCCTGACCCTGACGATTCCGGTGAAGTCTGGCGTAGTGAACTCGATCCGCATCGGCATCGCGGACACGTCAGATGCAAAGTATGACTCGAACCTGATCATCGTCGGCGACAGCATTCAGACCACGCTGGTCGCGCGCGATGATGTTGAAACCATGGCTGCCACGGGCCAGAAAACATTCGATGTTCTGGGCAACGACATCTACGGCGGCTCCGGTACCTTGCGGATTACCCAGATCAACGGGGTCAATGTCGTGGCCGGTCAGGTCATCACCCTGCCCTCTGGTCAACAGGTACGGCTGAATGCTGATGGCACCATCACGGTGATCGGCAATGGCGATATCGAGCAGGTCAACTTCACTTACACTGTCGCCTCGACCATCGGCGGGCACATCGACACCGGGCTCGTCAAGATCACCACGATCCCCTGCTTCGTCGCGGGCACCATGATTTTGACCGACAAGGGCGAATGCCCGGTCGAGTCGCTGCAACCCGGCGATCTGGTGATCACAAAGGATGACGGACCGCAGCCGCTGCGCTGGATCGGGCGGCGGCAGGTGCCTGCAACCGGGTCACTGGCCCCGATCGAGATCAGGGCGGGCACCTTCGGGAACCACCGGCGGCTGCTTGTCTCGCCGCAGCACCGGGTTCTGGTGCATGACTCCCTGGCCGAGTTGCTGTTTGGCGATACCGAAGTGCTGGTCGCGGCCAAGGATCTGGTCAACGGGCGCTCGGTGCGGGTGATCGAGGGCGGTGAGGTGGAGTATGTACACCTGCTGTTTGACCGGCATCAGATCGTCTCGTCCGAGGGTCTGGCCACGGAAAGCTTTCTGCCCGGTCCGCAATCGACGCAAATGTTCGAGGTCGGGATCATCGACGAAATCTGTACGCTGTTCCCTGCACTCGACCCGCGGACCGGCGACGGCTACAGCCCTGCCGTGCGCCGGACCTTGCGGCCCTATGAGGCCCAGCTGCTGTTTGCAGCGGCGGAAAAGGCGGCATGAGCCATGGGTGACTGGCTGGCCCTGTCAGACCTGACGCTGCCAGAGGGCGATCATGCCCCGCTGGAGCAGGGGCTGTTCATCTGCGAGGCCACCTTGCCGCTGGGCGCGGGGACGGTCCTGCTGGAATGGCATCAGGATGATGGCCAGATGCGGACGTTTTCGGTGTTTGCCGATCCGCTGGCCGGGATTGTGATCCTGCACCGCCATGGGAAGCTGATGCGGCGGCATGTGTTGCCGGGGCCGCTGCCCTTTGGCCTTGGCACGGCGCGGATCAGCTATGGCTGGAACCGTCGGACCGGCAGCTGGCGGCTCAGCTTTGGCCGCATCGGGATGGGTGAGGAATGTGTCTGCGCCGGCATCGGGCCGATTGCGCTGTCGCCGCATGAGCTGGCGGGGCTGTGCCGCCGCGATGGGGCCGCCCTGCGGCATCGGTCGCTGTTGTGGTTCGGGGTGACGCAAGGCGCGCGCCCACCGGAGCGCGCACCGTGGCTGGGGCTGCGCACCCCGGTCGAGACCGCGCGCGGGCCGGTGGCGGCGGGCTGTCTGCGGCCCGGCAATCTGGTGCACACCGCGGACAACGGCTTGCAGCCGGTGCTGCGGGTCAAGCGGCTGCGCTTGCCCAGCCGGGGCAGCTTTGCGCCGGTCATCCTGCGCGCGCCGTTTCTGGGTCAGGGCAGCGATGTGCTGCTGTCTGCCGATCAGCTGGTGGTGCTGAGCGGGGCGGAGGTGGAGTATATGTTCGGGGTGGAGGAAGTGCTGGCCCGCGCCGATGCGCTGGCCAATGGCACCATCGGGCGCAGCGACGGGCGGCAGGCGGCGATTGATTGTGTGGCGGTGGATCTGGGCTTGCCGGAGCTGCTGCTGGTCGACGGGCTGAAGCTGCTGAGCCACGGTGTCCGGGCAGAGCCGCCGCGCCCGGTGCTGCTGGCCTTTGAGGCGCAGCAACTGGTCAGCCTGATGGCGCGGCGGAGCCTGTTCGGCGCCGCCTAGTCGTAGAGGGCGGTCATCTGGGCCACGATCACGGAGTTTTCGTCCAGCGCGCGCAGCATCAGAGCCTCTTCTTCGGGGTCGATTTCGACGCCGGCCTCTTTCTGTTCGTCCAGCGAGCCGTGGCCTTCGACCTCCAGCACGGCCAGATCGGCCTGCTTGAGGATGGCCACGGTTTCGCGCACGGCCTCGGCCTCATCGACGCCGCTGGCATAGCACATCAGGGCGCCGCCGGTGGCTTTGGCGGGCAGGTCGTCGCCGGGTTTGCGGCCGACCTGAACCAGCAGGGTATAGACCTGCTGGCGGCTGGCTTTGGCGGGCTTTTCATCGCTCATGGGGCGGCCTTTCGCGGCGCTGCCCCCCTGTGCGACGGGCGTATGTAACACAGGGGGAGTTTTGGATTACCATGCAATATCAATGGCTTGATACTGTGGAATTAAGCAATTTTTAACGCTTCCGCTGCCTGCACCACAGGCTGCGGCGGATTTGATCAGTCGCGCAACAATTCGTTGATGCTGGTCTTGCTGCGGGTCTGGGCGTCGACCTTTTTCACGATCACCGCGCAGTAAAGGTTGATGCCGTTCTTTGACGGCATCGAACCGGCCACGACCACCGATCCGGCGGGCACTTCGCCATACATCACCTCACCCGACTCGCGGTCGACGATCTTGGTGGACTTGCCGATGAACACGCCCATGCCGAGGACCGACCCTTCGCGGATGATGCAGCCTTCGACCACTTCGGAGCGGGCCCCGATGAAGCAGTTGTCCTCGATGATGGTCGGGCCAGCCTGCATCGGCTCCAACACGCCGCCGATGCCGACACCGCCGGACAGGTGGACATTCTTGCCGATCTGCGCGCACGACCCCACAGTGGCCCAGCCATCGACCATGGTGCCCTCATCAACAAAGGCACCGATGTTCACAAAGGACGGCATCAGCACCACGTTCTTCGCGATATAGGCCGAACGGCGGACGATGGCACCGGGCACAGCGCGAAAGCCAGCGGCGCGCCAGTCAGCCTCGGTCCAGCCTTGCCATTTTGACGGCACCTTGTCCCACCAGTTGGACCCGCCGTTGCTGCCCGAAATCTCATGCATATCGGTCAGGCGGAACGACAAAAGCACCGCTTTCTTTGCCCATTGGTTCACATGCCAGTCACCGTTGCCGCGCTTTTCCGCGACCCGCAATGTGCCCGCGTCGAGCGCGGCCAGCGTGGCTTCAATCGCATCTCGGACCTCACCCTTGGTGGTGGGGGTGATGCTGTCGCGGTCTTCCCACGCGGCTTCGATAGCGGTTTCCAAGGCGGCGTTTGACATGCTGTCACCCTTTTTCGGTTGGTCCTGTTGCGCCCTGCCTATAGAGCTTGGGGAGAGTTCACGCAATGCAAAGGCAGGACATGAAAGACGAACCCCGCGCCCACCCGTTCCGCGACTCGGTAGAGGACGTGCAGGCGGCCGACCGGATTCCCGATACCATCCAGACCCGCGCCCCCGCCTACCGGCTGGCCTTTGCCGACGCCGATTTCATGACGCGCGAGGAATTGCGCCCGGTGCGGCTGCAACTGGAACTGCTGAAACCGCAGATGGTGATGGACGAGCGCGGGATTGAATCGACCATCGTGCTGTTTGGCGGCGCGCGGATTCCTGCAACGGCAGAGGCCGGGCGGACGCCTGCACTGGCGGCGCTGTCAGCGTATTATGACGAGGCGCGCAAGTTTTCACGGCTGATGACCGAGCGCAGCATGGAAAGCTATGGCCGCGAGAACGTGATCATCACCGGCGGCGGGCCGGGGGTGATGGAGGCAGGCAATCTGGGCGCGCACGAGGCGGGGGGCCAGTCGATCGGGCTGAACATCGTGCTGCCGCATGAGCAGGCCCCGAACGCCTATGTCACGCCGGATCTGTGTTTCAACTTTCACTACTTTGCCATCCGCAAGATGCATTTCCTGATGCGGGCCAAGGCGATCTGCGTGTTTCCGGGCGGCTTTGGCACGTTGGATGAGATGTTCGAGACGCTGACGCTGATCCAGACCAAGCGAATGAAGCCGATTCCGTTCCTGCTGTTTGGCCGGGCGTTCTGGGACAAGATCATCAACTGGCAGGCGCTGGCCGAAGCGGGCACCATCAGCCCCGAGGATCTGGAGCTGTTCCAGTATGTCGAGACGGCGGAAGAGGCGGTGGCGGCGATTGACGGCTGGGCTTAGGCCCCGCCGTCAATAGTCGCGTTCATAGAACACGCCGATGCCGGTGTTGCCATCGGCCCCGACCCGGCCCTTGAGCGTGACATTGTCGCTGATATCGAGGTTCAGGTTGATCTGGCTTTTGCCGTTCTGATCGACCACGATTTCGGAATAGACATTCTCGGTCAGATATTTGCCGGCGGTCAGCTGGGTGGTGCCATCGGCAGAGGTCTGCACGTCAAGGTCATCGAGGCCAAAGCCCTGCCGCAGGCGGCTGACGATGCCCTCCCCGCCGCGCCCGGCGAGGGTGGCAACGGCATTGGCCAGTTGCAGCGCCTGCAGCGCCGAGAGTGATTCCAGCCGTCTGCCGAACAGCAGTTGCGACAGCACCTCTTCCTGCGGGAGTTGCGGGCTGGAGGTGAAGCTGACCTGCGGATCATTGGCCGAGCCTTCGATCACGACAGAGCTGGTGACGTTTTCATTTTCGGTGCTGGCGATGATGCGCAGATTGGCGTCAAAATCGCCTTCGAGTTGCAGCGAGGCTTCGGTCAGGGTCAGGCGGCGACCGAGGATGTCAAGGCGGCCCCGGATCAGGTCGAACGCGCCCGAGGGGACGATGTTGTCGGTGGTGCCGGTAAGGCGCAGGGTGCCGCCGAGTTCGGCATCCAGCCCCCTGCCCCGGATGAACAGCTGGTTCGGGGCCGAGATTTCAACGTCGAGCTCAAACGGGCGGGTGGGGGTGGTCTGGCCGTTGGCGCTGGCGTCTTCGATCAGGCCGGCACGGCGGCGGGTTTCGCGCACGGCGGCGGGTTCACCGATGTGTTCCAGCCCGTCAATCAGTTCCTGCCCGCTGAAGCCGGTGGGGGCGATGCGGATTTCGGTCTGCGGCAGCGCGATGCGCCCGGCGATCAGCGCGCCGCCGGTCAGCGGGCCGGTGATGCGCAGCTGGCCGTTGGCGAGCGCTTCATAGAGCTGCGGGTCGCGCAGAATGACGCCGGACAGGGTGAGACCAAGGTCGCCGCGATAGGGCGCGGTCAGGCTGATCGGACCAGAGAGCGAGACGCGGCCGCCGCTGGAGACAATGGCGGTGGTGGCGATCTGGGCGGAGCCTCCGGCAAGGGTGGCGCTGGCGTCGATGGCCTGCAAGGCAAAGGGCAATGCGGGATCGGCGAGGGTGCCGCCGGACAGGCCGACGCGGCCCGACAGCGACGACAGCGCGAGCGGGCCGTTGAGGCGCAGGTCGATGCTGAGCGGGCCGGAGACGACGCGGTTGCCAAGGAAGGGGTTGGCGAGCCCAGCCTGTGCGCTGCCCTGCACGGTCAGGTTGGCGGTGCGGAAATCGGTGGCGATGGTGCCCGCAACCCGGGCGTCGATGCTGCCGGGGCCGGTCCCGGTGAGGGACAGGGTATAGGCGCCGCCGGTGTCGACGGCGGTGCCGGACAGGGTGACCGGGCCGGGGAATTCCGGCAACAAGAGGCCAAGGTTGACGAGCCGGGCGGTCAGGTCAATCTCGCGCCTTGTGTCGGTCAGGCGGCCGGTGGCCTGTGCGGTCAGCTGCGGGTTGCTGAGCGACAGGTCATCGATGCGGAGCTGGCCGTCTTCAAGCCGCAGCGCGGCGCTGAGCTGCGAGGTGCCCGAGAGCAGGCGGTTGGTATTGGTGACGCCAAAGCGCAGATCCCCGGCCTCGGCGGCAAGGGTCAATGCGGCGGTGTCGGGGGTGCCCTTGAAGGTCGCGTTGGCGTTGATCCGGCCGCCAAATTCGGGGCGCAGGCGCGAGAGGTCTTGCAGGCTGAGCTGCGCGGTGATGTCGCTGCCGCTGGTCGCCAGCAGGCCGGTGGCGGAAGCGGTGGCGCCGGGGGTGGTGACGTTCAGCTGCTCGACGATCAGGGTGTTGTCGATCAGGTTGGCGATGAGGGCGACCTGCGAGGTGCCGTTGAGCATCCGGTCCGCCTCGGCGATGCCGGTGCGCAGGGCATTGGCGGTGAGGTCGGTTTCGATCCGGGCCTGACCGCTGGTGAGCGGGCCCGACAGCTGCATCGTGCCGGTGACGCTGCCGCCGTAATCGGGGCCGAGGCGGGAAAGGTCGTCCATCCGCAGGGTCAGGCTCAGGTCGGCGAGGTCGGAGGTGAGGGTGCCGGAGCCATCGGCGGCAAGCGAGGGCGCGCGGACGGCAAAGCTGCGCAACACGGTGCCGGTGGTGTCGCGGCGGATGTCGAGTGCCACGCTGGCGGGGCCGCGCAGCAGGTTGTCGGCTTCGGGGATATCGACGGTCAGGTTCTGGCCGTCGATCCGGGCCTGCACGTCAAAGTCACCGGCCAGCGGGCTGCCCTGCCCGCTTGCGGTGATGGTGCCACGCCCCGACAGCGGGCGACCGGCGAGGCCGGACAGCGGGGAGAGGTCGGTCGCCTCAACCGTCAGGCGGCCACGGGTACGGAAACCCTCGGTCAGGCCTGCGATTTCGCCGCCCGCAGACAGGGTGACCGGACCAGCGGTCAGGTCAAGCGCGCCGATGCGGGTGACGCCGGTGCCCTCTTGCCAGAACAGCCGGGTGGAGGCGGTGACGGTCTCGCCAAGCGCCATCGACAGGCCGGGGTCTTGCAGCGCGACGCCCGATCCGGTCAGCGTGAAGCTGCCGCCGATGACCCGGCCCACCGGGGTGCGCGAGATCCGGCCGGAACCGCGCAGATCCAGCCGGGTCAGGCTGGCCTCGGGCGTGGTCACGTCTTCGGCCTCGATCACGGCGCGCCAGGATTCGTCGGTGACCGCGTTGTAGCCGATATCCAGCCGCGCAGAGCGGACTGAGACGCCCGCATCGAAACCGGGGATCAGCACCGGGTTGTTGTCGGGGTCGCGCAGGAAGCCGCTGAGCGCGATGACCTCGGGCAGACCATCGGCGGCGATTGTGGTCTGGCCGCGCAGTTCCACCGAACGCGCGCGCAGATCGAGCGCGGACAGATCGAGCCGCCCGTCAGCGCTGCGCTGGCCGGTGACGTTCAGACTGACGGCATCGCCCAGAAAATCCGCGTATTGCGGGATGAACAGCGGGGCCAGATCGCCTGCCAGATCGGCATTGAACATCCGGCCGCCGGTGTCGGTGCCCGTCAGAGTGACGGTGCCGGCCAGACGTTCGGCGCCGTCGCTGGTCAGCGCGATGGTGGAGGCGAAGTTATCAAGCGGCCCCTCGCCCGTGATCTGCAACGCGACCGAGGGCGCGCCGGGCAGGTCCAGCAGGGTGGCGGCGATGCCGCCCGCATCTTCGACCGCGTTGAGCGACAGCGACAGCTGGGTGGTGTCATTGGCATAAGAGGCCGCGAGGTCGATGCGGCCTTCGGGGCCAGAGTCGGTGCGGTTGATGGTCAGATCTGCCGACCCGTTGCCGCCGGAGAGCGAGAGCGACGCCTCGATGCTGCCCTCGACCGGCTGGCCAAGCAGCGACTCGCCCAGCACCACGCGGGCGGCGGAAATTTTGGAAATGTCGATCGAGACCGGCAGTTCGGGCAGAGCAAAGCCAGATGCCTCGGGCGCGGGAGCGCCGTTCTCGGACAAAGGCGCGCGGGCGACGATGATCTCGGCGGCGGTCAGTTCGTTGACCGAAACTTGTCCGGACAGCAGCGACGAGCGGGACCAGTCAAGCACGATGTCGTTGAGCGTCAGCCAGATGCCATCGTCATCGGCGATGGTCAGTTGCGTGGCGGTGGCGCGCGACGACAGCGCGCCCTGAAACCCGCGCAGAGTGATCTGGCGACCCGCGCCCGAGAGGTTATCCTCCAGAAAGGCGACGATAGTGCCGCGATCTGTGCGCTCGGCCTCGGTTTCGGGTTCAGCATCCTGCGCAAAGGTGACGCAAGGGGCGGCGATCAGGGCGAGGGAGAGGAGCCAGCGCATCAGAATGACTGCCCCAGACCGACGTAAAGCTGCACGCCCTTGCCCGTGGTGCCGCCGACCGGGGCGGCGATATCGACGCGGATCGGGCCAAAGCCGGTGTCATAGCGCAGGCCCAGCCCTGCCCCCGCATGCCAGTCGCCTGCGGCATCAAAGAAGCTGCCGACATCAACGCGTCCGGCATCGACAAAGCCGACGACGCCGATGTTGCGGGTGACCTTGGTGCGCAGCTCCAGCGACGCGGCAAGGAAGTGGTTGCCGCCGATCTTGTATTCGACCGGGCCGCGCAGCAGGTTGACGCCCAGCGACTGGAACGGTTGGCCGCGCACGGTGCCGCCGCCGCCCGAGTAGAACAGATCATCGCGCGGGGTTTCCAGCAAACTGGCCCCGGTGATGATGCCCGCCTGCGCACGGGCGGCGATAACGAAGCGGTCATCGGCCCCAAAGCCGCGATAGCCGCGCAGATCGGCGGTGGCGCGCAGGCCCGAGCCGGTGGTGCCGAACCCGAGGAAGGGTTTGACCTCGGCCTCGATGAAATAGCCGCGTTTGGCGTCGGCCTTGTTGTCGCGCCGGTCCCACGTCAGGGCGACGGGGAGCGACAGGCTGCGGAACTGAAAATCGGTTGAGGCACTGCGGTCTTCGGAAAATTCGGTGCCGTCGATGATGCTGTAGGCCAGATCCACCCGCCCGGTCAGACTGTCGGAAAACACATGGGTAAAGCCGATGCCAAGGCGGCCCAGATCGGCGCGGTAATCCGGCTCGTCCAGACGGGCGATTTCAGAGGAAAAGCGCGCGGTGGTGTCGGGGGTCAGCGTGGCGGGGCGGTCGATGGTAAGCTTGAGCCCGTAATCCATGCCGTTGTCTTTGGCACCGATATTGGCGACATTTGCCTCGATCCGCAGGCGTTCGGCGCCGCCCAGCAGGTTGCGGTGCATCCATGCGGCGGTCAGGTCCAGCCCTTCGAGGCTGGAGATTTCCGCGCCGAAGCTGAGACGGCGGGGCTTTTCCTCGACCACGGTGATGGTGGTGCCCAAGAGGTCGGGGCGGGTGATGCCCTCATCCTCGGTGATGGTGACGGAGGAAAAAGTGCCGGTGCGGCGCAGGCGGTTTTCGGCGCGGTCGATTTCGGCGGGATCATACACCTCACCCTGCGGCAGGCCGGCGATCTTGCGCACACGGTTTTCGCGGGTACGCTGGTGGCCGGTGACATCGACCGGGCCAAAGCGCAGGCGGGGGCCGGGCTCCAGCGTGACACGGGCCGAGAGGGTGCGGTTGGGGTGGTCGGCCACGACATCCTGACCAGTGACGCGGGCCTTGGCATGGCCCTGCGCGCGCCAGCCGTCGACGCCTGCGGTGACGGCCTGCCGAACGAGACCGCTTTGGGCAGGCTCACCCGGGGCGAATCCATCGGGCAGCTCGGTTTCGGGGGCCAGCGGGGTGATCGCGGTCTGGGAAAAGCGGAACTGCGGACCGGGATCGACACGCACTTCGATGCGGGCAACGCGCTGCGGGGCATCCAGCGGCGCGATGGCCGAGGCTTCGCGCCCGTCCAGAAGGACAGAAACCACGGGGGAGTAATGGCCCTGTGCATAGAGCGCGCCGACGAGGCGGCCATATTCGGCACGGGCGGCGGCAAGCACCTGATCAGGCTGATCCTCTTCGTTCGACAGCGCCAGCAGCGCCGAGGCATTGCGCAAAGCGCCGCCAAGGTCGGTATCGGCCCCGGTGATGGTAAACTGCACACGGTCAAGGGCATGGCCGGTCTGCCCGAGGGTCAGCGCGCCCGCGAGGCAGAGCACGAAGGGCAGGCGGGACAGGGCGTGTCTGCGCTGTGTCACAGGAACCTCACTGGCGATTGGTGCGAGTATCGCAACAGCCGGGGCGATGTGCAATCAACTGCTGGTCACCGGCATGGTTTTGGCCCTCACATTTTGCGTCTTTTCGCCACTATGGCACAAATGACGCAAAGCGGATTGTCCTGCGACATGCGCCACGGCAAAACCTATTGCGCGGCGATGTCGCGATTGGCCGCAAGCAGGGTTTCGCTGACCGCTGACAGCGCCAGAGCCGCCGCGCCATGCGCCCAGAGCCGCACACCCCAGGCGTGAATTTCGATCGGGGTGCGCGGTCGGCCGGTGTTGATCATCAGATTGTCCATCTCGGCCAGCGTTTCGGCGGCATAGAGGTAATCATAGCGCATCCGCTCACCCGACAGGATGATCAGGGCGGGGTCGAACAGGTTGACGACATTGGACAACCCCACCGCCAGATAGCGCCCGGCCCGGCGAAAGATGCTGCGCGCGGTGGCATTGCCGGCCTTGGCGTGGTCATACAGGCTTTCCAGCAACACGGTGATGCTCTGGCCTTCCTTGTGGCCCCAGTTCAGCGCGGTGGTCGCCTCGCGCGCCAACGCATAGTCAGCGACATAGGCCTCCAGACAGCCGCGCTGGCCGCAGCGGCAGAGCGCGCCGTCAAGCTGCACCTTGATATGACCCAGTTCCAGCCCGACCCGCTGGGTGCCGCGATAGATGCGGTGGTTCATCACAAAGCCCATGCCGACGCCATGCTCGATGGTGACCACGGCAAAGTCAGACAGCCCCCGCCCCGCGCCGAACCACAGTTCGGCCATGGCGACGAGGTTGGTTTCATTGTCCACCCAGACCGGAAGCCCGACCCGCTGGCTGGTCAGCGCGGCCAGCGCCACGTTGCGGCTGTCAAGGAGCGGGGTCCAGAGCACCATGCCTTCGGCATTGTCGACAAAGCCGGGCAGGCCGATGCCGATGCCGGACAGATCCGCGCGGCGGACGCCGGCCTTTTCGCAGACCCGGGCGAGCAGGGTTTCGATCACCACCAGCAATTCCTCCACCGTCATCGGGCCGGGGCGGCGGGGGATCGATTCTTCGGCGATCAGACTGCCGGCAAAATCGACCAGCACGGCGGTTTGTTCGCGGTCAGAGATTTTCATGCCGACGACGCGATGCGCCGAGGCCCGCACCCCGAGCGCCACGGCGGGGCGACCGCGCACCGTCTCGCCCTCGCGCGGGGGGGCGGCGATTTCCTCGATCAGGCCCGAATCGATCAGTTCCGAGGTGATGGTGGTGACAGAGGCCGGGCTGACGCCCAGATCCTTGGCGACCTGCACCCGTGGAATCAGACCGGCCGCGCGGACGCATTCAAACACCTGCTGCCGCAGCGGGCGCAGCGTATCGGACAAAGGCGCGATCAGCGGACCCACGCCCTTGCGGCCAGCACCTGTGTCACCCGCTGAATAATGTGTCAGCATTTCTTTGGCATCCTAACGAATTATCGGCCTCACCCTGCACGAACCGCCCGAAAATTGCTGCACAGCAGCGTGAAACAGGCTGTTTCTTACTCTCCTTTAGATTTCATCACAATTTTTATTTTGACAACTGAATTTAATCGGGGCAATTTTTGCCAGTCTCGGCGAATCTGCCGAACCAGCCATACGCTGGCTGCATCCATAGGGAGGATACACATGCGTAATGCAATCGTGCTCGCCGTGATCGCGGCGGCAGGGTTTTCATCTGCCGCTCTGGCAGAGGGAAAGAAGATCGGCGTGTCTTGGGGCAGCTTTCAGGAAGAGCGCTGGAAGATCGACGAAGCAGCCGTAAAGGCTGCACTTGAGGCCGCCGGCAATGAATATGTGTCTGCCGATGCGGAATCGTCTTCGGCCAAGCAGCTGACCGATGTGGAGGCCTTGATCGCTCAGGGCGTTGACGCACTGATCATCAACGCCTGGGACAAGGATGCCATCGGGCCGGCGATTGAAGCCGCTGCCAATGAGGGGATTCCAGTTGTCGGCTACGACCGTCTGATCGAGGATGACCGCACGTTCTATCTGACGTTTGACAACGTGGGTGTGGGCCGGATCATCGCGGAAAACGTGTTCGCGGCTGCCCCGACCGGCAATTATGCCATCATCAAGGGCGATCCGGGCGATCCGAATGCCGGGTTCCTGCTGCAAGGCATGATGTCGGTGATTCAGGCCGCGGTTGACGCGGGCGACATCACCATCGTCGGCGAAGCGTTCTCGGATGGGTGGAAGCCGGAAAATGCCCAGAAGAACATGGAGCAGATCCTGACCTCGGCGAACAACGACGTTGACGCGGTTCTGAGCCAGAATGACGGCATGGCCGGTGGTGTTGTGGCCGCATTGGGCGCGCAGGGCCTGACCATTCCGGTCGGTGGCCAGGACGGCGACCATGCTGCGATCAACCGCGTGGCACGTGGCACCCAGACCGTTTCGGTGTGGAAAGATGCGCGTCAGCTGGGCAAGGCTGCGGGCGAAATCGCCTCGGCTCTGGCAGACGGCGGCGCTTTGGACTCGATCGAGGGCGCGACCAAGTTCTCGGGCGGCGAAAAAGGCATCGAGATGAACGCAATCCTGCTGGCTCCGACCCCGCTGACCAAGGAAAACCTGAACGTCGCCATTGACGCGGGCCATATCACCAAGGAAGCGGCCTGTGAGGGCGCTGTCGCCGGTGTGGTTGGCTGCGAATAAGGCCTGATGCGGCGCGGCGGCTGATCGGGCTGCCGCGCCGCAACTTTCGTTTTCCGGCATCTTGCGGGCCGGCATGGCCCAGCGGCTGATCCATGGCGCGGCCATGCGGTGCCGCGTTCGATAGATGTCCCTGTCCCCCATAGCGTTGGACGATTCCATGACCAATACCCCCCTTTCTGTCCCACCCGTGACGCCCGGCCATACGGCTGTCGGCGGCAATCCGGTAAAGCGTTTTCTGACCGCGACCGAGATTGACACCCGGCTTCTGGGCATGCTGGCCGCCCTGTTGCTGATCTGGGGCGGGTTTCACATGTACGGCACCATTGTGAACGGCAATGGCGCGTTTCTGACCCCGCGCAACCTGTGGAACCTGTCGGTGCAGACATCGAGCATCGGGATCATGGCGACGGGGATGGTGCTGGTCATCATCACCCGCAACATTGATCTGTCGGTCGGCTCGCTGATCGGGGTGACCGGCATGACGATGGGGATTTTGCAGGTCGATGTGCTGCCGCAGATCCTGGGGCTGGGGCATTGGTCGATCTGGATCATCACCTGTGTGGTCGGTATCTCGCTTGGGGCGCTGATCGGGGCGTTTCACGGCTGGCTGATTGCCTATCGCGGCATTCCGTCGTTTATCGTGACATTGGGCGGGCTGATGGTCTGGCGCGGGATGGCGTTCATCGCCAATGGCGGCAAGACGATTTCGCCGGTGGACAGCACATTCGCGCTGCTGGGCGGCGGGCCGGGCGGCAATGTGGGCGCGACCGGCAGCTGGATTGTCGGGCTGCTGGCTTGCGTGGGCGTGGTCTGGATGCTGATCAACGGGCGCAAGCAGCGGGTGAAGCATGAATTCCCCAAGCGCCCGATGTGGGCTGAGGTGACGCTGGGGGCCATCGGCTGTGGTGCCATCATCGGATCTGTCTTGCTGATGAACGCCTATCCGCTTCCGGTTGGTATTCTGCGCCGTCTGGAGCTGCCGGAAGATGCCTTTGTCTCGCACGGGTTTGCCATTCCGGTGCTGATTATGATCGCTGTTGGCATTGCGATGACCATTCTGATGACCCGCACCCGGTTTGGCCGCTATGTCTTTGCCATCGGTGGCAACCCGGAGGCGGCGGCGCTGGCGGGGATCAACACCCGCTGGATGACGCTGAAGATCTTTGCGCTGATGGGTGCGCTGACCGGGATTGCGGCGGTGATCGCCTCGGCCCGACTGAACTCGGCCACCAACGCGCTGGGCACTTTGGATGAGCTTTATGTAATCGCGGCGGCGGTGATCGGCGGCACCTCGCTGGCCGGGGGCGTGGGCACGATCTATGGCGCCATCCTTGGCGCGCTGGTGATGCAGTCGCTGCAATCGGGGATGGTGCTGATCGGCTTTGATGCCGCGATCCAGCGGATCGTGGTGGGCATGGTGCTGGTGCTCGCCGTCTATCTTGACAACCTTTACCGCGCCCGCACGAAGTGAGGAGGCAGACATGACCACGAACACAGGAACTCCGCTGGTCGAGATGCGCGACATCTCGATTTCCTTCGGCGGGATCAAGGCTGTCGATCACGTCAGCATCGACCTGCATCCGGGCGAGGTTGTGGGCCTTTTGGGCCACAACGGTGCGGGGAAATCCACGCTGATCAAGTGCCTGTCGGGCGCGTATCAAAAGGATGCGGGCGAGATCTATATCAACGGCGAAAAAGCCGAGATCAGCAATCCGCGCGATGCCCGGCACTATAACATCGAGACGATTTACCAGACCCTCGCGCTGGCCGACAATCTGGATGCGGCGTCGAACCTGTTTCTGGGGCGCGAACTGGTGACGGCGGCGGGCTTTGTCGATGACGCGCAGATGGAGGCGGAGACGCGCAAGATCATGGCGCGGCTGAATCCCAACTTCCGCAAGTTCAACGTGCCGGTGTCGGCGCTGTCGGGCGGGCAGCGGCAATCGGTGGCGATTGCGCGGGCGGTGTATTTCAACGCCAAGATCCTGATCATGGACGAACCCACGGCGGCGCTTGGGCCACAGGAAACCCAGATGGTGGCCGAGCTTATTCAGGAGCTGAAGCGGCAGGGTCTGGGGATTTTCCTGATCGAGCATGACATTCATGCGGTGATGGATCTGTGCGACCGCGCGGTGGTGATGAAGAACGGCCAGCGGGTGGGCACGGTGAATGTCGGGGACGTCACCGATGATGACATTCTGGGCATGATCATCATGGGCAAGAAACCGGCAAAGGCCTATTGATGTATATCGGGCTGGATCTGGGCACCTCGGGGCTGAAGGGCATTCTGATGTCTGACATGCAGGAGGTGGTGGCCGAGGCCACCGCCCCCCTGACCGTACAGCGCCCGCATGAGGGGTGGAGTGAGCAATCACCGAACGCCTGGATTGCAGCGGCGGAAACGGTGCTGGATGCATTGTCGGCGCATGGTCTGGGCGCGGTCAAGGGCATCGGGCTGTCGGGCCACATGCACGGGGCCACGCTGCTGGATGCGTCGGATCAGGTGTTGCGGCCCTGCATCTTGTGGAACGACAGCCGCAGCCATGTGGAAGCGGCAGAACTGGATGACGACCCGATGTTCCGGCGCTTGACCGGGAATATCGTGTTCCCCGGCTTTACCGCGCCGAAACTGATGTGGGTGCAGGCGCATGAGCCTGCCTTGTGGGACAAGGTGGCAAAGGTGCTGCTGCCCAAGGATTACCTGCGGCTGTGGCTGACCGGCGATCACGTGGGCGAGATGTCGGATGCGGCGGGCACCGCATGGCTGGATACCGGCGCGCGCGACTGGTCGGATGATCTGCTGACCGCCACCGGGCTGACACGCGATCATATGCCAAGGCTGGTGGAGGGGTCCGAGGTTTCGGGCACCCTGCGCACCGGGCTGGCCGCGCGCTGGGGTCTGCCTGCGGGCGTGGTCATTGCGGGTGGCGGCGGCGACAATGCCGCGTCTGGCGTTGGGGTCGGCGTGGTGCGCGCAGGCGAGGCGTTTGTGTCGCTGGGGACCTCGGGCGTCTTGTTTGCAGCAAATGACGGCTATCAGCCCGATCCGGCGACGGCGGTGCATACGTTTTGCCACGCCCTGCCGAATACCTGGCATCAGATGGGGGTCATTCTGGCCTGTACCGATGCGCTGAACTGGTTTGCGCAGCTGACCGGCAGCGATGCCGCCAGCCTGACCGGCGATCTGGGGGCGTTGCAGGCCCCCGGCAAGACGCTGTTCCTGCCCTATCTGGGCGGCGAGCGCACGCCGCTGAACTCTGCCTCGGTCCGGGGTGCGTTTGTCGGGCTGGAACATGCGACCGACCGGCAGGCGGCGACGCGGGCCATTCTGGAGGGCGTGACATTCGCGTTCCGCGATTGCCGCGATGCCTTGGCCGCGACTGGCACACGGCTGGACAGTCTGCTGGCGGTGGGCGGTGGCTCAAAGTCCGACTACTGGCTGCGCGCCATTGCCACCGCGCTGAACTGCCCGGTGCAGGTGCCGGTGGCCGGTGATTTTGGCGGTGCTTTTGGCGCCGCCCGTCTGGCGCTGATGGCAGCCACGGGTGCGGGGGCCGAAGTGGCCACCCTGCCCGCCATTGCCCGCGTCGTCGAGCCCGATCCGGCGCTCAAAGACGCCTTCGACGCGGGCCATGCCCGCCATCTTCTTGCACAATCTGCCATCAAGGGCCTGACATGACCGATTTTTTCAAGAACATCCCCGTGATCACCTATCAGGGGCCGAATGCCACCAGCGAATTCGCGTTCCGTCATTACAACCCGGATGAGATCATTCTGGGCAAGCGGATGGAAGACCACCTGCGCTTTGCCGTGGCCTATTGGCACAGCTTTGCCTGGCCGGGCGGTGACCCGTTTGGCGGCCAGACCCTGCAGCGGCCTTGGTTTGGCGACAGCATGGATCTGGCGCGGCTGAAGGCCGATGTGGCGTTCGAGATGTTCGATATTCTGGGCGCGCCGTTCTATTGCTTCCACGACGCCGATATCCGGCCCGAGGGCGCGACGTTTGCTGAGAGCAAACGCAATCTGGACGCGATGGTCGACTACCTTGGCCAGAAGCAGGCCGACCACAAGACCCAGCTGTTGTGGGGCACGGCGAACATGTTCTCAAACCGGCGCTGGATGTCGGGGGCGGCCACCAACCCGGACCCGGATGTCTATGCCTATGCCGCCGCAACGGTGAAGGCGAACATGGACGCCACGATGAAGCTCGGCGGCCAGAACTATGTGCTGTGGGGCGGGCGTGAAGGGTATGAAACGCTGCTGAATACCGATCTGAAGGCCGAACGCGACCATGCGGGCCGGTTCCTGCAACAGGTGGTGGAGTACAAGCACAAGATCGGCTTCAAGGGCGCGATCCTGATCGAGCCAAAGCCGCAGGAGCCGAGCAAGCATCAGTATGATTATGATGTGGCGACGGTCTACGGGTTCCTCAAGGAATTCGGGCTGGAGAAAGAGGTTCAGACCAATATCGAGCAGGGCCATGCGATCCTTGCCGGGCATTCGTTCGAGCATGAGATCGGGATGGCGGCGGCGCTGGGGATCTTCGGGTCGATCGACATGAACCGCAATGATTACCAGTCGGGCTGGGATACTGACCAGTTCCCCAACAATCATGCCGAAAAGGCGGTGGCCTTCTACGAAATCCTGCGCGCGGGCGGCTATACCACCGGCGGCACCAATTTCGACGCCAAGATCCGGCGGCAGTCGCTGGACCCGGAAGATCTGATCCTTGCCCATGTCGGCGGCATGGACACTTGCGCGCGGGCGCTGAAATGCGCTGCTGCGATGCTGGAGTCGGACGAGATGGAGGCCAACCGGCGCGCACGCTATGCCGGGTGGGAAACCCCCACCGCGCAGGCGATGCTGACCGGCGGGCTGGAAGCGGCAGCGGCGCGGGTCGAGGCCGAGGGGCTGGAGCCGGAGCCGGTGTCGGGCCGGCAGGAGCGGCTGGAGAACTTGTGGAACAAGTACATCTGAGGAGGCTGTGATGGACCGGCGCAGGGTTTTGGGCTTGGGGGCGGCGGCAGGAATCGCCGCCCTGATGCCGGGGCGGGTGATGGCAGCCTCTGACCCGGTGCCGGTTCTGACCAACTGGACCAAGCTGACCCTGCAACTGGTGCGGCATACGGCGACCTATTCGCCGCCGGTTGCGGCGCGGGCCTTTGGCTATCTGGGGGTGACAGGGTATGAGGCAGTGGCGGCCTGTGATGGGGCGCTGACCTCGCTGGCGGGGCAGTTGAACGGGCTTGCTCCCCTGCCCCGCCCCGGCGATGGCGCGCATGATGCGGCAATGGTGCTGCAGGCGGCGCTGTCGGCGGGGACCGCGCATTTCTTTGCCAACACCGGACCTTCGGGTCAGCGGGCGATGGCGACGATGAGGCGCAAGCTGGATGAGCAGGTGACGGCGGGCTTGCCCGAAGATGTGGCGGCGCGCAGCCGTGCATTGGGGCTGGCGATTGCCACGCATATCTGCGGCTGGGCCGATGGCGATGGCGGCGCGGTGATCGGAAACATGGGCTTTCCCGAAAGCTATGCCGCGCCCGCCGACCCTGCGGCCTGGGTGCCGACCTCGCTGGTGCGCCAGCAGCAGGCACCGCTGTTGCCCGACTGGGGCACTGTTCGGCCCTTTGCGATGCCTGCGGGGAATACCTGCAGCCTGCCCCCGCCACCCGCGTACAGCGAAGACCCCGCATCGGCGTTTTATGCCGAGGCGATGGAGGTTTATACGGCGACGAAAGCGCTGACGCCGGAGCAGAACCTGATCGCGCGGTTCTGGTCGGATGACCCGATGCTGTCGTCCACCCCGCCGGGGCACTGGATTTTTGTCGCCAATGACCTGATCACGCGGCGGCAGCTGCCGCTGGCGGCAAGCGTCGATGTGATGGCGCGGTTGGGCGTTGCGATGGCCGATGCGTTCATCGGCTGCTGGCAGGCCAAGACCACCTACAATCTGCTGCGCCCCGTCACCTATATCAACCGGGTGATCGACCCCGCGTGGAAACCGCTGCTGAACACGCCGCCGTTTCCGGAATATCCCTCGGGGCATTCCACGGTGTCGGGGGCTGCGGCGACCGTTCTGACAGCAGCATTCGGCGACGGCTACGTCTATGACGATTTCACCCATGAGCGTGAGGGGCTGGACGGGCGGGCCTATGCCAGCTTCTGGGATGCCGCCAATGAGGCCGGGATTTCGCGGCTGTATGGCGGAATACACTTCCGCGCGGCGATTGAGCAGGGGCTGACGCAGGGGCGCTGCATCGGGGCCTATGCGGTGGCGTTGAGGACGCTGGCATGAAGGGCATGATCCGTCTGCTGGGCCTTGTGCTGTGTGCCGCGCCGGTTGCGGCGCAGACCGTGCCGCAGTTTGTCGAGGAAACCACTCCCTCGGGCCTGAGCCACCAATTTACCGGCGAGTGGGAGTACATGGTCGGCGGCGGGGTGGCTGCGTTTGACTGCAACGGCGATGCCTTGCCCGATCTGGCGCTGTCGGGCGGCACCGGGCCTGCAGCCTTGTTCGTGAACCAAAGCACGGCGGGCGGCGCACTGGCCTTTGCCCCGGTGGAGAGCGGGATCGAGACCGAGGCGGTGACAGGCACCTACCCCATCGACATCGACAGCGACGGGATCACCGATCTGGTGCTGCTGCGGGTGGGGGAGAATGTGGTGATGCGCGGGCTGGGCGACTGCCGTTTCGAGCGCGCCAATGAGGATTGGGGCTTTGACGGTGGCGATGCGTGGTCCACCGCCTTTGCCGCAATGTGGGAGCCGGGGGAGAGCCTGCCGACACTGGCGATCGGCAATTACATCAACCAGCGCGAAGAGGCCTACCCTTGGGGGTCTTGCACCGACAACTGGCTGCACCGGCCTGCGGGGGCGGGATATGCCGCGCCCCTGCCCCTGACACCCAGCTTTTGCGCGCTGTCGATGCTGTTCACCGACTGGAATGGCTCGGGGCGCAAATCCCTGCGGGTGTCGAATGACCGCGAGTATTACGAGGGCGGGCAGGAGCAGATGTGGCATCTGGAGCCAGATCAGCCGCCGCGCCTGTATACGCCCGACGAAGGCTGGAAACGGCTGCGGATCTGGGGGATGGGGATTGCCAGCACCGATCTGGATGCTGATGGCTACCCGGAATTTTACCTGACCAGCATGGCGGACAACAAGCTGCAACGGCTGGTGACCCCTGCCCCGGATGCCTTGCCCGATTACACCGATGTGGCCTGGGCCAAAGGTGTCACCGCGCACCGCCCGTTCATGGGCGAAGATCTGCGCCCGTCTACCGGCTGGCATGCGCAGTTTGCCGATGTGAACAACGACGGTCGGGCCGATCTGTTTGTGGCCAAGGGCAATGTCTGGGAAATGCCGGATTTTGCCATGGCCGACCCCAACAACCTGCTGTTGCAGGGCGCCGATGGGGTGTTTGTGGAGGCGGCAGACGAGGCGGGCGTCGCCAGCACGCATGCCGCAAGGGGCGGCGCAGTGGTCGATCTGAACGGCGACGGCGCGCTTGATCTGGTGGTGGTCAACCGAAACGCACCTTTGCAGGTCTGGCGCAACTCCGGGCCGGTGGGCAACTGGCTGGGCGTGGCACTGTCACAGCCGGGGCCGAACCCGACCGGGATCGGGGCTTGGGTCGAGGTGCGGACCGGCGATCATCTGCAACGGCACGAGATCACCTCGGGCGGCGGCCATGTCAGCGGCATCTGGGGGCCGCAGCATTTCGGGCTTGGGACAGCAGAACAGGCCGAAGTGCGGGTGATCTGGCCCGACGGGCGGGTGACGGAGTGGACAGCGGTTCAGGCCAACCAGACCACAACACTCAGTCCGTGACCGTGGGGGCGTTGGTGATCGGGTCTTTGGCCAACGGAGGGGTCTTGTCGCGCGGCGCGGTCAGTTCGGCATTCACCGCACCACCCAGCAACACCGCCAGCACGCCCAGATACAGCCACATCAACAGCGCCACCACCGCGCCAATAGAGCCATAAATCCGGTTATAGCTGTCGAAATTCGCCAGATAGGCGGAAAAGGCAAAGCTGACCGCCGACCATGTCACTGCCGCCACCAGCACACCGGCAGAGACCCATGGCCGCCCGTTGCCCGAGGGCAGGTTGGGGCCGAAGTGATACAGGATCGACAGACAGCTGAGCACCAGCACAAACATCGCAACCCAAGGCAGGATACTCAGAAACCATTCCTCTGCCGGGCCAAAGTCGATGAATTTCAGCACAAGCGGCACCACAACGATGGTGGCAAGCCCGACAATGATCGCCAGAATCAACGCCAGCGTCAGCGCGATATCAACCACCCAGCCCCAGATCCAGCCACGCGGCGTGGCGCGGTTGACCACATCCAGCCCCGTGATCAGCGCCGAAACCCCGGCGCGCGCCGAATAAAGCGCGATCATCAGCGAGACAAAGGTGGCCCACCCCAGCGTGGCGCGCGGCGTGGCCAACAGGCCCATCACCTGATCATGGATCAGGAGTGCTGCATCGGTGGGCAGGAACTGTTCGCCCACATCAAGGTATTCCTCGATCACCATGGGGTCAGCCATCAGGCCCCAGATCGCAACACTGGCGGCAAGGCCGGGAAACACCGCAAACATGGCATAAAACGCCACGCCAGCCGCAATCAGGCCGAAATGCCCGTCATTTATCCGGCCCCAGACAGCCGAAACGAAATCGTAGGTTGTCAGTAGCCGCTGCTTCATGTGCCCATCTATGCCCGTTGTCTGCCCCTGTGCAACGTGCATGTGCCGGTTTGGGTTCACCTTGCACAACCCGTTTTCCGGTGAAAAGATAGCGCCAACAGGAGGATTTTCCATGACTTATACCCCCCATCCCGACCGCTATTCCCGCATGACCTATCGCCGCTGCGGGGCGTCGGGGCTGAAACTGCCCGCGATCAGCCTTGGGCTTTGGCACAATTTTGGCCACGATACGCCGCATCAGACCAAACGCGACATCTGCCGCACCGCGTTCGACCATGGCATCACGCATTTTGATCTGGCCAACAACTACGGCCCTCCCCCCGGCAGCGCCGAAGAGGCCTTTGGCGAGATTTTGCGTACCGATTTTGCCGGGCACCGCGACGAGCTGATCATCAGCTCCAAGGCCGGGTATCTGATGTGGCAGGGGCCTTACGGCGAATGGGGCAGCCGGAAAAACCTGATCGCGTCTTGCGACCAGAGCCTGAAGCGGATGGGGCTGGATTACGTGGATATATTCTATTCCCACCGCTTTGATCCCGACACGCCACTGGAAGAAACCATGGGCGCGCTGGACCATATCGTGCGCTCTGGCCGGGCGCTGTATGTCGGCATCTCCAGCTATTCCAGCGCGAAAACCCGCGAAGCTGCAGCGATTCTGAAATCACTGGGAACGCCGTGTGTCATCCACCAGCCAAGCTATAACCTGTTGAACCGCTGGGTAGAAACGGATGGATTGCGGGACACGCTGGGCGAATTGGGCATCGGGTCCATTGCCTTTACCCCCTTGGCGCAAGGGATCTTGACGAAAAAATATCTGCGCGGCATCCCCGAGGGCAGCCGCGCCACGCAGGGCAAAAGCCTGCGCCCCGGCATGATCACGCCGCGCGCCATCGAAAGCGTGCAGGCGCTGGATGCCATTGCGCAGGCACGGGGCCAGACACTGGCGCAGATGGCGATTGCCTGGGTGCTGCGCGAGGGCAAGATCACCACCGCGCTGATCGGTGCGTCAAAGCCGGAACAGGTGGTCGATTGCGTCGGCGCCATCGGCAATCTGGAGTTCACGGCCGCAGAACTGGCCGACATCGACCGGGTGGCAACCGAAGAAGACATCAACCTGTGGGCCCAGTCTTCGGCGGAGTAACGCGCGCCGGGCAAGAGCAGTCGGGCTGCCGCGGCACCCCGTCCCTGAAAACCCCTAAAACACCAGTCTTTAAGCCCCGGTTTACCGCGTCCGTGTAAACCGGGGATGGGTGTGAAACATGGGTGTGTGATGGCAGGGCAAGCAAATGCCGCGCCAGTCATCATCAAGCGGAAGAAGATAATCCAGGGCGGCGGCCACCACGGTGGGGCGTGGAAGGTTGCCTATGCGGATTTCGTGACGGCCATGATGGCCTTCTTCATGCTGATGTGGCTGCTGAACGCGACGACGGAAAAACAGCGCAAGGGGATTTCGGATTATTTCAGTCCGACGATCCCGATCAACCGGGTTTCGGGCGGCGGCGATGGGGCCTTTGGCGGCGATTCCGTCATGACCGAAAACACGCTGGCCCAGAACGGCACCGGGGCGGCTGCGGTCAAACCAACGGCAGACCGGCAGGCGCGCGGTGATTCTCAAACCGAAGCCGCCGCCCGCCAGGCCGAAGAGGAACGGCTGGCCGAGGTGCAGAAATCGCTGCTGGCACGCAGTGGTGAAAGCATGACGATGGAACGCCTGCTGCGCCATGTCGTGACCCGCGTGTCCGACGAGGGGCTGGTGATCGAGCTGTTCGATCTGGAGCAGGCGCAACTGTTCGAGGCTGAAACAGCCATCCCGACCAAGACCCTGCGCGAACTGTCAGAGGTGCTGGCCGATGTGCTGCTGGCCACGCGAAATGACCTGGCGATTGGCGGATATGTGCGCAGTTATCCGTTGATGATGCAGGATAATCCGGTCTGGCCCCTGTCGGCGGACCGCGCACAGGCGGGGCGCAAACTGTTGCGCAGCCATGGGGTGCAGGACAACCGTTTTGCCCGCGTGACCGGCTTTGCCGACCGCAAGCCGCTGACGCCGGACCCTTCGGTGATCCGCAACAACCGGCTGGAGGTGACGTTGCTGCGCCGCGACCGCTAGCCGGTTTCCTCAAATTGTCGATGTTAGCGGGCTGTTAATCGCAATGCTGCAGGGTCGGAGCACATAGAGGCATCGACCTGTAGAAAGGCGGCATTGATGACTATTTCTTCCTCGTTGAATGCGGGTGTGGCGGGCTTGAACGCGAATGCGACCAAGCTTTCCACCATCTCCGACAACATCGCAAACTCTTCGACTTACGGCTACAAACGGGCCGCAGCCGATTTTGAAAGCATGGTGATAAGCAACGCCCGTGGCGCGGGAAAATACTCGGCTGGCGGCGTCCGTGCTGCCAGCTACCGGCTGATTGACGAACGCGGCGGCATTATCGGCACCTCGAACGCGCTGGATATGGCGGTTTCAGGCCGCGGCATGCTGCCGGTCATGCCGTCGGTCCGCATGGGCGAGGGTGCGATGGGCACGCAGCCAATGATCATGACCACGACCGGATCATTCCGTATGGATGAATCGGGGGTCGTGCGCACTGAATCCGGGCTGGTGCTGCTGGGCTGGCCTGCGAATATCCGCGGCGAAATCCCGACGTTTCCGCGCGATTCGATGGCCGGGCTGCAACCGGTCATCATCAACGCCAATCAGACCGCAGCCGACCCGACCACAATGGTCAGTCTGGGCGTCAACCTGCCTGCGACCGACACCAATGTCGGCGCAGCCGGGGCCCCCATTCCGCTGCCCGTTGAGTATTACAGCAACCTTGGCACCGCAGAAAAACTTGACATCACCTTTGCCCCGACCGTGCCGGTGGCCCCGGCAACGGCGGCGTCCAACACCTGGACAATGGTGATCCGCGACAGCGCATCCGCCGGGGCGGTGGTGGGGGAATACACGCTGGAATTCGACGAGACGCGGGGCGCGGGCGGGACATTGGCCACCGTTACAACCGTTTCGGGCGGGGCTTATAACGCGGCCAATGGCAACGTGGCCCTGACCGTTGCCGGCGGCCCGATCACCTTGTCCATCGGCAGGCCGGGCGAGCCGGGCGGGCTGACCCAGCTGGCCGACACTTTCGTCCCGACCGGTATCACCAAGGACGGGTCGCCTGTCGGCAGTCTGACCGGGGTGGAGGTTGATGAAAACGGCTATATTCTGGCCACCTACGACACCGGTTTCGTCCGCAGGATCTTTCAGATCCCGCTGGTTGATGTGCCCAATCTCAACGGCTTGACCCCGATGAACAACCAGACCTTTCAGGTCTCGCCGCAGTCGGGCGCATTCTTCTTGTGGAACGCAGGCGACGGGCCGACCGGCAGCGTGGCAGGCTTTTCCCGCGAAGTGTCAGCCACCGATGTCGCAGCGGAACTGACCGCGCTGATCACCACGCAGCGAGCCTATTCTTCAAACGCCAAGGTGATCCAGACGGTCGACGAGATGTTGCAGGAAACCACAAATATCAAACGCTGAGGTCTGAATCATGAGCATCTCCTCCGCGCTGTCTTCGGCCTTTTCCGGTCTCAGCGCCGCATCACGGATGGCCGAGGTTACGGCCTCCAACGTGTCGAACGCCCTGACCGAAGGCTATGCGCGGCGCGAGCTGCAGCTGTCCGCCCGCAGTCTGGGCAAGACCGGTGTGGGTGTCGCCGTCACCGGCGTCACCCGCCAGATCGACACCCTGCTGCTGCAGGATCTGCGGCTGGCTTCGGCCAGTCAAGGCGGCCGCGCCACAACCTCTGATTTTCTGGCGCGGATGGAAACGGCACTGGGCACCGCCGATCAGGCCGGGTCCCTGTCTGCCCGGATCGCCACATTCGAACGGACGGTGATCGAGGCGGCCGCCCGGCCCGAAGCGGATGCCCGTCTTGCCACCGTCGTCGATGCAGCGCGCAGTCTGACCCAGAGTATGGGAGAAATCTCTACCCTGATTCAGACGGAACGACAGGCTGCGGATACGAAAATTGCGGGTGACGCAAGGCTGCTCAACGATGCCCTGACGGGGGTGGCAGAGCTGAACACCAGGATCCGGGCCTTTGCCTCGACCGGGCGCGATGCGACCGCGCTGATGGACCAGCGTCAGCAGATGGTCGACTCGATTGCGGCGATCATCCCGGTGCGCGAGATTGCGCGCGAACATGATCAGATCGCGCTGTACACCGCGGGCGGCACCAGCCTGCTGGAGGGGCGGCCGGTTCAGTTCGGCTTCACCCCGACCGGGCTGATCACGCCCGATATGTCGCTGGCGGCCGGCAGCCTGTCTGGCCTGACGGTCAACGGCCAGCCGCTCAGCACCGCGCCTGCGGGCGGGCGTCTGGGCGAGGGGCGGTTATCGGCGCTGTTCGAACTGCGCGATGCGCTGGTACCTGAAGCACAGGCCAATCTGGATGCGCTCGCGCGCGACCTGATCGAGCGTGTCTCGGCCCCCGCCGTCGACCCGACCCGCGCACCCGGCGCACCGGGTCTGTTCACCGATCAGGGAATGGCCCTTGATCCGCTGGACGAGGTGGGATTGGCGGGGCGCATTCAGCTGAACGTTCTGGTGGTGCCTGAGGCGGGGGGAGCGCTGTGGCGGCTGCGCGACGGTCTGGGCGCGGCTGTGGCCGGGCCAGGCGGATTTTCCGAACGGCTGACGGCGCTTGCCGGGTCGCTGAGCGCGGTCCGCCTGCAGGCCTCCGGCGGGCTGTCGCCGGGTGCCCGCAGCCTGTCCGGCTTTGCCTCGGAAATCGCCTCGGCCCAATCGGTCCGGCGGCTGGGGGCTGAGGCTGGCACGGCTTTTGCGGCAGCGCGCAGCGATGCCCTGCGGGCAGAGCTGTTGCGCGCCGGCGTCGATACTGACGAGGAAATGCAGAACCTGCTGTTGATTGAACAGGCCTATGCCGCGAACGCCAAGGTTTTTCAGACCGCGGATGACATGATCCAAATTCTGCTGGGAATGTAACATGACTTTGGTTTCCCTGGGCGATCTGGCCCAATCGTTTCTGCTGAAAGCGCAGACCTCCCGTCTCAAAGGCGAGGTGGGCAGGATCACACAGGAGCTGAGCTCGGGTCGGGTGGCAGACATCGGCGCCGCACTTTCTGGTGATCTGTCGCAGCTGACATCGGTGTCGCGCGCCCGTTCTGTCACCACCGGCTTTCAATCCGGCGCACGGGAGGCGGCGACCCAGGCCGCCGCCACGCAATCGGCACTTGCCGCAATCGCTGGCGCGACCCAATCACTGGTCACCCCGCTGCTTACCGCTTCTCAGCTGGATCTGACGGATCAGATCGCGCTGACCGGGGTAGATGCGCGTAGCCGGCTGGATTCGGTGCTGGCCACATTGAACACCTCGGTGGGGGGCAGGTCGCTGTTTTCCGGGCAGGCGGTCCACAGCCCGGCTGTGATCGGGGCAGAGCCTTTGATGGCCGCGCTGCGCACAGAACTTGTTGGCGCAACCACGGCGCAGGAGGCGATGACCCGCATTTCCGCCTGGTTTGACGCCCCCGCAGGCTACCGGGCCGTTGCGTATCAGGGCGGGGTACCGCTGGAGAATGTGGCTGTATCGGCAACCGACCGGGTCTGGCTGGGGGTGACCGCCGAAGATCCGGCCTTGCGCGCCACGCTGAAAGGCCTGACCGCAGCCGCGCTGATCAGCGACATCACCTCGCCCTTGCCGGTCAGCGAGGGCAAGGCGCTGGCCCGTCTGTCGGCCGAGGCGCTGATGGCCGGGCAGGACGCGCTTACCAATCTTTCGGCGCGACTGGGGATCAGCGAAGGACGGATCGAGGCGGCGCAAAGCCGCAACGCAACGGACCTGCTGGCACACGAAATGGCTCAGGCCGATATGATCCGCAGCGATCCGGAGCGGCTGGCGATGGAGATGGAGGCGGTACAGACCAATCTGGAGACGGTATTTGCCATCACGGCACGGTTGTCGCGGCTGTCGCTGACGGATTTCCTGCGATGATCCGCCAGTTGGTGGTGCTGCTGTTCGTGTGGTGCTGTGGACCGGCTCTGGCTGATGAGGTGCGGCTGAAAGATCTGGTCGAATTTGACGGCGTGCGCGGCAATGATCTGGTGGGGTACGGGCTTGTCGTCGGGCTGAATGGCACCGGCGACGGCATCCGCAACGCCCCTTTTACCGAAGAAATCATGTCGAACCTGCTGGAACGGCTGGGCGTGAATGTCGCCGGAGAGGCGTATCGCCCCAAGAATGTGGCGGCGGTCTTTGTGACCGCCAGTCTGCCGCCCTTTGCCCGCGCGGGCGGGCGCATTGACGTGACGGTCTCGGCCATCGGCGATTCAAAAAGCCTGCTGGGGGGAACGTTGGTGATGACCCCGCTCAACGGCGCCGATGGTCAAATCTATGCGGTGGCGCAGGGCACGATCATTGCCGGCGGCATCTCGGCCGAGGGAGAGGCGGCGCGGGTGGTGCAGGGTGTCCCGACAGCGGGGGTGATCCCCTCCGGCGCGCGGGTGGAGCGGGAGATAGACTTTGACTTCACCACGCTGCAGTCGGTGCGGCTGGCGCTGCGCAGCCCCGATTTCACCACTGCCTCCCGGATTGAGACGGTTCTGAACCGGGAATTTGGCAAGAGGATTGCAATGATGCTTGATTCCGGCACGGTAGAGCTGAATGTCGGGGCCGCAGGCATGCGCTCGCCCGCACATGTGATCGGGCGGATCGAGAACCTGACCATCGCACCCGAAACTCGGGCGCGGGTGGTGGTCGACCAACGCTCTGGTACAATTGTGATCGGTCAGGATGTGCGGATCAGCCGGGTTGCTGTGGCGCAGGGCAACCTGACCCTGCGCGTCGAGGAAGCCCCGATGGTGGTGCAGCCCAACCCCTTTGCCGAAGGCGAAACCATGGTGGTGCCGCGGACCAATGCCAATATAAACCGCGACCCCGGCACCGGGCTGGCGGAGGTGTCAGGCGGGACTTCCCTGTCGGAACTGGTGGCCGGGCTGAATGCGCTGGGTGTCGCGCCGCATGACATGATCGACATTCTGAAGAGCATAAAGGCAGCGGGCGCCTTGCATGCGGATTTCGTGGTGAATTAGGGGGTGGTGATGCGCTGGCTGTTCGCTTTGCTCTGGGTCTCTGGCCTGTGCGCCGCGGTCTTCCGGCTTGCACGTCTGCCCCTTCGCACTTCGGTGCGGTGGAGCAGATCAGACGGCGCTCGGATTGCTTGGCGATCGGGTCAGCTGGCTCCCGGGTGGGGGCCTTCAGCTGGTCGGGTGAAAGCGGTTCGCGGGGGAGAGGGTAAATATCTCACACCCCGTTGCGGTGACCCCGACCGAATGTTCGAACTGCGCCGAGAGGGATTTGTCGCGGGTCACCGCCGTCCAGTCATCGGCCAGAACCTTGGTCTCGGGGCGGCCCAGATTGACCATCGGCTCGATGGTAAAGAACATCCCCTCCTCCAGCACTGCGCCGCCACCCGGGCGGCCGTAGTGCAGCACGTTGGGCGGCGCATGGAAGACGCGGCCCAGACCGTGGCCGCAGAAATCGCGCACCACCGACATGCGGTTCGCCTCGACATAGGCCTGAATCGCATGGCCGATGTCGCCAAAGGTGTTGCCCGGCATCACCGCTGCGACGCCGCGCATCAGCCCTTCGTGGGTCACGTCAATCAGGCGCTCAGCCTTGCGCGGCAGATTTCCGGCCACATACATCCGGCTGGTGTCGCCAAACCAGCCATCGACGATCACCGTGACGTCGATGTTGAGGATATCGCCATCCGCCAGCACTTTGGCCCCCGGAATGCCGTGGCAGACCACATGGTTGACCGAAATGCAGGATGCGTGCTGATAGCCCTTGTAGCCGATGGTGGCCGATGTGACGCCGCGCCGTTCGATGTCTTCGCGGATAAAATCGTCAATCTCGGCCGTGGTCGCCCCCGGCTGGACCAGAGCCGCCACCGCGTCCAGAATCTCGGCCGCGACCCGCCCGGCCGCGCGCATGCCGGCAAAATCAGCCGGTTCATAGATCCGGATTCCGTCTTTTGTGATGCGCCCGCGCGTGTCGTTCATGTCCGATATCCTTTGTCTTTTGCCTGAATAGGCAAATCGGCACGGCTTGACCAGAGGGGCACAAGACCGCAGACCATGGATTGAAACCGTGCAGGCGCGGTCTATACCCGGTCAGGGTTAACAAAAGGAAAGCGGCGATGGCAAATCCAACTGCAGCGATGCTGGTGATCGGCGATGAAATCCTGTCGGGGCGGACGCGCGATTCGAACATGTATTATCTGGCGGGCGAGCTGACCCGGCATGGCATCCGGCTGATGGAGGTGCGGGTGGTCGCCGATGAGCATGCGGTGATCATCGCGGCAGTCAATGCGCTGCGGGCGCAGTATGATCATGTTTTCACCAGCGGCGGCATCGGGCCGACGCATGATGACATCACTGCCGATGCGATTGCGGCGGCTTTTGAGGTGGGGATCACGCACCGGGCCGATGCGATGGCACTGCTTGCGGCGCATTACGACCGTTCGGGGCTGGAGTTCAACGACGCACGCAAGCGGATGGCGCGGATCCCGGATGGCGCAGTGCTGATCGACAACCCGGTCAGCACTGCGCCGGGGTTCAGCCTTGGCAATGTGCATGTGATGGCGGGGGTGCCGAATATCTTTCAGGCGATGGTCGCCAGTGTGCTACCATCCCTGACCGGGGGGGAGCCGTTGCTGAGCCAATCCCTGCGGGTCAACCGGGGCGAGGGCGAGGTGGCGGGGCCGTTTGGCGCACTGGCGGCGGAGTTTCCTGATCTGAGCATGGGGTCGTATCCGTTCATCCAGAACGGCGCGCATGGCACCAATCTGGTGATCCGGGGCACCGATGCCGGGCAGATCGGCCGGGCAATGACCCGGCTGGCGGCGCTGTTCGGATGACGCCGGACACTCTGGCCGAGGTGATGGAGCGGACCTGGCCCCCGGCGCGGGCCTTTGCGGTCGGGCCTTGGTGTATCCGTGACGGGCAAGGCGGCGGCAAACGGGTCAGCGCCGCGACTGCCGGACCGGAGTGGCGCGACGAGGACATCCCGCAGGCCGAGGCGGCCATGGCCGCGCTGGATCAGGGGCCGCTGTTTCTGATCCGGCAGGGGGACGATCTGCTGGATCAGGCGCTGCAATCGCGCGGCTACCGGGTGGTGGATCCGGTGGTGGCCTATGTCGCACCAGCGTCAGCGCTGGCCGATCCGCCTGCCCCGCCGATGGCGGCTTTTGCCCATTGGCCGCCGCTGGCGATCTGTAGTGAGATCTGGGCCGAAGGTGGGATCGGCGCAGCGCGGGTGGCGGTGATGCAGCGGGCCTGCACCCCAAAATGTGCCATTCTGGGGCGGGCACAGGACCAGCCGACCGGCGTGGCTTTTGTGGCGATCCATCAGGGTGTCGCGATGCTGCACGCGCTGGAGGTGCGGCCCCCGGCCCGTCGGCAGGGTTCCGCGCACAATATTTTGCGGGCGGCGGGGGCCTGGGCGCAAGAGAACGGGGCCGACACGCTGTCTTTGGTGGTGACGGTGGCGAACACGGCGGCGCGCAACCTCTATGCTTCCCTTGGGATGGGGGTTGTGGGACAGTATCATTATCGGCAGCGATAAGCCCGAAGAGGCGCACGGCAGGTGAAACGGAGCGGAACAACCCTTTTTGCAGCGCTCGCGCTGTGGCTGGTCGCACCCGCAGGGCTGGCGCAAGCCCTGACGCTTGACATGCCGTTTCCTGCCGTGCCGAGCGAGGGCAAGACGGAAACCCTGAGTTCATATGCCTTGCCCATCGGTGGTTTTGCCAACGGGGTCCTGCCCACCCGCATGGTGGAAGGGGTGTTGCAGCAGACTGCATGGCGGATCGACGCCCCCGGAGCGACGACGCTGGAGCTGTTGATGCCGCTGCGTGCGCAACTGCAGGAGGATGGATTCAGGACCGTGTTTGAATGCGAGGCCGTCGCCTGTGGCGGGTTTGATTTCCGCTATGGCACGGTGATTTTGCCCGAGCCCGAGATGCATGTCGATCTTGGCGATTTCCGTTATTATGCCGCAGAACGCGGCGCAGAGGTGGTGAGCCTGATCGTCAGCCGGACGGCGGCGGCGGGGTTTGTGCAAATGATCCACGTTGGCGGCGCAAGGAATGCGGTGCCGTTGCTGAGCGGGTCCACGATGACCGCCCCTGCCAACCCATTGGCCGCCTTGCCGCTGCCGGTGCTGCCAGACGATGGTGCCACGGCTCCGGCCGCGGATCTGGGCGCGCGGCTGCTGTCAGGCGGGGCGGTGGCACTGGAGGATCTGGTCTTTGCCTCGGGCTCATCCGCTCTGGCTGAGGGGACGTACGGGTCGCTGACCGCATTGGCGACATGGCTGCGGCAGAACCCGGCGCTGACCGTGGCACTGGTCGGGCATACAGACGCCTCGGGCGGGCTGGAGGGCAATATTGCGCTGTCACGCAAACGGGCCGATGCGGTACGGCAGTATCTGATCCGTACCGAAGCCATTCCGGCGGCGCAGGTCGAGGCGCAGGGCGTGGGCTATCTGTCGCCGCGCGCCAGCAACCTGAACGACGCGGGGCGCGAGAAAAACAGACGGGTCGAGGTCATGGTGACCTCGACCCAGTTTACGCCTTGAGGAAGCGCTGGCAAAATCGTGTTGCGGATCAGCGGCTTACCACTTGTCCGGGCCTTTGTCTGAATAGCGGCGGGCCAGAAAGTCGATAAAGGCGCGCACCTTGGGCTGGGTAAAGCGGCCCGGCGGGTAGACGGCATAGATGCCCAGAACTTCGGTCGGCAGACCCGGCAACGCCTCTTCGACCAGACCGTCTTTCATGGCTTCGGCATAAAGAAAGCTGGGGAGATAGGCGATACCAAGGCCGGAAATCGCTGCATTGAGCAGGGATTGTCCGTCATTGACCGTCAGCCAGCCTGCGGTGCGGACCTGACGCTTTTCGCCCGACGGCGCGGTGATTTTCCACACATTGCCATTGGCCTGATTGGAATAGTGCAACAGCTTGTGCTCGTTCAGATCGTCGATTTTTATCGGGCGGCCGTAGCGCTGGAAATAGCTGGGCGAGGCAATCATGCGCTTGGTGGTGTCGGTCAGTTTGCGGGCGCGCAAGCTGCTGTCTTCCAGCTCACCCACGCGGACCGCCATGTCGAAGCCTTCACTGATCAGCTCTACATAGCGGTTGTTCAGCACCATGTTGACGGTGATGTCGGGATATTCGAGCAGGAAATCGCCCAGAATGGGCGACAGAAGGTTCACCCCGAAATCGGTAGCCACCGAGATCCGCAGCAGGCCCGAGGGCGCCGATTGCATCGAGGTCACCAGCGCATCCGCTTCGCCCGCGTCGTTCAGCACGCGGCGGGCGCGGTCGTAATAGGCCAGCCCGATCTCGGTCGGCGAGACGCGGCGGGTGGTGCGGTTCAAAAGGCGCGCCCCCAGACGCGCCTCCAGCGCCGAGACGTGCTTCGAGACGGCGGATTTCGATATCCCCATCTTTTTCGCCGCATCGGTAAAGCCGCCCTGGTCCACGACCATGGCAAAGGCTTCCATCTCAGTAAGTCGGTCCATTTTGTTCCCCAGCTGGCAGCTATATGGGTTTCTCAGCCGTTATTGACCGCGAATTCGGGCAGGATCGCGGCAATGATGCGTTCTATCCGGGGAATTTCAGAGGATCGTTGATGACGAGGAAACAAGTCAACGCGCCGGTCCCGTTTCCGCCTTGCCCGGAATTTGCGCAGTCTTTCGCGGATTGGGCGGGTTTTGTGCGACACCCGAGCGGCAGACGTGCCATAAAGACCTATATCCATACGCATACCCCGCCTGCTGCTATTCAGGGCAAGACCTTACGAGAAGTAACCGAATGTCGATCAAGGCCGCGATTCACCATCTGACACACTACAAATATGACCGTCCGGTCACGCTGGGACCGCAGGTGATCCGCCTGCGCCCTGCCCCGCACAGTCGGACGCGGGTGATCTCGCATTCGCTCAAGGTCAGTCCGGGCGGGCATTTCGTGAACCATCAGCAAGACCCGTTCGGCAACTGGATGGCGCGTTTCGTGTTTCCCGAACCGGTGCGCGAGTTCAAGATCGAGGTCGATCTGGTTGCCGATATGGCGATCTACAACCCGTTCGATTTCTTTGTCGAAGAAGCGGCAGAAACCTGGCCGTTCGAGTATCCGGCGGATCTGACCGACGATCTGGAGATTTACCGCCGCAAGGAACCGGCCGGGCCGCTGTTGCAACAGTTTCTCGATACGGTGCCCAAGGACCGGGTACGCAGCGTTGATTTCGTGGTCAACCTGAACGCGATGGTGGCAAACACCCTGCGCTATACCATCCGCATGGAGCCGGGGGTGCAGACGCCCGAGGAAACGCTTGGCGTGCTGAGCGGGTCATGTCGCGATTCCAGCTGGCTGCTGGTGCAGGCGCTGCGGCATCTGGGGTTTGCGGCGCGGTTTGTGTCGGGCTATCTGATCCAGCTGAAACCGGATCTGAAGGCGCTGGATGGCCCGTCGGGGACCGAGGTGGATTTCACCGATCTGCATGCCTGGTGCGAAGTGTATCTGCCGGGCGCAGGCTGGGTCGGGCTGGACCCGACCAGCGGGCTGTTGGCGGGGGAAAGCCATATTCCGCTGGCCGCCACGCCGCATTACCGCAACGCCGCGCCGATTTCGGGCATGGCGAGCTATGCCGAGGTCGATTTCGCCTTTGACATGACCGTGGCCCGTGTGGCCGAGCATCCGCGCATCACCAAACCGTTCAGCGATGACGCCTGGGATGAGCTGAACGCGCTGGGGCACAAGGTGGATGCGGCGCTTGACGCGGGCGATGTGCGGCTGACCATGGGCGGCGAGCCGACCTTTGTGTCGATTGATGATTTTGAGGCGGAGGAGTGGAACACCGCCGCTGTCGGCCCGACCAAACGCGTGCTTGCGGATCAGCTGATCCGCCGCCTGCGCGACCGTTTTGCACCGGGGGGGTTTCTGCATTACGGGCAGGGCAAGTGGTATCCGGGTGAGACCTTGCCGCGCTGGACGTTTTCGCTGTATTGGCGCACCGATGGCCAGCCGATCTGGTCCGACCCGGCGCTGATCGCCGAAGAGGGCGCGCAGACCGGGGTGACGACCGATGACGCGCAGCGCCTGCTGGCGCAGATCGCCGACGATCTGGCGCTGGAGGCGGATTGCATTATGCCCGCCTATGAAGATCCGGCGCAATGGCTGGTCAAAGAGGCGAACCTGCCCGACAATGTGACGCCCGCGAATTCCAAACTGAAAGACCCCGAAGAACGGCACCGTCTGGCGACCGTGTTCAACCGGGGACTGACCAACCCGTCGGGCTTTGTGCTGCCGGTGCAAAGCTGGCAATCGCAGGCCTCGGGCCGGCGCTGGCGGACGGAGAAGTGGAAGCTGCGGCGCGGGCATATGTTCCTGGTCCCCGGGGACAGCCCGGTGGGCTACCGTCTGCCGCTGGAAAGCCTGCCCTGGCTCCCGCCGTCACAATACCCCTTCATCAACCCGGTTGATCCCACGGTGGAACGTGCGCCGCTGCCCACGCCGAACAGCCCCGATGTGACCGAACAGCGCCCGCAAGCCTCGGCCAGCTTTACCGCTGGCGGGGCGCAGGGTGCCCAAATCGAACAGGGCACTGGCGAAAAGGAACTGGATGGCCATATCCGCACCGCCCTGTCGGTAGAACCGCGTGACGGGCGGCTCTGCGTGTTCATGCCACCGGTGGTGTCGGTCGAGGATTACCTCGATCTGGTGCGCGCGGCGGAAGTGGCGGCGCAAAAGCTGGGGCTGCAGGTGCATATCGAAGGCTATGCCCCGCCGCATGACCCACGGCTGAACGTGATCCGCGTCGCCCCCGATCCGGGGGTGATCGAGGTGAACGTGCATCCGGCGCAGAACTGGCAGGAGTGTGTGGACATCACCTCGGCGGTGTATGAGGAGGCGCGTCAGTGCCGCCTTGGCGCGGACAAGTTCATGATTGACGGCAAACACGCAGGCACCGGCGGCGGCAACCATGTGGTGGTCGGCGGGGCCACGCCGAACGACAGCCCGTTCCTGCGGCGGCCAGACCTGCTCCGCAGTCTGATCCTGCACTGGAACCGGCATCCGTCGCTGTCTTACCTGTTCTCGGGCCTGTTCATCGGGCCAACGTCGCAGGCCCCGCGCATGGACGAGGCGCGGCATGATGCGCTGTATGAGATGGAAATCGCGCTGGCGCAGATCCCCGCCCCCGGCGAAGGCGCGGCTCCGATGCCCTGGCTGGTCGACCGTTTGCTGCGCAACATGCTGACCGACGTGACCGGCAACACCCACCGGGCCGAGATCTGCATCGACAAGCTGTATTCGCCCGATGGCCCCACCGGGCGCTTGGGTCTGGTCGAGTTCCGTGGCTTCGAGATGCCGCCGGATGCGCGGATGAGCCTGTCGCAGCAATTGCTGATCCGGGCGCTGATCGCGCGGTTCTGGGCCAATCCGGCGAAAGGCGAGATGACGCGCTGGGGCACCGCCCTGCACGACCGCTTCATGCTGCCGCATCATGTCTGGCAGGATTTCCGCGACGTGCTGGCCGATCTGGCGCAGCACGGCTTTGCGTTGAGTGAAGACTGGTTCAAGGCGCAGGCGGAGTTCCGGTTCCCGTTCTGCGGCGAGGTGGAGTATGAAGGCGTTCATCTGGAACTGCGTCAGGCGCTGGAGCCCTGGCATGTGCTGGGCGAAACCGGGGCCATTGGCGGCACAGTGCGCTATACCGACAGCTCGACCGAGCGGTTGCAGGTCAAGCTGACCGCCGCCGATCCGTCGCGTTATCAGGTGCTGTGCAACGGGCGGGTGATGCCGCTGACCGGCGTTGGCGCGGGTGAGGCGGTGGCGGGGCTGCGCTACAAGGCGTGGCAGCCGTCTTCGGCGATCCATCCGGTGCTGCCGGTCGATGCGCCGCTGACCTTTGACATTTTTGACACCTGGTCGGGGCGGCCGCTGGGCGGCTGTGTCTATCACGTCGCCCATCCGGGCGGGCGGAATTACGACACCTTCCCGGTCAATGGCAACGAGGCCGAGGCGCGCAGGCTGGCGCGGTTCGAGCCGAATGGCCACCGGCCCGGCCACCACGCCCGCCCGATGGCAGAGCGCCCGCACCGGGAATTCCCGCTGACGCTTGACCTGAGACGGCCCATCGGGCTCTAGTCCGGCGATGGAAAATGTGGTGACGCCCAAAGCGACACGGACCAGCACCGGCAAGCCGCGGGATCGCGGCTTGTCGGCCTATCGCCCGCTGCCCGGCGTGCCTGACGAGCTGGTGTCGGCAGAGGGCACTATGCGCCCGCTGTGGCAACCGCTGGTGGCGCATCTGCAATCGCTGTCGGACGAAGACCTGACTCGGGCGACGGGGCGGGCAGACCAGTATCTGCGCGATTCCGGGGTGTTTTACCGGCAGTACGGCTCGGGCCAGTCGATCGAGCGGCCCTGGCCGCTGAGCCATATTCCGGTGCTGATCGACGAGGCCGACTGGGCCGAGCTGACCCCTGCCCTGATCCAGCGCGCCGATCTGCTGGAAGCGGTGATGGCCGATCTCTATGGCGAAAACCGGCTGGTGGCGGAGGGGCATCTGCCTGCCGCGCTGGTGGCGGGTAACCCGGAGTGGCTGCGGCCACTGGTGGGGGTGCGCCCGGCATCGGGGCATTATCTGCATTTTGTCGCGTTCGAAATCGGGCGCGGGCCGGACGGGCGCTGGTGGGTGCTGGCCGACCGCACACAAGCGCCGTCGGGTGCGGGCTATGCACTGGAAAACCGGGTGGCCACAGCGCGGGCCTATTCCGACGTGTTTGCCGGGCTGAATGTGCATCGGCTGGCAAGCTTTTTCCGCGATTTCCGCGACGCGCTTCTGGGTTTGCGTGGCGCGCGGGATGGCCGGGTCGCGATCATGACCCCCGGCCCGCTGAACGAGACCTATTTCGAGCAGGCGTGGATTGCCCGCTATATGGGTGTCAGTCTGGTGCAGGGCGAGGATCTGACAGTCGCGGATGGCCGGCTGATGGTGCGCACCGTTTCCGGCCTCTACCCGCTGGATGTGCTGTGGCGGCGGCTGGATGGCAGCTATGCCGACCCGCTGGAACTGGACCCCGCGTCGCGTATCGGCACACCGGGCATGGTGGCTGTGCTGCGGCAGGGCGGGCTGACCATGGTGAACTCGCTGGGGTCGGGGGTGCTGGAGACGCGGGCGCTGATGGCGTTTTTGCCCAAACTGTCGCGGCACCTGACCGGGGTTCCCTTGGCGATGCCCAACATCGCGACCTGGTGGTGTGGCGGTCTGCCCGAACGGGCGCAGGTCATGGTGGCGCGCAGGCGGCTGGTGCTGTCGGCGGCGCTTGGCACCGGCCTGCCGTTTGACCGACAAGGCGAAAGCACGGTGGCGGCATCGCTGACGCCAGAGGAACTGGCAGAGCGGCTGGCGGCGGATGGCCCGGATCTGGTGGCACAAGAGGCGGTCACACTGTCAACCACGCCCGCCCTGATCGACGGCAAGATCGTGCCGCGCCCGATGACCCTGCGGGTGTTTCTGGCACGCACACCCTCTGGCTGGCAGGTGATGCAGGGCGGCTTTGCCCGGATCGGCGCCTCGGCAGACCCGACGGCGCTGGCGATGCAACGTGGTGGCAGTGCTGCGGATGTCTGGATCGTCAGCAAGGACGAGGTGCCCGCCATCAGCATGGTTACGGCGACTGATGCACAATACCGCCGCTCTACCCCCGGCGCGCTGCCAGCGCGGGCGGCAGATAACCTGTACTGGCTGGGCCGCTATGTCGAACGGACCGAAGGCATCATCCGTCTGCTCAGGGCGCGGCACATAAGGCTGGCCGAGGGCGGGCGGGCGGCCTTGCCGCTGCAAAAGCAGATGGATGCGGTGCTGAAGGGCTATGATGTCGATGGCGCGGTGGGTCTGTCGCCGGGTCTGCTGGATACGCTGGGCGCTGCGGTGGCGACGGCGGGTCAGGTCCGCGACCGCTTTTCACCGGATGGCTGGTCAGCGCTGAACGATCTGGACAAGAGCGCGCGCCGGATGGCGGGCAAGGTCGCTCCCGGCGACGATGCCGCGCGCGCGCTGTCGGCGCTGCTGCGCAAGCTGGCCGGGTTTTCCGGTCTGGTGCACGAAAACATGTACCGCTTTTTCGGCTGGCGCTTTCTGTCGATCGGGCGGCAGCTGGAGCGGGCTTCGGCCATGACCGGGCTTTTGGTGGCTTTTGCCGATGCCAAGGCTCCGGCCGGCGCGCTGGATCTGTGTATCGAGCTGGGCGACTCTGTGCTGACCCATCGCCGCCGGTTCAGCGTCGGCTCTACGCGTGAGACAGTGATTGAACTGCTGGCGCTGGACCCGATGAACCCGCGCTCGGTGCGGCATCTGATCGACGGGCTGAGCGAACAGGTGCAGGCGCTGCCGGGCGCCGCGACGCACGGGCAACTGTCTGAACTGGGCCGCGCGATGCTGCGCTGTCAGGTCGAGATTGCGACGGCGACACCGGGCTCGCTGACAACCAAAGGGCTGGAAGAGCTGCGCGAAAGGCTTGCCGGGATTTCGGACCTGCTGACCGAGGCCTATCTGCGGTGACCCTGTATGCAGTGCGCCAGTCGATCCGCTATGATTTCAACCGCCCGACCGGGGCGGGACGGCAGCTGTTCCGCATTCTGCCTGCCGACATTCCGGGCATGCAAAGCGTGCGCGAGGCGGGCTATGCGTTTCAGCCCGATGTGGGCGAGCGGGGCGAGTTCCACGATTTCTTTGGCACCCATGTGATCGAAGCGGCGATGCCGCCGGGTCTGGTCAGTCTGGACCTGACCATGCATTCGGTCGTCGAACGCACGGCGGAAGACGCCTTGCTGGATCTGTCGCCGCCGTTGCGCGGGCTGGCGGCGGAACTGGCGGCGCATCGCTCGGTCGGGCCGCGCGCGCCGCATCATTTCACCGATCCGTCACGGCGCATCCCGGATTCGGCGCTGATCGCCGGGTTTGCCCGCGCGCAGGTGCAGGAGGGCATGACCGCGCGGGCGTTGATCGAGGGATTGGGGCTGGCGCTGCATGATCACATGACCTTTGACTCAAAGGCCACCCGCGTCGACACCACGCCGGAAGAGGCCTTTGCGCAGGGGCGCGGGGTCTGTCAGGATTTCGCGCAGATCATGGTCGGGGCCTTGCGCGCCCTGGGCGTGCCGGGGGCCTATGTGGGCGGCTATCTGCGCACCCTGCCCCCGCCGGGCAAAGCCCGGTTGGTGGGTGCGGATGCGATGCATGCCTGGGTTCGGGCCTGGGCGGGCGAGGAAATGGGCTGGGTCGATTACGACCCCACCAACGCCTGTTTTGCCCGCAATGACCACATCGACGTGGGCTTTGGCCGCGACTACGACGATGTGGCCCCGGTGACGGGAAGGCTGCGGCTGGACGGACGTCAATCCGGCAGCCACAGCGTTGATATTGAAGAGATCACGGCCTAGGGCCTGTCGCGTTTGACTCCGATCAAACGCGAGAGCCTTCAGCGGAAATCTGCGGGCAGCAGGGCGTCTGGCAGGTTCTGGTAGCAGACCGGGCGCAGCCATCGGCGGATCGACAAGGTGCCGACCGAGGTTGCGCCAAAGTTGGTGCTGGCCGGATACGGGCCGCCGTGGACCATCGCATCGGCCACCTCGACCCCGGTCGGGAAGCCGTTGGCAAGGATGCGCCCGGCCTTGCGCTCCAGGATCGGCAGCAGGGTCTGACCAAGAGCGGTGTCTGCGTCATCCAGATGCAGGGTGCAGGTCAGCTGGCCCTGCAGGCTGCTGGCAATCGTCTCCATCTCTGCCGCATCGCGCACCCGGATGATCAGGCCGAGCGGGCCGAACACCTCTTCGGCCAGCATGTGATCGGCCAGCCAGTCAGTGCCTGACACCTCGAACAGGTTCGGCGTGGCGGCGCGGGCGTCGCACATCGTGGTCAGCAGGCTGCGGACGCCGGTGCCAGCGGCCACCCGGTCGCGGCCGGTGCGGTAAGCCTCGGCCATGCCATCGGTCAGCATGGTTTGCGCGGCAACGGGTTCGAGGGCGGCTTTCGCAGCGGTGGCGAAAGCGTCTGCCTCCGGTCCGTCGATCACCACGGCAATGCCGGGGTTGGTGCAGAACTGGCCGGCACCCATGGTCAGGCTGCCCGCCCAACCTTTGGCCAGCGCTTCGCCACGTGCCGACAGGGCGGCGGGCAGCAGGAACATCGGGTTGACGCTGCCCAGCTCACCAAAGAACGGGATCGGGTCTGGACGGGCGGCACACAGGTCATAGAGCGCGCGGCCACCGCCGAGCGAGCCGGTGAAGCCGACAGCGCGGATCAGCGGATGCTGGACCAGTGCTTCACCCACATCGCGCTTGCCGCCCTGCACCAGACTGAACACGCCGGGATGCAGGTTGCAGGCTTTGCGCGCCGCATCAATGGCCTGTGCCACAATCTCACCCGTTCCGGGATGGGCAGAATGGCCCTTGACCACCACCGGACACCCCGCCGCGAGCGCAGAGGCGGTGTCACCGCCAGCGACCGAGAACGCCAGCGGGAAGTTCGAGGCACCAAACACCGCGACCGGGCCGATCGGGCGTTGCATCATCCGCAGGTCAGGCCGCGGCAGCGGCTGACGGTCGGGCAAAGCCGCATCGTGGCGGCGGTCGAGGTAGTCCCCGGCGCGGATATGCGATGCAAACAGGCGCAATTGGCCGGTGGTGCGGCCCCGCTCGCCTTGCAGGCGCGCGACCGGCAGGCCGGTTTCCTGCGTGCCGATCTCGGTGATGGCGTCGCCACGGGCGTCGATTTCTTCGGCAATCGCCTCCAGAAACCGGGCGCGGTCTTCACGTGAGGTGGCGGCAAAGGACGGGAACGCCGCCTCGGCGGCCTCAACAGCCTGTGCCACCAGCGCGGGGGTGCCGACGCCAAAGTCATGCGAGGGGCCATGGGCCGGGGTGGACGCAAAGGTCTGCGCCCCTGCAATCCAGTCGCCTGCGATTAGGTGCTTACCTGTCAGCATGTCAGTCTCCGATCATTGGCGGCAGACCGGGGGATTCACACCCCCGGTCTGCCATGGGATATTCAAGGATAGAAAATGGGGTCAGAAGTGGAAATGGTCTGTGAGTGCGCGTTTGCCAAGGGTCATCGCGTCCGCAACATGGACCATGGGGGCAAGGTCAACCTCGGACTGCCCTTTCGCGACCAGTTCAGCCATGCGGGCGTAAAGGGCGGGGTACTCATCCATGATGGTGTTTTCACCCTGCGCCGGCTGACCGTCGATTTCCAGCACATTTCCGCCCATCCGCAAGGCCATCTGGCCCTCTGTGGTGTCGATTTCCATGTCCCAGGTCTGCGGGCCGGTCTGCCGCCAGTCGAAATCAGCGGTGATGTTGCCGGTAAATTGCAGCCGGGCGGCAATCGGGGTCTGGCGGTTGGCGGGAAATTCCAGGTCGGCGCTTTGCAGATGCACCGGCGCGGGCAGAATCTCGGTCAGGATCGACAGGGCATTGATACCCGGATCAAACACACCCATGCCGCCCGCCTCGAACACCCAGTCCTGACCGGGGTGCCATTTGCGCACATCCTCACGCCATGTGATATGGGCACGGGTGATGGTTTTACCGGCGAGCCACGCCTTTGCCGGGGCCACGGCATGGGCCATGCGGCTGTGCCACGTGGTATAGAGTGTGACGCCCTGCGCTTGCGCAAGAACTTGCAGCGCATGGATTTCCGCCAGCGTGGCGCCGGGGGGCTTTTCCAGCATCACATGCCGACCGGCGCGGATCGCGGCCTGTGCATAGTCAAAGCGCGGCACCGGCGGGATCGCCAGCGACACGGTGGTGATGTCGGGCCGCGCCTCCAGCATCGTGACGATGTCGGTGAAAGCCTCGACGCCCTCGACCGTGCCCGCGCGCGAGACGGTGGCGGCAAGCTGCCAATCAGGGCTGTTTGCGATGGCCGGCACGTGCTGGTCCACCGCGATCTTGCCGATGCCAACGAGGGCAATTTTCATCGGTTGCGGCATCAGTGCGAATCCCGGCCCACCGGCGCGCCACGCGTGCCCTTGAGAAAGTCGAGATCAGCCCCAGTGTCGGCACCTTCGACATGGCGCTGGTGCAGCCAGCCGTAGCCCGACGGATATAGGTCATGCGTCGGCTGCCACGCCGCCAGACGGGCGGCGAGTTCGTCATCGGGAATGTCGAGGTGCAGGCGGCGGTTCGGCACATCAAGCTCGATGAAATCGCCGTTCTGCACCACCGCCAGCGGCCCGCCTGCCGCAGCCTCGGGTGAAGTGTGCAGGACGACGGTGCCATAGGCGGTGCCCGACATGCGCGCATCAGAGATGCGGACCATATCGGTGATGCCCTTTTTCAGCACCTTTGGCGGCAGGCCCATGTTGCCGACCTCGGCCATGCCGGGATAGCCCTTTGGCCCGCAGTTCTTCAGCACCATCACGCAGGTCTCGTCGATATCCAGCTCCGGATCGTTGATCTTGGCCTTGTAGTCGTCGATGTCGTTGAACACCACGGCGCGGCCCCGGTGCACCATCAGATGCGGGCTGGCAGCCGATGGCTTCAGCACCGCTCCTTTCGGCGCGAGGTTGCCGCGCACCACCACCACGCCGCCCGACTGGGTCAGCGCCTTTTCTGCGGGCAGGATCACGTCTTCGTTGTGGTTGCGCACATCCTTGACCTGATCCCACATCGAAGACCCGGAAACGGTCAGCGCGTCCTTGTGCAACAGCCCCGCTTCGCCCAGACGCTTGATCACGACGGGCAGGCCGCCTGCGTAGAAGAATTCCTCCATCAGGTATTTACCCGATGGCATCAGGTTGACGATGGTCGGCACGTCGCGGCCGCAGCGGTCCCAGTCATCCAAGCTGAGGTCAATGCCGACCCGGCCCGCGATGGCCAGCAGGTGGATCACGGCGTTGGTGGACCCGCCGATGGCGGCATTGGTGCGGATGGCGTTCTCGAACGCCTCTTTCTTCAGGATGTCGGACGGTTTGAGATCATCCTTGACCATCTGCACGATGCGCCGCCCGGTCATCTGCGCCATGACGCGGCGGCGGGAGTCCACCGCCGGGATCGCGGCATTGCCCGACAGCGCCATGCCAAGCGCCTCGGCCATGGAGGCCATTGTGCTGGCGGTGCCCATGGTGTTGCACGAGCCGGGGGAGCGGGACATGCCCGCCTCGGCCTCGGCGAACTCTTCCTGGGTCATCTCGCCCGCCTTGACCGCTTCGGAGAATTTCCACAGGTGGGTGCCGGAGCCGACCCGTTCGTTGCGGTAATAGCCGTTGAGCATCGGCCCGCCGGTCACCACGATTGATGGCAGGTCGGTGGAGGCGGCGGCCATCAGCAGCGAGGGCGTGGTCTTGTCGCAGCCGACCAGCAGCACGCAACCATCCATCGGCTGACCGCGCATCGCCTCTTCGACCGCCATGGCGGCGAGGTTGCGGAACATCATCGCGGTGGGGCGGAAGGCGGATTCAGAGGCCGAGAACACCGGCACTTCGACCGGAAAGCCACCAGCCTCGTAGATGCCGTTCTTGACCCGTTGCGCAAGGTCATTGAGGTGGGCGTTGCACGGGGTCAGTTCGGACCAGGTGTTCAGGATGCCGATGACCGGGCGGCCATCGAACAGGTCATGCGGAAAGCCCTGATTTTTCATCCAGCCGCGGTGATAGATCTGGTCGCGGCCGGTGCCGCCGAACCATTCCTGCGAGCGAAGATGACGGGGCCATTTGGCGGGTTTAAAGGTCATGTCTTCCTCACAGGATCTGAACGGATGCCATCCCGGCATCGGCGGCAACGGCAAGCGGGTTGGTCAGCGGCAGGCCAAAATCGGCCACCTCGATCTCGAAGATATCGCCGGGCTCTGCCCGGATGCCATCGGCAAAGGACAGCGTGGCGGTGCCGAACATATGCACATGCAGATCGCCGGGCTGACGGAACAGATCGTATTTGAAGTGGTGGTGTTCCAGATTGGCAAAGCTGTGCGACATGTTCGCCTCGCCCGACAGGAACGGCTTTTCCCAGATCACGCGGCCTGCGCGGCGGATGCGGCTGGTGCCGCGCACATCGGCAGGCAGATCGCCCACAAGGATTTCGGGGCCGATCGACGCCTGACGCAGCTTGGAATGTGCCAGATACAGATAGTTGATCCGCTCGGTCACATGGTCGGAAAACTCGTTCGCCAAGGCCCAGCCGACGCGGCAGGGGGTGCCATTGGCGGCAATCACATAGATGCCCGCCAGCTCTGGCTCTTCGCCCCCATCCAGCGCGAAACCGGGCGAGGTGAGCGGCGCGCCGGGGTCGACCAGATGCACGCCGTTGCCCTTGTAGAACCATTCGGGCTGCACGCCGGGGCCAGTGGCGGGCTTGCCGCCCTCCAGCCCCATGCGGAACATCTTCATTGAATCGGTGGCATCGTCGGCATTGGCCTTGGTGTGCATCGCGTCGCGGGTGGCGGCGCTGCCCAGATGGGTCAGGCCGGTGCCGGTCAGATGCAGATGCGCCGGGTCCGGATGGGTGATCGGCGCGATCAGCCGCCCCTCGGTCGCGGCGCGCAGCAGGTCGACCGCAGCGCCAAGACCGTGGGCCGCAATCACCTGCGCCAGCGAGCGCCCGGAATTTGCCGCCTCGGTCGCCAGAGAATAGGTGCTGGCGGCCCCCTGAACGATGGCAGCCTCGGAGCCTTCGCGGGCGACGACCGCGATGCCGGAGTCCGTCTTGATCTGTGACAGCAGCATGGGCGACCTCATTTGTTTTTGTTGTAAACGTCGAAGATGACAGCGGCCAGAAGCACAAGGCCCTTGATCACCTGCTGATAGTCGATGCCGATACCCAGGATCGACATGCCGTTGTTCATGACCCCCATGATCAGCGCGCCGACCACGACGCCGATGATCTTGCCCGACCCGCCGGTCATCGAGGCCCCGCCGATAAAGACGGCGGCGATCACGTCGAGTTCAAACCCGCCCCCGGCCTTTGGGGTCGAGGAGTTCAGGCGCGCGGCCACGATCATGCCGGCCAGAGCCGCCAGAACGCCCATGTTCACAAAGCAGAAGAACACCAGCCGCTCGGTCTTGATCCCCGACAGTTTGGCCGCTTTTTCATTGCCGCCAAGCGCGTAGATGCGGCGGCCGCTGGTGGTCTGTTCGGTAAAGAAGGCGTAGATCACCGTCAGCACCGCCAGCACCATCACCACATTGGGCAGGCCGCGAAAGATCGCCAGCTTGTAGCCGACAAAGATCAGCGCGCCACAGACGATGGCATTGCGGATCCAGAACACTGGGGCCGGTTCGGGCGTCAGGCCAAAGCTGGCATCCTGCGCGCGTTTGCGCAGGCCAAGATAGACCACGATGCAGGCCGCCACGACCACAATCAGCAGCGCGGTGCCGTTCAGCCGGTCCATGCCGAACAGCGCCTGATCGGCATCGCCAAAGATGTCGGGGATAAAGCCGGTCGAAAGCGACTGAAACGAGCGCGGGAACGGGCCGATGTTCTGGCCATTCAGCAGCCAGAGCGTCGAGCCGCGAAACACCAACATCCCCGCGAGCGTGACGATGAAGGACGGGATTTTCCAATAGGCCACCCAATAGCCCTGCGCCGCCCCGATCAGCCCGCCGACCACCAGACAGGCCGGGATCACCGCCCAGACCGGCCAGCCCTGATTGACCGTCAGCACCGCCGCCACAGCGCCGGTAAAGCCGACCACCGAGCCCACAGACAGGTCGATATGTCCGGCCACGATGACCAGCAGCATCCCCAGCGCCATGATGATGACGTAAGAGTTCTGCAGGAACAGGTTGGTGATGTTCTGCGCCGACAGAAAGTCAACGTCGATAGAGGCGCGCACGATCACGGTAAAGAAAAACACGATGGCGACCAGCGCCATGATCATGCCGTACTCGCGCAGGTGACTGCCAAGATAAGATTTTTCCGACATTTAAGCCGCCTTCCCAACAGAATTCAGGATCATGGCCATGATGCGTTCCTGCGACGCCTCGGCGCGGGAGAGTTCCCCCACGATCCGGCCTTCGTTCATCACATAGATGCGGTCGCACATGCCCAGCAGCTCGGGCATTTCCGAGCTGATCATCACGATCCCCCGGCCATCGGCGGCCAGCTGGTTCATGATGTTGTAGATTTCAAATTTCGCACCCACGTCGATGCCGCGGGTCGGCTCATCGAGGATCAGCACCTGCGGATCGGTGAACAGCCACTTCGACAGCACCACCTTTTGCTGGTTGCCGCCCGACAGGTTCATCACCTTTTGCTGCACGTTCGGGGTGCGGATGTTCATGGCGCGGCGGTAGTCTTCGGCCACCTGCGCCTCACGTCGCGGGTTCAGCACGCCGCGCAGGGCGATGCCGGCAAGGTTGGCAAGGCTGATGTTGCGCAGGATCGGCTCTTCGAGGATCAGGCCAAGCGCCTTGCGGTCTTCGGTCACGTAAGCCAGACCCGCGTCAATCGCTTTGGTCACGGTAGAGGTATCCACCGGCTTGCCGCCCATGGTGACGCTGCCGGTGATGTTGCGGCCGTAACTACGCCCGAACAGGCTCATCGCCAGCTCGGTGCGCCCCGCCCCCATCAGCCCCGCGATGCCAACAATCTCGCCCTTGCGCACGGAAAAGCCCGCATTGCGGATCATCTGGCGGTCTTTCTGGTCGGGGTGAAAGACGTTCCAGTCCTTGACCTCCAGCAGCATCTCGCCGGGGTTCGGGGTGCGGTCGGGGTAGCGGTGCGCCATGTCGCGGCCCACCATGTCGCGGATGATGCGGTCTTCGGTGATCTGGTCGCGGTTCAGGGTCGACACCGTGGTGCCATCGCGGATGATGGTGGTGCGGTCGGCGACGCGGCCGATTTCGTTCAGCTTGTGGCTGATGATGATCTGCGTCACCCCCTGCGCCTTGAGCTCCAGCATCAGGTCGAGCAGTTTCTGGCTGTCGTTTTCCTGTAAGGCGGCGGTGGGCTCATCCAGGATCAGCAGCCGCACGTCCTTGGCAATTGCTTTGGCAATCTCGATCAGTTGTTGCTTGCCGACACCCAGCTTGCCGACGATGGTGCTGGGGGCTTCGTTCAACCCGACCTTTTGCAACAGCGCGGTGGTTTTCTGAAACGCCAGCGGCCAGTTGATCACGCCCGCCTTTGCCACCTCATTGCCCAGAAACAGATTTTCGGCAATCGACAGCAGCGGCACCAGCGCCAATTCCTGATGGATGATGATGATGCCACGCGATTCCGAGTCGGCGATGGACTTGAGCGCCAGCGTCTCGCCGTCGTAAACGATGTCGCCGTCATAGCTGCCATGCGGGTAGACACCCGACAGCACCTTCATCAGCGTGGATTTTCCGGCACCGTTTTCGCCGCAGATCGCGTGGATCTCACCGGCCTCGACCGACAGGTTCACCTGATCAAGCGCGCGCACACCGGGGAACAGCTTGCTGATCCCGCGCATTTCCAGAAGCGTTGTCATCGTCCCCTCCCCGAGGAAACCGGGCCTGCCCGCCGGTGGCAGACAGGCCCGGAGTCTTTGCCGATTATTTCAGCTGGTCAGCGGTGTAGTAGCCCGAACCCACGAGGATCTCTTCGTAGTTCGACGCATCGACCGAAACCGGCTCCAGCAGGTAGGACGGCACGACTTTGACACCGTTGTCATAGGTCTCGGTGTCGTTGATTTCCGGCTCGGACCCGGTCAGCAGCGCCTCGACCATACCAACCGTGACACGGGCCAGTTCGCGGGTGTCCTTGAACACGGTGGAATACTGCTCGCCTGCGATCATCGACTTGACCGACGGCACTTCGGCATCCTGGCCGGTCACGATCGGCATCGCCAGATCACCCGAGCCATAGCCCACGCCCTTGAGCGACGACAGAATGCCGATCGACAGCCCGTCATAAGGCGACAGCGCGCCGTGCAGAACCTTGTCGCCGTAGTTGGCCGACAACAGGTTATCCATGCGCGACTGCGCCACAGCGCCATCCCAACGCAGGGTGCCGACCACATCCATGCCCATCTGACCCGATGGCACAGCGATATCGCCGGAGTCGATCAGCGGCTGCAGGACCGACATCGCACCGTTGTAGAAGAAGAACGCGTTGTTGTCGTCGGGCGAGCCGCCGAACAATTCGACGTTATGCGGTTTCACATCGGGGAAGCGCTCATTCAGACCCGCAACAAGGCTTTCCGCCTGCTGCACGCCAACCTTGAAGTTGTCAAAGGTGGCGTAATAGCTGACATCGCCGCTTTCGCGGATCAGACGGTCATAGGCGATGACCTTGATGCCCGACGCCGCCGCGTTTTCCAGCGCGTTCGACAGCGTGGTGCCGTCGATGGCAGCGATGACCAGAACCTTGACCCCTTTGGTGATCATGTTCTCGATCTGGTTCAGCTGGTTCGGAATGTCATCTTCGGCATATTGCAGATCGGTGCCGTAGCCGGCTTCGGTGAACTGTTTCACCATCGACTCACCGTCCGAGATCCAGCGGGCCGACGATTTGGTTGGCATCGAAATGCCGACAGTGCCCTTGTCCTGGGCAAAGACGGGGCTGCCCAGAAGCGTGGCGGCGACCGCCAGCTTGAGCACAGCGCGTTTTGTGAATTGCATGTCTTTCTCCTCCCATTTGCCGTGAAACACGGCACTGTCGCGGCGGTTTGTCCGTTCTCAGGCGCTTTGCACACAGAGACCGCGATCACGCGGGACATTGACTCGGCAATACATCAGCGTCAAATGAGATTGCATGAAGCATGTACTTCATTATTGATATGGATTGATGCTCATGGCGCTGGCCCTGCACCATCTGAAGATGACCCACCTGCGGTTGCTGGCGCATCTGGCCGAAACCCGGCGGATCACGGCAGCGGCGGATCTGATCGGGGTGTCGCAACCCACCGCCTCGCGCCTGATTGTCGAGATCGAAGATATTCTGGGCCAGCCCATTCACGAACGCAGCGGGCGGGGAATCGCCTTGACCGTGGTGGGCGAGGCGCTGGCCAGACGGGCGCGGCGCATTCTGACCGAGTTGCAGGAGGCGACGGTCGAGGTTTCGGGTCTGGCTTCGGGCGACTCGGGCCATCTGCGGCTGGGGTCAGTGACCGCGCCTGCGTTGGGGCTGATGCTGCCCGCGTTGCGCACGCTGCGTCTGACGCATCCCAACATCACCGCCGATGTGACCGTCGCCCCCTCGGCGCTGCTGTGTCAGGAGTTGCGGGCGGGGCGGCTGGATCTGGTGCTGGGGCGGCCAACCGAACCGCGCGACCATGAAGAGTTCGCGACCCTGCCGCTGGATACCGAGCCGGTGGCGCTGCTGGTGCGGCAGAATCATCCGCTGGCGGGCAAGCGCGATCTGGTGCTGGCAGATCTGATGCGGTTTGACTGGGTGATGCCCGCCGACACCTCACCGCTTGGCATGGCGATGGCACAGGCGTTCCGCGAGAATGAAATGCCCGCCCCCCGGCAAAGCCTGACCACGGCGTCATTTCTGCTGACGCTGACCATGGTGCGGCAGACCAATGCCATTGCCCCGCTGGCCCGGGCGGTGACCGACGTGTTTGCCGGACCTGACGGCGGCTATGCCACGCTGGACTCGCCCTTGCAGATCGACGTGGGGTCTTATGGGTTGCTGACCCGGCGGGGGCAGGCGCGCACACCTGCCCTGAACCGGCTGATTGATCAGATCGTCGGGCAGGTGCCGCTGTAGCGCGGCTCAGTTCACCCGCGACAACAGCGGCTGACCGTTGAAATGCGCGTCCAGATTGGCGACGGCCAGCTGGGACATCGCCGCGCGCGTCTCGCGCGTGCCGCTGGCGTGGTGCGGGTAGAGGGTCACGTTGGGCAGCGCGGTCAGTGCCGGGTCGGGGTTGGGTTCGTTCCAGAACACATCCAGCGCGGCATGGCCCAGTTCCCCCGCCCGCAACGCTTCGATCAGCGCCGGTTCATCCACCACCGAGCCCCGGCTGACATTGACCAGCGTGCCCTGCGGGCCAAGCGCGCGCAGAACGGGCGCATCGATCAGGTTCATCGTGCCCGTGCCCCCCGCCACGATGACGATCAGGATATCGGCCCATGTCGCCAATGCGGTCAGGTCGGGCTGAAACGGGCGGTTCACCCCCGGCTTTTCGGTGCGGCTGAAATAGGCCGTCTGCAGCCCCGATGCCTCGGCCCTCGGGATGATCGCCTGACCGATCTTGCCCATGCCGACAATGCCCAGCCGTTTGCCGCGCAGCGAGGATTGCAGTGGGAACGCCCCGTCGCGGCCCCAGTCGCCCGAGGTGACATGCGCATGCGCCGCTACCAGCCCGCGTTGCGCGGCCAGGGTCAGCATCATCGCGGTGTCGGCCACATCGTCGGACAGCGCGTCCGATGTGTTGGTCAGGGGAATGCCGCGCACGGTCAGCGCGGCCACGTCGAGGGTGTCATAGCCCGCCGACCCGCAGGACACGATCTGCAACGCAGGCATCTGCGCGATCATCTGGGCCGTCAGCGGCGTGTGCCCGTTGGTGATCACCGCCTGAACGCGCGGCCCCAGATCGGCCAGCATCGCCACCTGTGCCTCGTTATCGGCAAGGTCATGGCGATGCAGGGTGTAGCGGCTGGCCAGATCGTCAAGGCAAGCGGGCAGCGGCGGGGCCATCACCAGAAGGTCGGGTTTCATGAAATAAATCCTTGTGGTCAGTTCAGGGCGACCGGCCAAAGCGGGCTTTGGCCGGTGCCGGGCGGATCAAAATCGGAGCTTCAGGCCGGATTGCCCCAAGGGCCGTGAGGCGCCTTTTTGCCATCCAGCCGCTCAAAGCCATGCGCGCCAAAGAAATCGCGCTGGCCCTGAATCATGTTGGCGGTGCCGCGCGTCTGGCGCATCAGATCGAACCACGCCAGACCCGCCGACAGCGCGGGCAAGGGCAGGCCTTGCAACGCGCCTTCGGCCACCACGCGGCGCAAGGCGGGCAGGCCGGCATCCAGCCGGTCAGCAAAGAACGGCGCGAGGATCAGGTTGCGCGCGGGGTCTTCGGCCAGCGCCTGCGCCATGTCGTTCAGCATCGACGAGCGGATGATACAGCCCGCGCGCCAGACCCGCGCAATCGCGGGCATGTCGAGCGCCCAGTCAAAATCACGGGCGGCGGCGGTCATCATCGCAAAGCCCTGCGCATAGCACAGGATCTTGCCCGCGATCATCGCCTGTTCCAGATCCTCAAGCGGCAGGTCGATCCTGGCCTCGGCCCCGCCAAACCGGGCCTGACCTGCGGCACGTTCGGCGCGCCGGGCCGATACGTTGCGTGCCATCACCGCAGCCTCGATCACCGGGACCGGGGCGGCCAGATGCTGCGCCTCAACGGCGGTCCAGCGCCCGGTCCCTTTTTGACCAGCGGCATCGACGATCATGTCGAGCATCGGGCCACCCGCAACCGGGTCCGTCGCTGCGGCGACCTGAGCTGAAATCTCGATCAGGTAGGATTGCAGCGGCCCCTTGTTCCAGCGGTCGAACACCGGGGCAATTGCGGCGGCAGACAGGCCCATGCCATCGCGCATCACGCCGTAAACTTCCGAAATCATCTGCATATCGGCATATTCGATGCCGTTGTGCACCGCTTTGACGAAATGCCCGGCCCCCGATGGCCCCATATGGTCGGCGCAGGGCGTGTCGTCTTCGGCCCGCGCAGCGATGGCTTGCAACAGCGGTTTCATCTGCGCCCAGGCCACATCCGGCCCACCAGCCATGATGGCGGGGCCATGGCGCGCGCCCTCTTCGCCGCCCGACACGCCGATGCCCATGAAGCGGAACGGCAGGTCTGCCGCATCGCGACGGTTGGTGTCGCGGAAGTTGGCATTGCCCGCGTCGATCACCAGATCCTCCGGCCCGAGCAGCGGCGTAAGCGCGGCAAGCTGATCATCCACCGCCTGCCCTGCGGGCACCATCAGGATGATGGCACGCGGCGGGGTGATGGCCTGCACCAGACCGGCGAGCGTTTCGACCGGCGTGATATGCTGCGCAAGATCGCCCGCATCGGCGTGAAACTGCTGCGTGACCGAGGCTGTCCGGTTCCATACCGCGATCGGGAAGCCCTTTTCTGCGATGTTCAGCGCCAACGCGGCACCCATCGTGCCAAGGCCGATCAGGCCGGTATGTGTTGCGGTCATGATGAGGGGGTCCTTTGCAGTTCGGTATCAGGGTAGAGGTCGATATCCCGGGTATAGACCACGCGACGCGTGGGATTAAAGAGCCGGTTGTCCTCCTGTCGGCGCAGATCAGGCACAGTCGCGCCGGGCATCGGGGCAGCCAAAGGGGTTCCGATGCTTGACACGGGTGCGTTAGCGTTAACATAAACGAAACACAAAGCGATGGTCGAGGGTCTTTGCACAGGGCCCGGCAGGGAGGCGGACATGGGATTGCAGCTTTTTGACCTGAGTCGTCGGCGCGCGTTGATTACCGGATCATCGCAGGGCATCGGTTTTGCTCTGGCGCAGGGACTGTCGGACGCTGGGGCGCAGGTGGTGCTGAACGGCCGTGATGCGGACCGGCTGGCCGCAGCTGCGGCACAGATACCGGGCGCGCAGAGGCTGGCATTTGACGCGACCGACCATGACGCGGTGCGCGCGGCGGTGGACGGGTTCGAGGCCAGCCATGGCGCCATCGACATTTTGGTGAACAATGCCGGGATGCAGCACCGCGCCCCGCTGGAAGAGTTCCCCGCCGAGGCGTTCGAACGGCTGTTGCAGACCAACATCGCGTCGGTGTTTCATGTCGGACAGGCTGTTGCGCGCCACATGATCGCGCGCAGGCGGGGCCGCATCATCAATATCGCCAGCGTTCAGACCGCCCTCGCCCGGCCGTCGATTGCGCCCTACACTGCCACCAAGGGCGCGGTTGGCAATCTGACCAAGGGCATGGCGACGGATTGGGCGCGCCATGGGCTGAACTGCAATGCCATCGCGCCGGGCTATTTCGACACGCCGCTGAATGCGGCGCTGGTGGCAGACCCCGCCTTTACCGACTGGCTGGAAAAACGCACCCCGGCCGGGCGCTGGGGCCGGGTCGAGGAATTGCAGGGCGCGTGCATCTTTCTGGCCTCGGATGCCGCCAGTTTCGTCAACGGACATATCCTGTATGTCGATGGCGGGATCACGGCGTCGCTATGAGCCTGCGTGTCATCATCATGGGCGTCGCGGGCTGCGGCAAATCCTCGGTCGGCGAAGGGGTGTCAGCCGTGCTGGGCATTCCCTATCTCGACGGTGACGATCTGCACCCGGCGGCGAATGTCGCAAAGATGCGCGCCGGCACGCCGCTGACCGATGCCGACCGCTGGCCCTGGCTGGACCTTGTGGCGCAGGCGCTGGCGGATCAGGCGCCGGTTCTGATCGGGTGTTCGGCGCTCAAACGGGTGTATCGCGACCGTATCCGGGCAGGCGCAGCGGGCAAGGTCAGCTTTGTCTACCTTGACGGATCACGCGATCTGATCGCCGGTCGGATGGCACAACGCCGCGGGCATTACATGCCGCTGTCGCTGCTGGACAGCCAGTTTGCCGCGCTGGAGGTGCCGGGGCCGGATGAGGCTTTTGCCGTGCCGATTGATCAGCCGCTGGAGGCGATTGTCACGGCGATTACCGGTCATCTGCGCGGCGCGCAGGGCTGACGCGCGGGGGGCCTACAGCCGGTAGACCAGTCGCGCGGTATCCACACCGATGGCGCGCTGTTCATCCGGTGACAGATCGCCAAGCAGATCGCGGGTAAGGTCGATCCAACCGGGCAGCGTGCTGTGGATATTCACCACCGGCCAGTCGCCGCCCCAGAGGATGCGGTCTGGTCCGAAACAATCAATCAGATGCGCGACATAGGGGCGCAACAGCGCTGCGCTGACCGTGCCTGGCGCGCAATTGGCGGTGATGCCGGACAGTTTGGCGTAGAGATTGGGGAAATCCGCCAGACGGCGCAGGCTGGCGGCCCATGGGGCAAACGCCCCGGCGGCAATGTCGGGATTGCCGCAATGATCGAGCACAAAGATCTGGTCGTCATGGGTTTTGATCAGCGCTTCGGCCAGATCATGCTGGCGCGCCAGAACGCACAGATCAAACGGCAGGCCCCGCCGCCCGATCTTGCGCAGGTTGGCGCGGAAGGTGGCGGATTGTGACAGGCCATCCTCCATCACATGCAGAATACGGCGGAAGCCTTTGACGTGGAGCGTTTCGCATTCGTCGAGCCACGCCTCAAAGGCCGCGTCATGTTCGGGGCGGCACGAGGCAACCTGCCCCAACAAACCGCCCGAACCCGCAACAGCTGGGCCGACAAGGCCCGCAATGATGCGGGCCTCGGTCTTGTAATCCGCGTCATCGACGCCGGTTTCCATGAACAGACTGCCGATCACCCCTTTGCCCGCCGTCCGCGCGGCATAATCGGCCGGGCTGAAATCGCGATCAGCCAGCGCGGGAATGGCGCTGGTCCAGCCATAGCCCAGCTGATCCCGCAGGATCAGGTGCTGGTGGGTGTCGATCAGGTCCATCCGTGGTCTCCCGGTTCAGGTGTCGGCGATGACATCCTGGCGCTGCTGGCCCAGCCCCTCGATCCCCAGTTCCACCACATCGCCGGCCTTCAGATAGCGCGGTGGTTTCTGCCCCATACCCACGCCGGGCGGCGTGCCGGTCGAGATCACATCGCCGGGGTGCAGGGTCATGAACTGCGACAGGTAGCTGACCACATGGGCCACGCTGTAGACCATGGTCTTGGTGGAACCGTCCTGCACGGTCTGGCCATTGACCGTCAGCCACATTGACAGGTTCTGCGGGTCGGCAACTTCGTCGCGGGTCACCAGCCAGGGGCCGAGCTGGCCAAAGTTGTCGCAGCTTTTGCCCTTGGTCCACTGACCCGCGCGTTCGGTCTGAAACGCGCGCTCGCTGACATCATTGGTCACGGCGTAACCAGCAACGTGGTTCAGCGCGTCAGCCTCCGAGACATACTTCGCCTTCGTCCCGATGATGACAGCCAGTTCCACCTCCCAATCGGTTTTCTCGGAGGTGCGGGGGATGACGATCGGGTCATTCGGGCCGACGATGGCGCTGGTGGCCTTCATGAAGATCACCGGCTCTGGCGGGACCGGCATGCCGGATTCGGCGGCGTGGTCGGCGTAGTTCAGGCCGATGCAGATGAATTTGCCGGTGCCTGCGACGCAGGGGCCAAGGCGGGCGTCGGCAGAGACGACCGGCAGGCTGCCCACGTCGATGCCGCGCAGGGCGGACAGGCCGACATCAGACAGCACGGCGCCCGCAATATCGGGCACGATGCCGGTCAGGTCGCGGATGGTGCCATCGACATGCAGCAGACCGGGACGTTCAGCGCCGGGAGCGCCATGACGGAGAAGTTTCATATCAGATCCTTTCAGGTATTCGACCAGCCGCCGTCGATGACATTGGCTGTGCCGGTGACGAAAGCCGATTCGTCAGAGGCGAGGAAGAGAACAAGGGCCGCGATATCTTCGGCCTGTGCGAGTTTGCCCGAAGGCTGGCGTGCGAGAAAGGCCTTGCGCCCGGCCTCATAGTCGCCTGTTGCGGCCATGCGCTCTTGCAGCGACGGGGTGTCGACCGTGCCGGGGCAGACCGCATTGCAGCGGATGCCCTTGGTGATGAAATCGGCGGCGATGCTTTTGGTCATGCCGATCACGGCGGCCTTTGTGCTGGAATAGACAAAGCGGTTGGGCACCGCGATGACCGACGACGCGACCGAGGCCATGTTGATGATCGAGCCGCCGCCGCCGTCGATCATGGCGGGCAGGAAGGCGCGGCACATGCGATAGGCGGCGGTCACGTTCAGATCAAAGCTGAATGCCCACTGATCCTCGTCGCTGTCCAGAATGCTACCGTTTGCGACAAAGCCCGCGCAGTTGAACAGCACATCGACCCGGCCAATCTCGGCGGCAATGGCGGCGATGGCAGCGGGATCGCGCACGTTCAGCACGCGGGTTTCAATACCTTGCCCCGCCAGCGTGGCCAGTGCATCCGCGTTGATATCGGTCGCGATGACCTTGGCGCCTTCGCGCGCCATGGCAAGCGCCGAGGCGCGGCCAATGCCCTGCCCCGCTGCCGTGACCAATGCGGTTTTTCCGTTCAGCCGTCCCATGAAATTCCCTGTCTTTTACCCGTCGTATCGCTGGCGCTGTCGTGCCGACAGCACTGTCACATCACCGCGCCGATCTGCCAAGGCACGAATTCCGCGCCGCCAAAGCCAAGAGCTTCGGATTTGGTGACCTCGCCGCTGGCGACGCGGAGGAACAGCTCGAACATCTCGCGGCCCTTGTCGGCCAGCGTGACCCCACCGTCGATGATGTCGCCGGTGTTCAGGTCCATGTCTTCTTCCATGTGCCGGAACATCTCGGAGTTGGTGGCGACCTTGATGCAGGGCACAGGTTTGTAGCCCGAAACCGAACCGCGCCCGGTGGTGAACACGATCAGGTTGGCCCCGGATGCGATCTGGCCGGTGACAGAGCACGGGTCATAGCCGGGGCTGTCCATGAAGACGAAGCCCTTTTTGGTGATCGGTTCGGCGAACAGGTACACATCTTCCATCGGCGCGGTGCCGCCCTTGGCGACGGCGCCGAGGGATTTTTCCAGAATGGTGGTCAGCCCGCCACGCTTGTTGCCGGGGCTGGGGTTGTTGTTCATCTCGCCCTTGTTGCGGGCGGTGTAATCCTCCCACCAGCGGATACGCTCGATCAGCTTTTCGCCGACCTCGACGCTGACGGCGCGGCGGGTCAGCAGGTGTTCAGCCCCGTAGATTTCCGAGGTTTCCGACAGAACCGTGGTACCGCCATGCTGCACCAGCAGGTCCGAGGCCACGCCAAGCGCCGGGTTGGCGGTGATGCCGGAATAGCCATCCGAGCCACCGCATTGCATGCCGATCACCAGTTCCGACACCGGAATCGGCTCGCGGGTGTAGGCGTTCGCAATATCCGCCATCTCGCGCAGCGCCTCGACCCCGCGTTCGACAGTTTTGCGGGTGCCGCCCATCTGCTGGATGGTCATGTGGCGGAAGTTGTTGTCGGCGCGCATCCGGCCTTTGCCCACCAGATCAGGAATCTGGAGGACTTCGCAGCCCAACCCCACCAGCAGGATGCCGCCAAAATTCGGGTTCTGCGCATAGCCCTGCAACGTGCGCATCAGGGTGGCATAGCCCTCATCCGACCCGGACATGCCGCAGCCGGAGGCATGGGCGATCGGCACGATGCCATCGACATTGCCAAGCGCCTTGAACCAGTCGGATTTCTCGGCCTCCTCGGCGATGAAACGGGCGACCGAGCCGGAGCAGTTCACCGAGGTCAGCACGCCAAGGTAGTTGCGGGTGCCGGCCTTGCCGTCGGGGCGGCGAAAGCCCATGAAGGTGCGGGTTTCATTGGCCGGGGGCAGCGGCCTTGCCTCGGCGGCAAAGGCATAATCCTGCGCGTGGTCGGACATGGCGATGTTGTGGACATGCGCATGCGCGCCCGCAGGAATATCCTGCGTCGCGGCCCCGATGATCTGGCCATAGCGGCGGATGTTTTCGCCAGTGGGAATCGCGCGGTTGGCGATCTTGTGCCCGCGCGCGACGGGCGTGGTGATGGTCACCCCAAGCGCCTCGGCCCCCGGCAAAAGATCGGTCAGGGCGATATCGACATTGTCATCGGGGTTCAGACGGATGCTGATCGGCATAGGGGCCTCAGGTCGTTGGAGCAAGGGTAGAGAGGGCGCGGTCAAGGTGGGTATAGCCCCCATCGACAAACAGCCACTGTCCGGTGGTATGGGCAGACCGTTCCGACAGCGCAAACACGGTGGTTGCGGCCATTTCGGTATCCAAAGTCATGCGTTGGCCCAGTGGAATGCGGGCGGTGATCTCGGCCAGTTGCGCCTCGGGGTCATCCATCGAGTCGAGCCAGCGACGATAGAGCGGGGTCATCACCTCGGCCGGGATCACGGCATTGACGCGCACGCCATCACCGGCAAGGGCTGCGGCCCATTCGCGGGTCAACCCCAGTTGCGCCGCCTTGGCCGCGACATAGGCAGAGGTGCCGCCCTGTCCGGTGACAGCGGTTTTGGAGCTGATGTTCACAATCGCGCCCTTCAGTGCTTTCAGATCCGCCATCAGCAGATGCACAAGCGTATAATAGTGGATCAGGTTCTGGTTCAGCGAGGCGCGGAACGCCTCTGGCCCGGCGTCTAAGCCCACGCCATCATTGGCCCCGGCATTGTTGACCAGACCGTAAACCTGCCCCCAGCGTTCATGCGTCTGCGCCACCGCGCGGCGGCAGTCCTCATCCAGCGACAGATCGGCCTTGATCCAGCCCGCACGGGGTGATTTCGCGGTAAGGGCGGCCAGAAAGCCATCATCCGGCGCGCGGCGGGCGTAGATCACCGGGATCGCGCCCTCTTCGGCCAGCGTCATGCTGATCGCGGCCCCAATGCCGGAGCCACCGCCGGTGACGACCACGATTTTGTCTTTCAGCCCCAGATCCATATTCTCTTCCTTACAGAATTGGGTGGCCCCGCGCACGGCGGAGCCACCCGGTCTTTCCCTGTGGTCAGGGATCAGTCGTAGAGCACGGCGGCGATTTCCGGCGCGTCCATGTTGCTGGCGTCATACCATGCAAAGCCCGAGTCGATGGTCTTTGGCAAGGTTTCGCCCTTGGTCGCGGCAATCGCGGCCTTGACCGTTTCGTAACCCATGCCGACCGGGCTTTGGGTGATCGCACCGGCCATCAGACCTTCCTTGATCGCGGCCTTTTGTGCCGCGCCCGAGTCGTAGCCGATCACGATCAGCCCTTGGGTATTGGTTTCGCGCACCGCGTTGATCACGCCCAAAGCCGAGCCTTCATTTGCGCCAAAGATCCCCTTCATGTCGGGATGCGCGGTCAGCATGGCCTTGGTGATCTCGGTCGACATCAGCTGATCGCCGCCGCCATACTGGATATCGACGATTTCGATATCAGGATAGGCCTCTGCCACCCGGTTCACAAAGCCATCGCGGCGGTCGATCCCGGTGCGCGAGGTCTGGTCGTGGACCACCAGCGCCACCTTGCCCGCACCCCCGATCAGTTCGGCCATCTTGTCGGCGGCCATTGCGGCGGCGGCAAGGTTGTTGGTGGTGACGGTGGTTGCCGGAATATCGCTGTCGACGCCGGAGTCAAAGGCGATGACGGGGATGCCCGCCTCTTGCGCCTGACGCAGCAAGGGGGTTGCGGCCTGACTGTCGAGCGCGGCAAAGCCCAAGGCGGCAGGCTTTTTGGCCAGAGCGGCCGAGAGCATATCCATCTGCTTGTCGACCTGAGCCTCGGTATCGGGGCCCTCGAACGTGACTTCGACACCGAATTCTGCGGCGGCCTTGTCGGCGCCTGCCTTCACGGCCTGCCAGAACTGATGCTGAAAGCCTTTGGAAATCAGCGGAATGTAGATCTTGTCCTGCGCCGAGGCGAGGCTGGCAGACAGCATCAGCGCGGTGGCGGATGCGGCGGCAAGCAGGGTGCGTCTGGTAAACATCGGGTATCCTCCCATGGTGTCGATGTTGATGGCTGCGGGGCGTTCGTCGCCCTTCGGTTGGTGTTGGTCAGCTGGCCGCGCGGCGGCGGCGCAGCATGTCGGCATAGACGGCGGCGATGATGATGCCGCCGGTCACGACGGTCTGCCATTCCTGTGCCACCGACATGACGCGCAGCCCGTTCAGCAGCACCGCCATGATCAGCGCGCCAATCATGGTGCCAAGGATCGACCCGCGCCCCCCGGCCAGCGAGGTGCCGCCGATGACCACAGCGGCGATGGCGTCCAGCTCATACCCAAGGCCAAGAGCGGGCTGGGCGGAGTTGAGGCGCGAGGCGATGATCAGCCCCGCAATGCCGCAGATGCTGCCTGCCAGAGCGTAGATCGCGATTTTCCACGCATCGGTGTTCACGCCGGACAGCCGCACCGCCTCTTCATTCGAGCCGAGGGCAAAGCAATAGCGCCCCAACACGGTGCGGTTCAGCACATAGCCGATCACCAGCGCCAGCACGAACAGGATCAGCACGCCATTGGGCACCGGCACCGACGGGATGATCCTGCCGATCAGCGAGCCGGTGGAGATCTGGGAAAATCCGGGGGTGTCGTTGAAGTAAATCGGCTTGGTGCCGGAAATGACCAGCGACAGCCCCTTGAGGATCAGCATCATGCCCAGCGTGGCAATGAACGGCGGGATCTTCATCTTGGCGACCAGCGTACCGGAAATGGTGCCGCAGATGGCGCCAACCGCGATGGCCCCGACAATACCAAGCGGCAGCGGCATGCCCGCATTGGTCAGAATCACCCCCGCCATGACGGCGCAAAACGTCATCAGCGTGCCAACCGACAGGTCAATGCCGCCGGTGATGATGACCAGCGTGGCGGCAATGGCCAGCACGCCATTGACCGACGTGGCCTGCAGAATGGCAAGGATGTTCGAGGTTTGCAGAAAGTTCGGTGAGGCCACCGAAAAGAACACCAGCAGCGCGATCAGGCTGGCAAAGGCCAGCAGCTTTTGCTGCGCGCCAGAGGCGGGTTTGCGGGCCGGAGTTGCGGCGGGCAGGGTCGTCATGCAAAAACCTCCTCGGTTGCGCTGTGCTTCAGGGTGGCAAGGCGCATGATTTCTTCCTGACTGGTGCCCGGACCGCCGGGCAGAATGCCGGTCAACCGGCCTTCGCACATCACGGCAATGCGGTGTGACAGGCGCAGCACCTCGGGCAATTCGGAACTGATGACGATGATGGCTTTGCCATCCGCAGCAAGCGCCTGCATCAGACGGTAGATTTCCGCCTTTGCCCCCACATCGATGCCGCGTGTCGGCTCATCAAAGATGAGGATGTCACAGTTGCGCAGCAGCCATTTGGCGATGACGATCTTTTGCTGGTTGCCGCCCGACAAAAGGCGCACCTCCTGCCGGTCCGACGGGGTACGGATCGCCAGTTGCGCGATGTAGTCACGCGCGGTCTTTTCCAGCGCCGCCTCGTTCAGCACGCCGATGGCGTTGGAGAACCGGGCCAGGCTGGTCATGCCGACATTGGCGCGCACATCCAGACCAAGCGCGAGGCCAAAATGTTTGCGGTCTTCGGACAGATAGCCGATGCCTGCGTCTACGGCGTCTTTCGGGCTGCGAATGGTCGCGGCCTTGCCGTGCACGATGATCTCACCGCTGTCGCGCGGATCGGCACCAAAGATTGCCCGCGCAACTTCGGTGCGCCCTGCCCCCATCAGCCCGGCAAAGCCAAGGATTTCGCCCTGCCGCACGCTGAAGCCCACATCGCGGATGACCCGCCCCCGGTTCAGACCGCGCACCTCCAGCGCCACGGGGGCGGCCGACAGATCGGGGATCTCGACATGCACGCTTTCCAGATCGCGCCCGACCATCATGCTGATGATCGTCCCGATCGGCGTATCAGCGGCATGCACGGTGCCGACATAGGCTCCGTCGCGCATGATGGTCACGCGGTCAGAGATGCGGCGGATCTCGTCCATCTTGTGGCTGATATAGACCACGCCCACACCTTCGGCTTTCAGGCCCCGGATAATGGCGAACAGCTCGTTGGTCTCGGCCTCGTTCAGCGCGGCGGTGGGTTCGTCCATGATCAGGATGCGCGAGCGGAACGACAGCGCCTTGGCGATTTCCACCATCTGCTGGCGCGCGACCGACAGGCTGCGCACCTCGGCGCGCGGGTCGATGTGCACCTTCATCTGGGCAAAGATCGTCTGCGCATCAGCGTTCAGTTTGTGCTCGTCCAGACGGCCAAAGCTGCGGCGCGGTTCGCGGCCGATAAAGATGTTCTGCGCCACGGTCAGGTCATTCATCAGGGCCAGTTCCTGATGAATAATGCCGATCCCCAGCGCCTGCGCCGCGCGCGGGCCGTTGATGCTGACCGCCTGCCCCGAGACTTCGACTGTGCCACCATCGGGCTGATAGATGCCCGACAGCACCTTCATCAACGTGGATTTGCCCGCGCCATTCTCGCCCATCAGCGCATGCACCTCGCCCGGCATCAGGTCGAACTGCGCCGAACGCAACGCGTGCACACCGGGAAAATGCTTGTCGATACCGGTCATGCGCACAAGCTGGGTCATGCCAGCCCTACGGTGCCAGGGCCGGTCAGACCTGCCCGGCCGACACATGCGCAAACCATGCGCCACGAGGCGGCACTGGCAGCGCAATACCTGGTCAGAGCGACCGGACCATCCATGATCAAGAACCCCTCCCAAGGCCACCGACTCAGCCGGTGATTTTTATCATAAAAGACACCATGACCGGACGATTCCGGCTTGCCAACTGTTTTTAATTTTTTAATGCATAGAAACAGGGACCGAGGGGGAATGACCCGATGGCACGCACCGACACCCGCTTTCGCCAGTCGCATAATGCAATGCTGGATATGCTGTACGGCATGGCCGTCGGGGCGGGTTTGCCCTCCGAGGTGCAGATGGCGGCAAAGCTGGGGGTGTCGCGGACGGTGATCCGCGCCGTGGTGCAAAAACTGGGCGCCGATGGCATCTTGCAGGGGACCGGGCGCGACAAGCGGCTGGTGCGGGTGCCAAAGGCCAAAGACCGGCTGCCGCTGCGCGAGGAGTATATCCGGCGCGACGAGCTGGAAGCGCGGTTTCTGGATTGGGTGCTGCGCTTTGACGTGCCCGCCGGGACGGCCCTGAACATCACCCAGCTGGCGCGGCAGTTTATGGTTCCCCCGCATGCCTTGCAGGAGTTTCTGGCCAGTCTGGGGCAATCGGGGCTGATCGAGCGACGGGCGCGCGGCGGTTGGCGACTGCTCGGCTTCACCGCCGACTATGCGGTGGAGCTGTCAGAGTTCCGGCAGGTGCTGGAGCTGAACGCGGTGCGGGTCTTTACCGCGCTGCCCGAAGATCATCCGGCATGGGCAGCGCTCGCCGCGATCCGCGACGAACATCTGGACCTGCTGGACCGGATCGAGCGAGATTTCCACGATTTTTCCCGGCTGGACGGGCGGTTTCATGCGCTGATCAACTCGGTGGTCAGCAACCGTTTTGTTGCCGAGTTCCAGAAGGTGATCTCGTTGATTTTTCACTACCATTATCAATGGGACAAAACCATGGAGCGTTATCGCAATGAAGCTGCGATCCGCGAGCATCTGACCATCATCGCTGCCTTGCAGGTCCGCGATGCAAGTGCGGCCAAGGCGCGGTTGCGTGCGCATCTGGCAACGTCGAAAGAAACGCTGTTGTCGTCAATGCGCGGGCATCATCTGGTCTAGACAGCCGCGGCCGCCATTCTGTGCAAGCATCGCGCCCCGGACAGAGCCCGCCAGATTATGCCACCCGCCGCGAGTGTCACGGCTGCGGTTGGTCACTTCGCAACCGTATCCATCGACGGAAACAGCGGCCCGCCATCACCGGCGCAGACTGACCGCTCTTGTGGGGTGCGCGCGAATGATGACCAACTTGCTCTCAACCCGGTCATTCAGCACAGGCAATGGGCGCTTGCGGCAGTTTATGTCCATCGGCTGGGCAAGAAAGCTGATGAAATATCGGTATAATTGTTTCAGACAGCGATCTTGTGAAAAAATTGTCACAAGACGACGATAGACGACTTGTCTGACTCGCAGGCGCACCTTTAACCTTCACCGATAAACCGCGAATCCGTTCCGGTTGGCCGAGCAGAGGGAACGGGATGGCAAGCGGGAGTGAAATGATCAACCGGGAGAGACTTCAATGATGACAAAGAAAATGCTGGGGCTGACCACCAGCCTCGCCATGATGATGACGGCTCCGCTGGCATCGGCACAGTCGATGGCCGAACTGGAAGCCGCCGCGAAAGCCGAAGGCATGCTGACCACCATCGCCCTGCCGCATTCGTGGTGCGGATACGGCGACGTGATCGCCGGCTTCAAAGCCAAGTATCCCGAAATCACCGTCAATGAACTGAACCCCGATGCGGGTTCGGCTGACGAGATCGAAGCCGTGAAGGCCAACAAGGACAACAAAGGCCCACAAGCCCCTGACGTGCTGGACGTGGGTCTGTCCTTCGGCCCGGCAGCACAGGCCGAAGGCCTTCTGCAGCCCTACAAGGTTTCGACCTGGGACTCGATCCCCGCTGATGCCAAGGATGCTGACGGCCATTGGTATGGCGACTATTACGGCGTGATGTCTTTCACCGTGAACACCGATCTGGTGCCAAATCCTCCGATGTCCTTCGCTGACCTGCTGAAGCCGGAATATGCCGGTCAGGTGGCCCTTGCGGGCGATCCGCGCGCATCGAACCAGGCCATCCTGGCTGTGCTGGCCGCCGGCATGGCGCGCGGTGCCGAACCGGGTGCGGCCGCTGCCGAAGCAGGGCTTGCGTTCTTCAAAGAGCTGAACGATGCGGGCAACTTCGTTCCGGTCATCGGCAAGGCCGGCACGCTGGCGCAAGGCACCACGCCAATCGTCATCCAGTGGGACTACAACGCCCTGTCGAACCGCGACTCGCTGGCCGGCAACCCGCCGGTTGAAGTGATCGTGCCATCGGACGTGACGCTGGCCGGTGTCTATGTGCAGGCGATCAGCGCCTATGCGCCGCAGCCGAATGCCGCAAAACTGTGGATGGAATACCTGTATTCCGACGAAGGCCAACTGGGCTGGCTGGCTGGCTACTGCCACCCGATTCGCTTCAACGATCTGGTCGCACGCGGTGTCGTGCCGCAAGAGCTGATGGACGCCCTGCCACCCGCAGACGCCTATGAGCGCGCCGTGTTCCCGTCGATCGACGCAGTGAACGCCAACTCCGACGCCGTGAAGGCGGGTTGGGATACCGTCGTCGGCGCCAACGTCCAGTAACATCTGACACACGCCTGCCCGGCTTGCATTTTGCCGGGCAGGCGTCACACTTTGAAAAGGGGCCGCAAAGTGCCCCGTGCAACAGGGGACTGTGATGCCAAAGCAACCGGGGGGCCAGCGCCTTCGCCTGCCGCTTGAGTGGTTGGGCATTTTGCCGTTCATGATCTTTGCCGTGCTGTTCCTGATCCTGCCGACGATGAAAATCGTGATCGGCGCGTTTCAGACCCCTGACGGCAGCTTTACCCTGCAAAACCTGATCGACCTGAACACCGATTCAATCCGCAACGCCTATTGGACCTCTATCAAGCTGTCATTTGCCACCGCATTGCTGGGGTGCGCCATCGGCTTTGCCATGGCGTCTGCGGTGGTGTTTGGCGGCCTGCCAAAGGGTGTGCGCAACCCGCTGGTGACGTTCTCCGGCGTGGCGTCAAACTTTGCCGGGGTGCCGCTGGCCTTTGCCTTTATCGCGACGCTGGGCCCGGTGGGGCTGGTGACGGTCTGGCTGCGCACCGAATTCGGCATCAACCTGCGCGCGATGGGGTTCAACCTGTTGTCGTTCTGGGGGCTGGTGGTCACCTATCTGTTCTTCCAGATCCCGCTGATGATCCTGATTATCATCCCGGCACTCGACGGGTTGAAGCGCGAGTGGCGCGAGGCGGCGGCGGTGCTGGGGGCCACGGGCGCGCAGTATTGGCGCATGGTGGCCTTGCCCATTCTGTTCCCATCGCTGCTGGGCACCTTTGCGCTGCTGTTTGCTAATGCCTTTGGCGCGGTCGCCACCGCCTTTGCCCTGACGGGGCCGCAGCTGAACATCGTGCCGATCAAGCTGTTTGCGCAGATCCGGGGCGATGTGCTGGGCAACCCGAACCTGGGCTATGCGCTGGCGTTCGGGATGATCGTCATCACCGCGCTGGCCAATTTCCTGTATATCTGGCTGCGCGTCCGGTCTGAAAGGTGGCTGAAATGACCCGTTTTTTCGCATGGGGCGCGTTCCTGTTCGGCTGCCTGTATTTCCTGCTGCCGCTGGTCGGGATGACCGAATTCAGCCTCAAGATGCGGCGGGGGGAGTATTCGTTTGATGCCTACCGCCGGGTGTTCGAGGATCAGCGGTTCTGGGACACGTTCAGCTATTCGCTGATCCTGTCTGCGGCGACCATCGTGGTCGGTGTGCTGCTGGTGGTGCCGACCGCCTATTGGGTGCGGCTGAAATTGCCACAGGCCCGCCCGGTGATCGAGTTCATCACCCTGCTGCCGCTTGTCATTCCGGCCATCGTGATCGTGTTCGGCTATATCCGGCTGTACAACACCTCCAGCTTTCTGCCGCTGACCGGCTCTGCCTTTGGCACCGATATTCTGCTGACCATGGGCTATACCACGCTGGCCCTGCCCTACATGTACCGCTCGGTCGATACCGGGCTGCGCACCATTGATGTGACCACCCTGACCGAGGCCGCGCAAAGCCTTGGCGCCGGATGGTTCACCATTCTGGCGCGGATCATCCTGCCCAATGTGATGGTGGCCGTACTGTCGGGGGCGTTCCTGACGCTGGCCATCGTGCTGGGCGAATTCACCATGGCGGCGCTGCTGAACCGCCCGGCGTTTGGCCCGTTCATGCAATTGCTCGGCGCGAACCGCGCTTATGAGCCGCCCGCGCTGGCGGTCATCGCCTTTGCCATCACCTGGGGCTGCATGGGGTTGATGCAGCTTGTCACCCGGTTCTCAAAACACGAAAGGGCGAAAGCCTGATGTCCTTCCTCACCATGACCCATCTTGAAAAGACCTTTGGCCAGAACCGTGTGGTCAAGGATTTCAGCCTGTCGGTTGAAAAGGGCGAGTTCATTTCGCTGCTCGGGCCATCAGGCTGTGGCAAGACCACAGTGCTGCGGATGGTGGCGGGGTTTGAATCCCCCTCGGCCGGCGGGATCACGATTGACGGCAAGGACGTGACCGGGCTCAAGGCCAATTCGCGCAACATCGGCATGATGTTTCAGGCCTATGCGCTGTTCCCCAACATGACCGTGGCCGACAATGTGGCCTTTGGCCTGAAGGTCAAGGGCGCGCCAAAGGCCGAACGTGAGGCGCGGGTGGCCGAGATGCTGGCGCTGATCGGGCTGTCCGATCTGGGCGGGCGGTTTCCGTTCCAGCTGTCGGGCGGCCAGCAACAGCGGGTGGCGCTGGCGCGGGCGCTGGCGCCGCGCCCGTCGGTGCTGCTGCTGGACGAGCCGTTGTCGGCGCTCGATGCCAAGGTGCGGGTGTCTTTGCGCAACCAGATCCGGCAGATCCAGCAGGAGCTGGGGATCACCACGATTTTCGTGACCCACGATCAGGAAGAAGCGATGAGCATTTCCGACCGGATCGTGGTGATGAATGGCGGCGTGGCTGATCAGGTCGGCGCGCCATTTGAAATCTACAACCGCCCCCGCACCAAGTTTGTCGCAAACTTCGTCGGCACGCTGAACACGTTCGAGGTAGAGGTGGCCGATGCAGCCTCGGGCCGCGTCATGCTGGCCGGTCAGGGGTTGACGCTGCCTGACGCGCCGCTTGCGGCACGGGCGGGGGAAAAGCTGTCGGTGGCGCTGCGCCCCGAGGCCTTGCGTCTGGGTCGCCTGCCCGATGCCGAGGCGCTCTTGACCGCAAAGGTGACGGATGTGCATTTCCTGGGCTCGGTGATCCGGCTCAAGGCCGATCTGGCCGGAGCTGCCGTGTCGCTTGACACGTTCAACCGGCCGGACACGCCGCCGCCCGTGGTGGGCAGCGAGGTGGAGGTCAGCCTGTCTGGCCGCGATTTCATTCTGTTGCAGGCCTGAGGCATAGGCGGCATCCCACCACCCTGTGCCAGAATAGGGGCGGGGTTCACCCCGCCCTACACCTTTGTACACATCGGGCCGATTTCCATGTTTTGGGTAGGGCGGGGTTCACCCCGCCGCCCCCTTTCGTCTCACATACAGGCGTCGAACAGCGCGCGGGTGTTCTCGCGCGTCATCTCAATCGGGTTGCCGCCGCAGGACGGATCTTCCAGCGCCATATCGGTCAGCATGTCCAGATCCTCGGGCTTCACGCCCATAGCGGTCAGGTTGGCCGGAATCGCCAGCGTCTCGCGCAACTCCATGACCTTGGCGCGGAAGCCATCAAACCCGCCCGCAATGCCCAGATAGGCGGCAGCGGCGTTGATCCGGTCTTCAATGGCCGAACGGTTGTAATCCAGCACCATCGGCATCACGACGGCGTTGGTGGTGCCGTGATGGGTGCCGTAGACCGCGCCCACCGGGTGGCTGAGCGAGTGGATCGCGCCAAGCCCCTTCTGGAACGCCACAGCGCCCATGGCCGCCGCGCTCATCATATGGCCGCGCGCCATCAGGTTGGTGGGGTCTTTGTAGACGACTGGCAGGTTTTCAAACACCAGCCGCATGCCCTCCAGCGCGATCCCTTGCGACATCGGGTGGTAGAACGGGCTGCAATAGGCCTCCAGACAATGGGCCAGCGCGTCCATCCCGGTGCCCGCAGTGATGAATTTGGGCATGCCGACAGTCAGCGCCGGATCACACAGCGTGACGGCGGGCATCAGCTTGGGGTGGAAGATGATCTTTTTCTTGTGGGTGTCAGAATTGGTCAAAACGCCCGCGCGCCCCACCTCGGACCCGGTGCCGGCGGTGGTCGGCACGGCGAGGATCGGCGCGATCTTGTCGGCGTCGGCGCGGGTATACCAGTCGTCGATATCCTCCAGATCCCAGACGCTCAGATCTTTGCGCTGATGCGCCATCAGCGCGATCATCTTGCCCAGATCCAGCGCCGAACCGCCGCCGAAACAGATTACCCCGTCATGCCCGCCCGCCAGATAGACGGCGATGCCGTCGGCCATGTTCGTCTCGTTCGGGTTGGGGTCCACCTCGGAGAACACCGCGCGGCCCAGACCGGCGGCGTCAAGCACCGCCAGCGCCTCGGCGGTGATCGGCAGGCTGGCCAGCGCCTTGTCGGTCACCAGCAGCGGCTTGGTCAGGCCGATGCTCTTGGCATGATCGGCCAGTTCGGAAATCCGGCCAACGCCGAATTTGATGGCGGTCGGGTACGACCAGTTGCGGGAGGGCACGCCGTGCGACATGGGGTCAAGCTTTCTTGAGGTGATAGGATTTCGGGCGGGTGACCGAATGGAAACCCAGATAAGACAGCGAATTGCCGCGCCCGGTGTTCTTGCACCCGGTCCAGCACAGCGCCGGGTCAAGGTAGTCGGCCCGGTTCATGAACACGGTGCCGGTCTCGATCTGCGCGCCAATGGCGGCGGCGGTGTCATAGTCTTCGGTCCAGATGCTGGCGGTCAGGCCATATTGGCTGTCGTTCATCAAGGCGATGGCTTCGGCGTCATCCTTGACCTTCATGATGCCGACCACGGGGCCAAAGGATTCCTCGGTCATCACCCGCATCGAATGGTCCACATTCACCAGCACCTGCGGCGCGAGATAGGCACCGCCATCATCGGCGGGGAAGTTGGCAGGGTCGATCAGCGGTTTCGCCCCGGCGGCAATCGCCTCGGCGATCTGGTCGCGCACCACGCGTGCAAAGCGGGCATGGGCCATCGGCCCCATGGTGCTGTCTGCCTCAAACGGGTTGCCCAGCTTCAGCGTATTGGTCCAGGCGACGGCCTTTTCGACAAAGGCATCGTAGAGCTGTTCATGCACATAAATTCGCTCGATCCCACAGCAGCATTGCCCCGCGTTAAACAGCGCGCCATCCATCAGCGTATCCACCGCAGCCTCCAGATTGGCATCGGCGCGGACATAGCCCGGATCCTTGCCGCCCAGTTCCAGCCCCAGCGGCGTAAAGGTGCCCGCCGCCGCACGCTCCATCGCCTGCCCCCCGGCGACCGAGCCGGTGAAGTTGATGAAGTCGAACGACTTGGCCTTGATCAGGCCCTCGGTCGTGGCATGGTCCAGCACGATGTTCTGGAACACGTCTTCGGGCACGCCTGCGGCGTGGAACGCCTCGGCCAGCCGCTCGCCGACCAGCAGGGTCTGGCTGGCGTGTTTCAGCACCACGGTATTCCCGGCGATCAGGGCGGGCACCAGCGTGTTGATCGTGGTCAGGTAGGGATAGTTCCACGGGGCAATGATGAACACCACGCCCAGCGCCTCGCGCGCCAGATAGCGGCGGAAGCTGTCGCTGTCTTCGACCACCTTCGGCGCCAGCGTTTCTGCCGCGATCTCCGACATGTAATCGGTACGGGCATTCACGCCACCGAACTCACCGCCAAAGCGGGTGGGGCGGCCCATTTGCCACGCCAGTTCTTCGACGATCACATCTTTCATCTCGTTCAGACGGGCAACGCCCGCCTTGACCAGAGCAATACGCTCCTCCAGCGGCCGCGCCGCCCAAGGTTTTTGGGCAGCGCGGGCGCGGGCAACGACCGCTTGTGCGGCATCCGGTGTCAGCGGCGTGCGCTCGGCGTAGACCCGGCCATCGACCGGGGAAATCAGTTGGATCGGCTTCATATCATCTCCGTAGGGCGGGGGTCTCCCCGCCAATCCGTTGCATCAGAGGCGGGGAGACCCCCGCCCTACCTCATTATGCGGGGCGTGCCCCTGCTTTCAGGCCCGCTCCAGCAGGCGCTGCAATTCGAAATCGGTCACCACCCGGTCCGTTTCGGCGATTTCCCACCGGGCCGCGTGGGTGTAGTGGTCCACCACATCATCGCCAAGGGCCGCGCGCAGCATGGCCGATCCCTCCAGCAGATCCGCCGCCTCGCGCAGGTTGTGCGGGATTTCGCGGATGCCTTTGGCGGCGTACATGTCGCCCTTCATCTCCGCCTCCAGCTCCAGCTTGCCCTCGATCCCGGCCAGACCGGCGGCCAGCAGGGCGGCGCAGGCGAGGTAAGGGTTCACGTCGCTGCCGGGAATACGGCATTCGACCCGCACCGCTTTTGTATGTCCGCCACAGACGCGGAAGCCTGCGGTGCGGTTGTCGGCGCTCCACACCGCTTTGGTGGGCGCGAACATGCCGATGGTAAAGCGTTTGTAGCTGTTGACGTAGGGCGCGAGGAATGCGGTGATTTCCTGCGCATGGGCCAGTTGCCCGGCGAGGAAATGCTTCATCGTTTCCGACATGCCATGCGTGTCATCATGATCATAGAACACCGGCTTGCCGTCTTTGGTCCACAGGCTTTGGTGAACATGGCTGGAAGACCCGGCCTTGCGGTGATCGTATTTGGCCATGAAAGTCACCGACTTGCCCTTGGCATGGGCAATATCCTTGACCGCCTGTTTGACGATGATGTGGTTGTCCGCCGTGTCGAGCGCGTCGGAGTAGCGATAGTTCACCTCGTGCTGGCCGGCATCGGCCTCGCCCTTGGTGTTCTCTACCGGAATACCGGCGGCATAGAGGCCATTGCGCACATCGCGCATCACCGACTCTTCCTTGGTGGTCTGGAAGATGTGGTAATCCTCATTATAGCCCGAGATCGGTTTCAGCCGCGCCAGCCCGCCATCGCGCAGATCGTCATAGGCGTTCTCGAAAATGTAGAACTCCAGCTCGGTCGCCATCATCGGCTCAAAGCCCATGTCGCGGGCGCGGGCGACCTGACGTTTCAGAATGGCGCGCGGGCTGACGGTAATGTCTTCCTTGCCCGCATGATCCATCAGATCGGCCAGCACCAGCGCCGTGCCGGGCAGCCACGGCAGCAGACGCATCGTGTCCAGATCGGGCTTCATCATGTAATCGCCGTAGCCCTGCTCCCACCCGGCGGATTTGTAGCCGGGCACGGTGGTCATCTCCATATCGACGGCCAGCAGGTAGTTGCAGCAATGGGTCTCTTTATACCCGCCGTTCAGGAAAAACGCCGCGTGAAAGCGTTTGCCCATCAGACGCCCCTGCATGTCGACGGCGGCCACCAGAACCGTGTCAACAGTGCCCGCGTCCACCATTTCGCGCAAAGCGTTCAGCGTCAGATTGCCCGGCATTTTCCATCCCCGTCGGTCAGTTTTTTTGATCATATTCTTTGAAAGAAAGGGGCGCAACGAATGCGCCCCCGATGTTCCGAGGCAAAATAATCAGCCGTAGCGATACGGACGCCCGGCTTTTTTCTGCACTTCGTTATATTCCTTGAAGATCGCCACAACCTTGGCTTTCACCTCGGATTCTGCCGCGATTTCATCCCAGAACGTCACCGCAGCCGCCTCGACCGTTGCCCATTCCTCATCGGGAATCGTGGTCAGTTGCAGCTTGCCGCCATTCAGGCGCAGGTCAGCCTCACCGGCCCAGTACCAGTGCTGGCGGTAGTAATGCGACTGCTCGAAACAGGTGGCGAGCATTTCCTGCAGATGCGGCGGCAGGGCGTCCCATTTCTCCATGTTGGCGAAGAAGTGGCCGATCCAGGCGCCCGAGATGTTGTTGGTCAGGAAGTAGTTGGTCACGTTCGACCAGCCCACGGTATAGACCTCGGTGATGCCCGACCATGCGATGCCATCCAGCTCACCGGTCTGAACCGCGACTTCGATGTCTTCCCATGGCAGCGTGACCGGCACCACGCCGAACTGGGTCAGGAAGCGGCCGGCGGTCGGGAAGGTAAAGATGCGCTTGCCTTGCAGGTCGGCCAGAGAGTTGATCGGATCTTTGGTGGCAAAGTGACACGGATCCCAGGCCCCGGCCGAGATGTGCTTGACCCCGACCTTGGCGTATTCCTCTTCCCAGATCGCCTTGAGCCCGTATTTGTTGAACAGCGCGGGCACGTCGAGGCTGTAGCGCAGCGCCATCGGGAAGTAGCCGCCGAACACGGTGACTTCGGTAGGTGAGGCCATCGAGTCGTCATCGGATTGCACGCAGTCAATCGTGCCGCGCTGCATCGCCTGAAACAGCTCGCCCGTTGGCACCAGCTGATCGGCGTAAAACAGTTCAATCTCCATCTGACCCGCCGCCATCCGGTTAAAGGCGTCGATGGCGGGTTTCACCACCTCTTCGCCCAGAGCGGCCCCGGCATAGGTCTGCATGCGCCATTTGATCACCTCTTGCGCGCGGGTCACGGCAGGCGTGGCAAGCGTGGCGGCCCCGGCCCCGACGGCGAGGGTCGCGGTTTTGGTCAGAAAGGAACGTCTGGATGTTGTCATCAGGGATACCTCTTGTTGGTGAATGGGCGGGCGCGGTGTGGCCGCGCCTCAATTCAGGTCTCAGTTTCGGTAGATCAGGTGCGGCAGCCAAAGCGCGATCTGCGGAAAGGCCATGATCAGGCCGAGCGTCACGATCATCACCCCGACAAAAGGCGTCACCGAGCGATAAATATCGCCCATCGTGATCTCTTTCGGCGCAAAGGCCCGCATCAGGAACAGGTTGTAGCCAAAAGGCGGCGTCAGATAGGCGATCTGACAGGTGATGGTATAAAGCACCCCATACCAGATCAGCACGTCTTCGCGCGGCAGGCCAAGGTCCAGCGTGGCCACCAGCGGCACGTACAAGGGCGCCACGATGACCAGCATGGCGGTGTCATCCAGAAACATCCCCATCAGCAGGAACGACAGCTGCATCAGGATCAGGATGGTCCACGGCCCCATGTGCAGCCGGTCGACGAACAGCGCCTCGACCGCCTTGACCGCACCAAGCCCGTCAAACACCGCGCCAAACGACAGCGCAGCCAGGATCACCCACATGAACATGCAGGTGATGCCAAGCGTGCTGCGGGTCGCCACTTCGAACACCTTGCGGGTAAAGGTGCCCTTGATCACCGCGCCGAAGACCGTGGCCGCCACCCCGATCACGCTGCTTTCCACCAGGCTGGTCCAGCCATAAATGAACGGCAGCATCATCGCGCCGAAGATGATGAAGGGCAACAACCCGGCCCGCAGGCTGTGCAGCTTGTCAGCCAGGGTGATCTGCGCCCGCTCCTCGACGCTCAGCTCCGGCCCCAGATGCGGCTGAAACCGGCAACGCAGGGTGATATACAGAATGAACATCGACGCCATCAGCAGCCCCGGCATCAGCCCCGCCAGCCACAGCTCTGACACCGGCGCGCGGGCGATCATGGCGTAGAGCACCAGCACGACCGAGGGCGGGATCAGGATGCCAAGGCTCGACCCGGCCTGAATGACGCCCGTCACCATGCGCTTGTCATAGCCGCGCTTGAGCAGTTCCGGCAAAGCGATGGTCGATCCGATCGCCATGCCCGCCACCGACAGCCCGTTCATCGCCGAAATCAAAACCATCAGCAGGATGGTGCCCACCGCCAACCCGCCCCGCACCCGCCCGAACCACATGTGGAACATGCGGTACAGATCATCGGCCAGCCGTGTTTCCGACATCACATAGCCCATGAACACGAACATCGGCAGCGACAGCAGCGGATACCATTTCATCAGCTTCATGGTGGCGGAAAAGCCCATCTGCTCGCCGCCTTGCCCCCACAGCGCCATCGCCGACACCACGGCGACAAAGCCGATGATGCCGAACACCCGTTGCCCGCTCATCATCATCAACAGCATGGTCGAAAACATCAGGGCCGCGATCATCTCATAGGGCATCAGATGGTTTCCCCACGGATGGTGGCCACGTCACGGATCAATGCGGCAAGCGCTTGCAGCAGCATCAGAAAAAAGCCAGTGCACAGGATGACCTTGATCGGCCACAGATAGGGCCGCCAGGCGGTCGGGCTGCGTTCGTTGTATTGTAGCGAATACAGCGTGGAATCGACCGCACCCCACAGCATGACGCCAAGATAGAAGATCAGCGCCAACACAGTGATGGCATCCCACCACGCCTGCCGCACCGGGCTTTGCTGGGCATAGAACAGATCCATCCGCACATGGCTGCCCATCTGCATGGCATAGGGTCCGCCCAGCACGAAATACGCCACCATTATAAACTGCGCCATTTCCAGCGTCCACAGTGACGGCGCACCGGACGCTTTGCTGATGGTCGACCACATCAGGATGCCCATCAGCACGAACAGCAGATACATCGCCATCCGTCCCACGCCGTAATTCAGCCGGTCGACCAGACGCACAAAACCTGTGGCAACGCGCGGCATCGCCTAACCCTCCGCCAGTGTGGCAAGTGCCTGCTGCAGCACCGGGGCCAGACGGTCGGCCATCGCCGCAGCCTGTTCGGGCGTAGCAATCAGGTCATTGCGGATTTCCAGCATCGCATTGGCCAACCCGTAAGGCGTGGCCTGCAAGCGCAGGGTGTGGGTAACGCCATCGGCGGCGGAATAGGGTTCGTTCAGCGCGCAGGCCAGATCGGTTCCGGCCTGTGCTGCCGCCAGAATGGCCCGCGCCAGCCGGTCATCGGCATCGTGGATCACGCCAAACTCCACCGCGCGGGGCTGGCCATGATAAACGGGTGTAAAGGAATGGATGGTGATCACCACCGTCGCCCGCCCCAAGGCCAGACGGCGCACAATCTCGGCATGCAGCGCAGTGTGAAACGGCAGATACAGCGATTCTGCCCGGTGCAGACGGTCCTGCGGCGTCAGGTCCAGATTGCCGGGAATATCATGCAGCTCGGACCGCGCCGCCATGGCGTCGGGGCGGTCGGGGCCACGGTTCAGATCATAGATCAACCGGCTGGCGGGGGCGTGCACCAAGGCGGCATCCAGCCGCTGCGCCAGCGCGCGCGACAGCGCCAGCGCGCCCGGGTCCCACGCGACATGGGCGCATTGCTGCGCCTCTGTCAGCCCCAGATTGCCCCAAGGGTCGGGAAAAGCATTGCTCGCATGTTCGCAGACCAGCAGAATGGCACCAGCGGCGTCGCGGTTTTCGACGGTGGCGGCAAAATCTGTCTGGGTGGAATGCAGGCTCATCGGTGACTCGGCCCCCTCGCAATGGCGCTAGGGTTCCTGATCCGACACGGTTCTGTCAAGATTTTTTCTTCTGCACAATTTCTGTTACAATAGTTTCGGAAACTTGGCAGAGTGGTTTGCAATCAGCCCTTTGCCCCGCGAAATCAGGGCACCACCGGCAGGAAAGGCGTGGATATGGATCTTCCCCCCGGCGTCGAAGACAGGATGCGCGCCGCGCTGCCCGACCTGACCCGGGCCGAGCGGCAGGTGGCAACCCATATCCTGCGGCATTATCCGGTCGCGGCACTTGGCTCGATCACCGCTCTGGCACGGGCGGCAGAGGTCTCGACCCCGACGGTGGTGCGCCTGTGCCAGAAACTGGGCTATCGCGGCTACCCCGATTACCAGTCCGCCCTGCGCGGCGAGGTGGGGGCGATGCTGGAATCGCCCTTGGTCAAGCATGACCGCTGGGCAGGTGGCGTGCCTGACACCCATATCCTCAACCGCTTTGCCGATGCGGTGGTGGCCAATCTGCAGGCCACGCTCAGCCAGATCGACCATGCGGTGTTTGATGAGGTGGTGGCGCTGCTGGCCGATCCGTCGCGGCGGATCTTTGCGATGGGCGGCCGCATCACCCATGCCCATGCCGATTATCTGGTCTCGCTGATGAAGGTGGTCCGGCCCGAGGTGACGCTGCTGTCGGACATGTCGAACACCTGGCCCCCGGCTCTGCTGGATATGAAGGCAGGCGATGTGCTGGTGGCGTTTGATATCAGGCGCTATGAAAACTCGGTGCTGCAACTGGTAGAGCTGGCGGTGGAACAGGGGGCCGAGGTGGTGGTGATCACCGACCGCTGGGTCAGCCCCGCCGCCGCCCACGCCCGCCACACGCTGACCTGCCATATCGAAGCACCTTCGGCCTGGGACTCGACCGTGTCGATCCTCGTGCTGGTCGAAACGCTGCTGGCAAGTGTGCAAAGCCGGACCTGGGGAGAGACCGAAGGCCGGATGAAACGGCTGGAAACGCTGTACGACCGCTCGCGGTTTTTCCGGCGCTATCGCTAGGAAACCCGTGGCGCGCGAACGCCACGGGCCTTTGTTTCAGGCCTCAGTGCCCCATGGCGGAATGGTCAGCACCATCCGACGGATCGACGCTGAACTCCACCTCGACGCGGCCAGCCTGTTCAAAGATCAGGGTGGCGGGCACCATCTGCCCCTCAGTCATCGGCTCGGTCAGGCCCATCAGCATGATGTGCATGCCGCCGCGTTCCAAGAGCACCGTCTCGCCCGCCGGAATGTCGATGGCATCCACATGCATCATGCGCGCAACGCCATCGGCGCTGTGTTCGGTGGTGTGCAGTTCGGAATGCTGGACCGAAGGCATCTCGATGCCGATCAGCCGGTCAGCGGTTGTGCCCTCATTGGCGATGCCCATATAGCCCGCAGCCGATTTTGCCGAAGCGGCAGGTGCCAGGATATTGGGGTGAATGATCTCAAGATCACCCACGGTCACGCCATGGGCCTGTGCGCTGGTTGCCAGCGCAAGTGCGGCACAAAAGGCCAGAAGCGGGGTTTTGACGCGGTTCAGAGAAGACGAAAGATACATTACGATTGCCTTTTGGCTTGAGCACGGCGCGCGGCCGGCTGTCAGGACTGGATGGATTTCAGACAGACAGGTTCAGGCCAGCGGCGGGGCACGCGGCGCGCGGGCGGGGTCGTGAACGGCAGGCACAGTCTGGCGCGCACGCGGGGCAAAAACGGCGGCAATGATCTGCATATCCGCATCGCGGATCACGCAAGGGCTGGCCGGGATCAGCGCCGGGCCGGTGACTGTGCAGGCGAGGCAGGACAGCGGCGCCGCTGCATCGCCGGACCCCGATGATCCGCACAGATCGGCCATTGCAAAACCGGACAGCAAGAATGCCTCGATCGTCGCATCCTGCTGCATCGGCGCACGATGGCCAAAGCCAGCGACGCCAAGGGCAGTCGCCAGAAGCGCAACCAAAGCCACGCCACGCAGCCATATGATCAGAGACAGGACCATAAGGCGCGGAATGCCGCAAATCGCGCGGCAAAGCAACGGGTCACTCTGTCACTCCGGCTTGATCCAAGGGTTCCCAACGCACCAGCCCGCAGGCTGCTGAGGCCGCGCAGTGGCTCAGGCAAGCCTGTCCCGGTCATACGCACAACCAACCCCATTGTGAACCAGCGGCTGAGCCGCTAGGCATCAGGTGTCTGGTGCTCGATGCGATTGCCGTCGGGATAATCGGGAACGCGGTGAGACTCCGCGACGTGCCCAACGCTGTAAGGTGGACGGGGCCGCAACAGCCACTGGTCCGACTGACCGGGAAGGCGCGGCACCGGGTGAAACCAAGTCAGAAGACCGGCCAGACGAAACCGGGGTGCCCGATGGTCAGCGGGGGCCTTGTTTCTGATGACAGGGGTTTTGTCGTGACGAAAGACCAGATGCAGCCGCAACCCGTTCAGGCATTTTCACCCACCGAGCGTGATGCCGTCTACCGCGCCATCTTTACCCGCCGCGATGTCCGCAGCCAGTTTACGCCGCGCGCCGTTGATGAGGATGTCCTGCTCCGCCTGCTGACCGCAGCGCATCATGCGCCTTCGGTCGGGTTCATGCAGCCGTGGAATTTCATCGTGATCCGCAGCGCAGAGGTGAAAGCCGAAATCCATGATGCGTTTGAGCGGGCCAATGCCGAAGCGGCCGGAATGTTCAGTGCAGACCGTCAACCTCTGTATTCCACGCTGAAATTGCAGGGCATCCGTGAGGCCCCGGTGAACATCTGCATCACCTGTGACCGCACCCGCGGCGGGCAGGTGGTGCTGGGGCGGACCCATAACCGCGATATGGATCTGTACTCGACCGTCTGTGCCGCGCAGAATCTGTGGCTTGCGGCCCGTGCCGAAGGCATTGGCGTCGGCTGGGTCAGCATTTTTCATGACAGTGATCTGCGCCGGATTCTGAACCTGCCCGATCCGGTCGTGCCGGTGGCGTACCTTTGCCTCGGCCATGTTGATGCGCTGTATTCCGAACCCGAATTGCAGGTCAAAGGCTGGCAAAACCGGTTGGATCTGGCCGATCTGGTGTTTCAGGACCGCTGGCCGGAGGCTTTGGCACAGGATGATCACCGGCCATGAACTCTGCCTTTGCCGACCGCCGTTCTGGGGGCATCCTGCGACAAGCCTGCCACTTCGGCGAATGGCTCCAAGGCCGGATGGGCGCGCAGGGGCCCGTTGTTCTGGTCACCTTGCGCCCTGATGGCATGTTTTTGCGGGCCGGGCGCCGGGCCTGTTCTGGCCTGACTGTCAAAACGCCCCATGCGCCCGCAGGCTTTCCCGTGCCACCTCCGGTGCTGCGCCGGTTTTTGTCAGCGCTGGGCCTGCCCCTGACCGGCGCCTATCACCTGCATCCGGCCTTTCCGCCGGGGCTTGGCACCGGGGCCAGCACGGCGGCGCTGGTCGCCATCGCCCGGCTGGCCGGGTTTTGCGGACCGCCCGCCCTGCTGGCACGCGCCTGTGTTGCTGCCGAAGGGGCCAGCGACCCCCTGATGTTCGGCCACCCCGACCGGCTGATCTGGTCCTCCCGCGAGGGCAGAGTGCTGGCGCAAGGGCCAGCCCTGCCCCGCGCGCATCTTCTGGGCGGCTTCTTTGGCCCGCCGCTGCCGACCCGCGCCACGGACAGCGCATATGACGATGTCAGCGATCTGGTGACAGCATGGCAGCGCGGCGCGGCGCTTGCCGGTTTCGCCGCCATTGCCACGGAAAGTGCCGCCCGTTGCCTGACCCGTCGCGGCCCGCCCGATGACCCGACCGCACAACTTGCCAAAGACCTTGGCGCTCTGGGCTGGTCGGCGTCGCATTCCGGTGCCGCCCGCGCGCTGATTTTTGCGCCGGGTCAGGTTCCCAGCCATGCTGTCGCCCAGATGCGCGAGGCGGGATTGCGCAACGTGCAGCCGCTGTTTACCGGGGATGTGCAGCAAGGGGTGGGCAAGCATGCGTGATCACGGCGGAAACCTCGACGCGGCCATGGCGCGGTATGGCGGGCAGGACTGGATTGATCTGTCGACCGGCATCAACCGCCGCCCCTATCCGCTGCCCGCCATTCCCGACATCGCGTGGACAGCGCTGCCGACGCAGACCGCCAAGGCCCGGCTGATCGAAGCGGCGCGGTTGGCATGGCATGTCGCCGCGCCGACCAAAGCCCTGTCGCTGGCCGGGGCGCAAGCCGCGATCCAGCTGGTGCCGCTGTTGCGCCCGACCGGGCGGGCTGTGGTTCTGACGCCGACCTATAATGAACATGCCGCCTGCCTGTCCGCCCACGGCTGGCACCTGACCGAAGCAGCAGGGCTGGATGCGCTTCACGGGGCCGATCTGGCGGTCGTGGTCAACCCCAACAACCCGGACGGGCGAAGATGGCTGCCGGAACGCCTGCTGGCCCTTGCCGAAGCCGTTGGCTTTCTGGTGGTTGATGAAAGCTTTGCCGATGCCACGCCAGAGCTGTCCCTGCTGTCCCGCGCGCTGCCCCCGAATGTGCTGGTGCTGCGGTCCTTTGGCAAGTTCTACGGCCTTGCCGGGGTGCGCCTTGGCTTTGCCTTTGGCGCCGCAGCGGTCATCGACCGGCTGGAGGCGATGGCCGGCCCATGGCCCGTGCCCGGTCCGGCCCTGCACATCGGCGCGCTGGCCCTCGCGGATACCGCATGGGCCGAGGCAATGCGCCATCAGCTCGCCGCCGATGCCGCGCGCGCCGACAGGCTGGCCACCGCCGCAGGCTGGCCGCTGACCGGCGGCACCCCTCTGTTCCGCACCTATCACACCCCCGACGCTGCCGCCGCGCAGCACCATCTGGCCCGTCACCGGATCTGGAGCCGGATTTTTCCCTATTCCCGCCACTGGCTGCGCCTTGGCCTGCCGGGACCAGAGGCCGAATGGGATAGGCTGGCCGCCGCCTTGCGCGCCTGACGCTACCGCGCCAGAGCCAGCAACCCCGTCACGTCCAGATGGGCCTCGACATGATCGGCCAGCGCATCCAGCGCATCCTCTACCACCCCGGCATGGGAGCGCAGGGGCGCGGCTATGCCAAGTTCGGCCAGATAGGCCGCACGAAAGCTGTCAGAGCTGAACAACCCGTGCAGATAGCTTCCCGCCACCTGCCCGCCCACGCTGACCGCCCCCTCAGCCCGTTCCTCGACATGGGCAAAGGGCCGGGCGCAATCGGGGCCAGAGGTCCGGCCGATGTGGATCTCATACCCGTCAACCGTCAACGCGCTCGCGGCATGCACCGCCTGCACCCGTGCCAGCCGTTTGTCAGGGGTCATGACGGTAGAGACATCGAGCAGACCCAGCCCCTCGGTGCTGCCCGCCGGCCCCTCGATGCCCTGCGGGTCGGCAATCTCATGGCCCAGCATCTGATAGCCGCCACAGATCCCCAACACATGCCCGCCCCGGCGGACATGCGCCTTCAGGTCAATATCCCAGCCCTGCGCCCGCAGAAACGCCAGATCGCCGCGTGTCGATTTCGAGCCGGGGATGATCACCAGACGCGCCTCGGCCGGGATCGGCTGACCGGGCCGGACCATGACCAGCCGCACCGATGGTTCAGATTTCAGCGGGTCCAGATCATCAAAGTTGGCGATGCGCGACAGGGTCAGACAGGCAATGGTCACGCCGCTGCCCGACGGCTCTGACCGGATGTCCAGCGCATCCTCGGCAGGCAGCAGATGCGCCTTGTCGAACCACGGCAGCACGCCAAAACCGGGCCATCCGGTGCGGGCCGCGATCAAGGCATAGCCATCATCAAACAGCCGGGGGTCGCCACGGAACTTGTTGATCAGAAATCCCGCGACCATGGCGTTATCGGCGGGGTCCATCACCGCTTGCGTGCCGATGATCTGCGCGATCACCCCGCCCCGGTCGATATCGCCGGTCAGCACCACCGGCACATTTGCGGCGCGGGCAAAGCCCATGTTGGCAATGTCGCCCGCCCGCAGATTGACCTCTGCCGGGCTGCCCGCCCCCTCGACGATCACCAGATCATGTGCGGCCCGCAGCCGGTGGAAGCTGTCCAGCACCGACACCATCAGCTTTGGTTTGAGGTCGGCATAGTCGCGTGCCCGCACCGTCGCCACCCGCCGCCCCTGAACGATGACCTGCGCGCCGACATCGGTTTCGGGCTTGAGCAACACCGGGTTCATATCCGTCACCGGCTCCAGCCCGCAGGCCTGCGCCTGCAATGCCTGTGCCCGGCCGATCTCGCCGCCATCGACCGTGACCGCGGCGTTGTTCGACATGTTCTGTGGCTTGAAAGGGGCCACCGAAAGCCCCCTGCGCCGCGCCGCCCGGCACAAGCCGGCCACCAGCATCGACTTGCCGACATTGGAGCCGCAGCCCTGTATCATCAGCGCTGTCATCTTATCTTTCACCCCCAGCGCCACGTCGCCTGCGGGAGCCTCCGGCGGGGATATTTAATGCCAAGATAAAAGCATGCGCAGGACCAGACATCAGCAGCCGCGCCCCGGACCGCTTGCACGACCGGGACGCGGCGCCTTTACCTTGGGCGGCCATCGGGATCCCTCCCTGTTCCGCTCCCCCAGAGTCGCTGGCAAAGGTTAAGGAACGATTGCTTTTGTCCTGGCAGGAATATTTCAGCGGCAGAGCCCCGGCAGATGCCGCGCAGAGCACGCTCATCAGAACTCAACCCCGGGCTGCCCCTTGATACCAGAGCGGAACGGATGCTTGATCAGCGTCATTTCCGTTACCAGATCCGCCGCTTCGATCAGCGTCTCTTTGGCATTGCGCCCGGTCAGGCACACATGGGTCAGCGGCGGCTTTTCGTCGCGCAGAAAGGCAAGCACCTCGTCGATATCCAGGTAGTCGTAGCGCAGGGCGATATTGATTTCGTCCAGCAGCACAAAGCGGATGTCAGGGTTGCGGATCAGGTCTTTTGCCTTTTCCCAGCCCTTGCGTGCCGCCGCAATGTCGCGGGCCTTGTCCTGGGTTTCCCAGGTAAAGCCTTCGCCCATCGCATGAAACTGGCACAAATGCGGGAAATGCCCTTCGATCATGCGGCGCTCGCCGGTATCCCAGGCGCCCTTGATGAACTGGACCACAGCGCAGGGCATCTCGTGCGCGATACAGCGCAGGATCATGCCGAAACCAGACGAGGATTTACCCTTGCCCGCCCCGGTATGAACGATGATCAGGCCCTTTTCGCCTTCTTTCCCGCTCATCATCCGGTCGCGGGCGGCCTTTTTCTTGGCCATCTTGGATGCGTGGCGGGCAAGCTCTGCGTCTGTGTTTTCTGCATCCGGGTCGTTTACGTCCGTCATCGTGCCGGTCCTTTTCCTTGACACCGCCCCCCGCTGTGGCAAAGGAGTCGGAAGACTAAGCGCTGGTGCCTGTCCTACGGCAGGCCAAGAGGGAATGCGACAGGTTTTGCGGTCCACCGGGCCACCAAGCCAAAGCGCAGCCGCCCCCGCGACCGTGACCGGAAAGGTCTGTTCATGCCACTGGCCATCAGGCTGGGAAGGCGAACAGAGCGCCGGACCCCGACGCCATCTGGCACAGGGTCCGATATCCGCAAGCCGGGAGACCTGCCAGCGCCTGAACTGAAACACGGACGGGGTGTGCCGTGACCTTCGGAATGGGGCCCTCTGCCCTTGCCGTCGGCCATTCCCCGTTTGTCTGACCAAGAGGGTTGTATGACCGCTGTCTTACACATCTGCATGACCTGCCGGGCCGGGCAGCCGGTGCCCGAGGGCGAGGTCTGCCCCGGTGCCCGCTTGTTCACCGCCATCCGCTCTGCCGACATTCCTGACGGGGTGGCGGTCCGTCCGGTAGAGTGCCTGTCCGCCTGCGACCACGGGTGCGGCATCGCGCTGAGCAAACCGGGCAGCTGGTCTTACGTCTATGGGCGGATGACTGAGGCGGATGTGCCGGAAATCCTGCGCGGTGCCGCACTGTATGCGGCCACACCTGACGGTCTGGTGCCCTGGCGCGACCGGCCCGTGATCTTCCGCAAGCAAAGCCTTGCCCGTCTTCCCCCCCTGGAGAGCTGAAATGACCAACCTGACCAAAGTTCCCGTCACCGTCATCACCGGCTTTCTTGGCGCGGGAAAGACCACGCTGATCCGGCATCTGATGCAGAACCCGCAGGGCAAGCGGCTGGCCATTCTGGTCAACGAATTCGGAACCGTGGGCGTCGATGGCGACATCCTGAAATCCTGCGCCGACGAAAGCTGCCCGGTCGAGAACATCGTCGAGCTGGCGAATGGCTGCATCTGCTGCACCGTGGCCGATGATTTCATCCCGACGATCGAGGCACTGATGGCCCTGCCACAGCCGCCCGACCATATTCTGATCGAAACCTCTGGTCTGGCGCTGCCAAAACCGTTGCTCAAGGCGTTTGACTGGCCCGCGATCCGGTCACGGATCACGGTTGATGGCGTCATCGCGCTGGCCGATGCCGAAGCGGTTGCGGCAGGCCGGTTTGCGCCCGATGTGGCCGCGGTAGATGCCCAGCGCCTGGCCGATGATGCGGTTGACCATGAAACCCCGCTGTCAGAGGTGTTTGAGGATCAGATCGCCTGTGCCGATGTCGTGTTGCTGTCCAAGGCCGATCTGGCCGGGGAAGCCGGGCTCGCCAGGGCCCGCGCGATGATCGAGGCAGAGGCCCCGCGCCGCCTGCCGATTCTGGCGATGACCGATGGTGTCATCGACCCCCGCGTGATCCTGGGCCTGAACGCGGCCGCCGAAGATGATCTTGCCGCCCGTCCCAGCCATCACGATGGCCATGACGATCACGAGCATGATGATTTTGCCTCGGTCGTGATTGATCTGCCAGAGATCACCGATCCGGATGATCTGGTCGCCCGCATCCAGCGCCTTGCACGCGAGCAGCATATCCTGCGGATCAAGGGCTATGTCGCGGTTCAGGGCAAGCCGATGCGCCTGCTGGTGCAGGCGGTGGGCGAGCGGGTGCGCCAGCAGTTTGACCGCCCATGGGGCACCGAGCCGCGCCGGTCGCGGCTGGTGGTCATTGCCGAACACCATGACATCGACGAAACTGCACTCCTCAGCGTATTGAGGGGCTGAAACCGCATCATGCATGTCGTTTTCCGCGAGACCCATGGTCTGGATCAGACCGAAGCCCCTTTTGATCCGGGTCAGGACCCGGCAGAGCTGGTGGTGCTGTCGTTTTCCGACAGCGACCTTGGGGCCTTTGCGGCAGGCTGGCACCGCGCGGCAGGGGCGCTGCCCTCGCTGCGCTTGCAGAACATTGTTGCGCTGAAACATCCGGTCTCGGTCGATACCTATGTCGAGCAGACCCTTGCCGGGGCCAAGGCCATTCTGATCCGCCTGATCGGCGGCGAGGCGTATTGGCCCTATGGCATTGCGTCGGTGCAGGATCTGGCCCGGCGGCACGGGATTGCGCTGGCGATCCTGCCCGCTGACGGGCGGCCCGATCCGGCGCTGGATGCGGCGTCAACCTTGCCGGTCTCGACCCTGCGCCGGTTGCAGGCGCTGTGTGACGCCGGGGGCGCGGTGGCGGCGCAGGCGGCTCTGGCGCAGCTTTGCCTTGCGGCCGGGCTCTATGCCGGTCCGGTGCCGGGCGACAAGCGGGTGCCGGATTTCGGGTTCTATGACCCCGGGCGCGGGGTGATCGCTGCCCCGCCAGAGGGGCCGCTGGTGCTGGTCAGCCTGTATCGCAGCTATCTGACCGCTGCCGATACCGCCCCGGTTGATGCGCTGATCCTCGCGTTGCGTCAGGCCGGGTTCGCAGCATGCGGCGTGTTTGCGCCGTCGCTCAAGGCCCCCGGTTTGGCTGATTGGCTGCGACCCCGGCTCAGCGCTGCTCCGCCGGTTGCCATCGTCAACGCCACAGCCTTTTCAGCGCGGGCCGAGGATGGCTCCACGCCGTTTGACGGCATGGACTGCCCGGTGTTTCAGGTGGCGCTGTCGACGGCCCGCAAGCGCGACTGGCGCGGGTCGGACCGGGGGTTGTCGCCCGCCGATCTGGCGATGCATGTGGTACTGCCCGAGGTCGATGGCCGGCTGTTTGCCGGGGTGGTCTCGTTCAAGTCGCCGGGGCAACGTGACCCGGATCTGCAGTTCTCGCGGTTTGCGCACCGGGCCGACCCCGAGCAGGTCGCGCGGGTGGTGGCGCGGGTGCAGGCGTGGCACCGGCTGTCTGTCACCGCAGCGGCGGACCGGGCTTTGGCAGTGGTCCTGTCCACCTACCCCGGTCGCCCGCATCAGATGGCGCATGCGGTCGGGCTGGATGCCCTCGCCTCGACCGAGGCGCTTTTGGCTGACCTTGCCGCTGAGGGGTACGACGCCCCGACACGTGACGCGCTGAGCGACGGCCTGATGCAAACCCGGCTGGCGTGGCCTCTCGCGGACTACCTTACTGCCCTCGACACGCTGACGCCTGACCTGCGCGCTTCGCTTTACGCAGCATGGGGCCAGCCCGAGGATGACCCGGCTTTTGCCAATGCAACCTTTCAGTTTGCCGCCCTGCGCCGGGGCAAGATCCTGATCGCCTTGCAGCCAGAACGGGGCGAGGTTGGCGCACGCGATGCGCACTATCACGATCTGTCGCGCACTCCGCGTCATGGCTATGTCGCGTTCTACCTCTGGCTCCGGTCACTGGGTCTGCATGCGATGGTGCATATGGGCGCGCATGGCACGCTGGAATGGCTGCCCGGCAAATCCGTCGCCCTGTCCGGCGATTGCTGGCCCGAGGCGCTGACCGGGGCCTTGCCGGTGATCTACCCGTTCATCGTCAACGATCCGGGTGAGGCAGCACAGGCAAAACGCCGGATCGGCGCTGTCACCATCGGCCATCTGCCGCCGCCGCTGGCGCCATCTTCCGTGCCACAGACGATGCACCGGCTGGAACGGCTGCTGGATGAATACTCCACCGCCGATGGGCTTGACCCCGGCCGCCGTGACCGCCTGATCACCGACATCCGCACCGAAGCCCGCTCCACCGGGGTCGAGGATGACCTTGGCCTGCCTGCCAGCGCAAGCATGGCCGAGGCGATCACACGGATCGACCGTTTTGTCTGCGACATCAAGGAAAGCCAGTATGGTCAGGGGCTGCACACCTTTGGCCGGGGCGCGTACGGCGATGACGAGCGCACCGGGCTGATGACCGCACTTGCGGGTCGTCGTGTCGCGCCCGGCCCCTCCGGCTCGCCCGCGCGGGGGCGCAGCGATGTGCTGCCGACCGGGCGCAATCTGTTCTCCGTCGATCCGCGCGCCGTGCCCACCCGGTCTGCCCATGCGCAGGGGGTAAAGCTGGCCGAAGAGCTGTTGCGCAAGCATTTGCAGGATCACGGCGACTGGCCGCGTGGTCTGGTGGTCGACCTGTGGGGCAGCGCCACCATGCGCACGGCGGGCGAGGAATTTGCGATGGCGCTGCATCTGGCCGGGCTGGCCCCGGTCTGGGATGCGGGCTCTGGCCGGGTGTCGGGGGTCGAGGTGGTGCCGCTGGCCCTGCTGGCCCGCCCGCGTATCAGCGTCACCTTACGCGTCTCGGGCCTGTTCCGCGACGTGTTTCCGGGGCTGGCCGCGCTGTTTGAAACCGGGGCCGCAGCCTTGGCCGCCCGCGACGAGGCGGCAGAGGACAATCCCTACCGCGACCCGTCGGCGCGGGTGTTCGGCCCGCGTCCGGGGCAATATGGCCTTGGGATGGGCGTGGCGATGGATGATTTCACCGATCAGGCCCGCGCGGCGGCGGGCGAGGCGTGGCTGGCATCCTCGTCCTGGGCGATTGGCGCGGATGGCATCAGCCGCGATGACCGCGCCGGGCTGGAGGCGCGGCTGCGCGCGGCCGATGCCTTTGTCCATGCGCAGGACCTGCCGGAAAGTGACCTGCTGCTGGCCGCCGATTACGCCGCACACGAGGCCGGGTTTGCCGCCGCGATGGCGCGGTTGGGCGCAGAACGCCCTGCTCTCTATCATCTGGATGCCACGCAGCCCGACCGCCCGCGCGCCCGCAGCCTGACCGAGGAAATCGCCCGAGTGGTGCGCGCCCGTGCCGCCAATCCCGACTGGGCGGACGGGATGATGGCGCATGGCTTTCGGGGTGCTGCGGAAATTACGGCGACGCTGGACCATATGGCCGCCTTTGCCCATCTGGCCGGGGTGGTGCCGCCACATCTGTTCGACCTGTATCACGAGGCGACACTGGGCCGCGACGATGTGGTGGCCTTTATGGCGCAGGCAAATCCGGGTGCGTTGGCCGCGCTGCAGGATCTGTTCCGCCGTCTGAACGAAGCGGGGCTATGGATCACACGGCGCAACTCCATCGCCGCGGCCATGGGGGATCTGTGATGGCCGGCGCGGGGTTCGTGGTGCAAGGCTGGTGCCCCGGCGCGCTGCGCCCGATGATGTCGGGCGACGGGCTGGTGGTGCGGGTGCGCCCCGATGCCGGGCGGCTGAGCAAGATGCAGGCGGCGGGCATTGCAGCGGCGGCACAGGCGCATGGCAACGGGGTGATTGATCTGTCAGGCCGGGGCAATGTGCAACTGCGCGGCGTGACAGAGGCCAGCCACCCGGCCCTGATCGCCGATCTGCGCGCGCTTGGCCTGATCGACGCCGATGCCGCACAAGAGGCGCAGCGCAACCTGCTGGTCACGCCGTTTGCCGATGCTGCGACCGAGGCACTGGCGCAGACCCTTGCTGCGGCACTCGGCGATATGCCAATTCTGCCGGGCAAGTTCGGCTTTGCCATCGACACCGGCCCTGCCCCGGTGCTGCACTCCGTTTCCGCCGATATCCGGCTGGAGCGTGACAGCGCGGGCGGGCTGATCTTGCGGTGTGACGGCCTGCCTATGGGCGCGCCGGTCTCAAGGGCGAATGTGGGCCAGCATGCGGTCGCCCTGGCACAATGGTTTATCGCCTCTGGCGGGGTGACCGATGGCCGGGGCCGCATGGCCGGTCTGATCGCGCGCGGGGTGCGGCCCAAGGGTCCGCTTGCGGGCACGGTGGCCCCTGCTCCCGCAGCATCCCCCCCCGCGCCGGGTCTGTCTCCGCAGGGCGCGATGGTGGGGTTTGAGTTTGGCCAGATGCAGGCCGGAACACTGGCCGCATTGGCACAGCTGGGCGATCTGCGGGTGACGCCGTGGCGGATGCTGCTGATCCGGGGCCTGACCCGGCTTCCCGGTCTGCCGGGGCTTGTCCTGTCAGCGGATGATCCGCTGCGGCGCGTGGCGGCCTGCACCGGTGCCCCCGGTTGCCTGCAGGCGCATGCGCCTGTCCGCCCGCTGGCCCGCCGCCTTGCACCCTTGATCCCCGACGGGAAAGTGTTGCATGTCTCCGGCTGCGCAAAGGGCTGCGCCCATCCTGCGGTGGCAGATGTGACACTGGTTGCAACGCCACGCGGGTTTGACCGCATCCTGCACGGCACAGCGCAGGGCACGTCCGACGCACAGGGCCTGTCCGCGCCCGACATCGACCTGAAAGGTTTGTTCTGATGCCCCATGTCTACGAGACCAACGGGCCCGCGATCTATCTGCAGTCTTTTGCCACCATCCGGGCAGAGGCAGAGCTTGCGCGCTTTACCCCCGAAGAAGAGGTGGTGGTGGTGCGAATGATCCACGCGGCGGGCATGGTCGGGCTGGAGCATTCGGTGCGGTTTACGCCCGGCATGGCTGTGGCTGCGCGCGCAGCGCTGGAGGCGGGCGCGCCGATCCTGTGCGATGTTCGCATGGTCAGCGAAGGCATCACCCGCCCCCGGTTGCCTGCCAATAATGCGGTGATCTGCACCTTGCAGGACCCCGCTGTGCCCGCCCTTGCCGCGCAGATGGGCAACACCCGTTCGGCAGCGGCGGTGGAATTGTGGCGGCCGCATCTGGCGGGTGCGGTGGTGGCCATCGGCAATGCGCCGACGGCGCTGTTTCATCTGCTGAACATGCTCGAAGACCCCGATTGCCCCCGTCCCGCCGCCATCATCGGCTGCCCGGTCGGCTTTGTCGGCGCGTTGGAGTCGAAAGCCGCGCTGATTGCCGCGCCCCCGGTGCCCGCGATGATTGTCGAAGGGCGGTTGGGCGGATCGGCCATCACCGTTGCGGCGGTCAACGCGCTGGCCTGTCGCAAGGAATGACACAGAAAATGAACGTGGGACGCATCATCTGCGCAGGGCTTGGCCCCGGCGATCCCGATCTGATCTCGGTCCGCTCGGACCGGGTGATCCGGGGGGCCGCGCATATCGCCTATTTCCGCAAGGCCGGGCGTCAGGGTCAGGCCCGTCGCATTGTCGAGGGCATGCTGGCAGCGGATGTGCGCGAACATGCGATGGAATATCCGGTGACCACCGAACTGCCGTTCGACAGCCCCGGCTATATCAGCCTGTTGTCCGGGTTTTACGAAGACTGGGCCGCGCGGCTCAAGGCGCTGGTTGCGACCGGGGTTGATGTGGTGGTGCTGTGCGAAGGCGACCCGTTTCTCTACGGGTCGTTCATGCACCTGTATGTGCGGCTGAAAGATCACGTGCCGGTCGAGGTCATTCCCGGCATTCCCGGCATGGTGGGCTGCTGGCATGCCAGCGGCGTGCCCATGACTTGGGGCGATGATGTGCTGACCGTGCTGATGGGCACCCTGCCCGAGGCAGAGCTGATCCGCCACATGCAGGGGGCCGATGCGCTGGCGATCATGAAAACCGGGCGCAACTTGCCGCGTGTGCGGCGCGCGCTGGCGGCGGCGGGGCGGCTGGATGAGGCCTGGCTGATCGAACGCGGCACGATGCCGGGTCAGCGCATCGCGCGGCTGGCCGAGGTAGAGGCGGCGGATTGCCCCTACTTCGCCATCGTTCTGGTGCATGGTCAGGGCCGCCGGCCAACCGCTGGGGGCGATGAATGACCGGCTGGATCGCGGTTGCCGGGCTAGGCCCCGGCGCTGACACTCTGGTCACCCCCGAGGTGACGCAGGCACTGGCCGACGCGACCGACGTGATCGGCTATATTCCCTATGTCGCCCGCGTGGCCCCCCGCCCCGGACTGGTGCTGCACCCGTCCGACAACCGGGTCGAGCTGGACCGGGCGACACTGGCGCTGAAGCTTGCGGCGGCGGGTCGGCGGGTGGTGATCGTATCCTCCGGTGACCCGGGCGTGTTCGCCATGGCCTCGGCCCTGTTCGAGGTGCTGGAGACGCGACCGCAGGATCATGATGCCGATATCCGCATTCTGCCCGGCATCACCGCCATGCTGGCCGCGGCCGCTCGGGCGGGGGCGCCGTTGGGCCATGATTTCTGCGCCATCAACCTGAGCGACAATCTGAAACCCGCCGCCGAGGTCGAACGCCGCCTGCGCCACGCGGCACGCGGCGGCTTTGCGATGGCGTTTTACAACCCGCGCTCAAAATCCCGCCCGCATCAGTTTGCCCGCGTGCTCGACATCCTGCGCGAGGAATGTGAGCCGGGCCGCCTGATCCTGTTCGCCCGCGCGGTCTCGACAGCGCATGAGGCGCTGACCACCGTGACGCTGGCCGAGGCTTTGCCCGAAATGGCCGATATGCGCACCGTTGTCATCGTCGGAAACCCGGCAACCCGGCGCGTCGGGCGCTGGCTTTATACGCCACGTTCGGTGTCGCCATGATGCAGCCAGCGCATCACCTCGGGCACCGAGCCCAGCACCAGACGCGGCGGCAGGGCTGGCCGGTCGATCAGGATCACCGGCAGACCCAACCGGCGCGCGGCGATCAGCTTGGCCCCCGCCCCGCTGCCGCCCGCGTTCTTGGCGACGATATGGCTGATGCGATGGTCGCGCAGCAGCGCCAGATCGCCCTCCACCGCAAACGGGCCCCGCGCAACGACCGCAGTGGCGTCCGGCAGCGGCAACGGCTGCTCGGGTGGGTCCACCAGACGCAGCAGGTAATGATGCTGGGGCTTTGCGGCAAAGGGCGCGAGGGTTTGCTTGCCGATCGCCAGAAACACCCGTGCGGGCGTATCTGGCAGGGCCTGAACTGCGGCCTGAACATCCGGCACATGGCACCAGTCGTCACCGGGCTCTGCCTGCCACTGCGGGCGTTCCAGCGCTGCCAGCGGCACTTTGTGTACCGCGCTGGCGGCGATGGCATTGCGGCTGATCTGCGCGGCAAAGGGGTGGGTGACATCGACGACATGGGTGATGCCTTCGGCGACAAGGTAATCCGCCAGCCCCTCCGCCCCGCCAAAACCGCCCGTGCGCAGCGGCACCGGCTGGGCCACCGGGGCCGCCGTGCGCCCGGCGTAGGAGAACACCGCTTTGACCCCCGCCACGGCAAGGGCGCGGGCCAGCAGGCTGGCTTCGGTCGTGCCGCCGAGCAAAAGGACGCGCATCATGTCTGAACCCTGGGTGTCTGTCATCGGTCTGGGCGAAGATGGCCTGTCCGGCCTGTCAGAGGCAAGCCGTGCCGCACTTGACGGGGCGGAAATCGTCTTTGGCGCACCGCGCCATCTGGCTCTGGCGGCTGTCGGCACGCGTGGACGGGAATGGCCGGTGCCGTTTGATCTGGCCCCGGTGCTGGCGTTGCGCGGGCGCAAGGTGGCGATGCTGGTGTCGGGCGATCCGTTCTGGTTTGGCGCCGGCGGCACGTTGGCCGCGCAATTGACGCTGCAAGACTGGCAGGCGTTTCCTGTGGCAGGCACGTTCTCGCTGATCGCTGCGCGTCTTGGCTGGCGGCTGGAGGACGTGGCCTGCATTGGCCTGCATGCCGCGCCCTTTGCCCGGCTGCGCCCGGTTCTGGCGCGCGGGGTGCGGGCGATCTGCACGCTGCGCGACGCGGCAGCGGTGGCAGAACTGGCGGACTGGCTGGCCGCAAACGGCTTTGGCACTGTGCGCCTGACCGTGTGTGAGGCCATGGGCGGCCCGCGTGAGCGGCTGCGCCAAGGGGCGGGTTGGCCCGACATCAGCGCACCGGTGGCGGTGGCGTTGGAGGGGGCTGACCTGCCGCGTCATGCTGGCCTGTCGCGCGCCTCTGGCCTGCCGGATGACAGCTTTGCCCATGACGGCCAGATCACCAAGCGCCCGGTGCGGGCGCTGACGCTTTCGGCCCTTGCCCCCCGTCCGGGCGAGGTGCTCTGGGATATCGGCGCAGGGTCCGGCTCGATCTCGGTCGAGTGGTGTCTGGCCGGCGGGCACGCTGTGGCCATTGAGGCGCGGGGGAATCGTGCCGCGAATATCCGTCTGAACGCCGACGCCTTTGGCCTCGCGCACCGGATGCGTGTGGTGGAGGGCAAGGCCCCGGAGGCGCTGCAAGATCTGCCGTCACCGGATGCGGTTTTCATCGGTGGCGGCGGTGATGCGACCTTGCATGATGCGGTCTGGTCGCGGCTGCCCGAAGGCACCCGGCTGGTGGCCAATGCGGTGACGCTGGAGGGCGAGGGTGTGCTGGCCGCGCGTCATGCCAGCTATGGCGGCACGCTGCTGCGGATTGATCTGGCCGAAGCGGCCCCGCTTGGCGGCTTTCGCGGCTGGCAGGCCAGCCGCCCGGTTGTGCAGTGGAGCGTCACACGATGAAGGTCGCCGGGTTCGGGTTCCGCAAGGATGCGCCTTACGAGTCGTTCCGCACCGCCCTGCAACAGGCAGAGGGGGTCGGTGGCCCGGTCGCGCTGCTTGCAACTGTCGCGGCCAAGGCCAAAGCGCCCGCCCTGCAGCGGCTGGCGGCAGAGCGCGGTCTGGCTGTGCTGGGCGTCGCGGTTGCAGGCATCGACACACCCACCCGGTCGGAGCGGGTACAGGCGCTGTACGGCACCGGATCGGTGGCCGAAGCCGCAGCGCTGGCAGCTGCGGGGGCAGAGTCCACGCTCATCGTCGGGCGGATGGATGCGCCAGACGGAACGGTAACCTGCGCCATGGCGCTTGGCAAAGGAGCCATCGAATGACTGTCCATTTCATCGGTGCGGGGCCGGGGGCCGCCGATCTGATCACCCTGCGCGGGCGCGACCTGATCGCGGCCTGCCCGGTTTGTCTTTATGCGGGCAGTCTGGTGCCCGAGGCGCTGTTGGCGCATTGCCCGCCGGGGGCAAGGGTGGTGAACACCGCGTCGCTCAGCCTGGATGACATCATTGCCGAGATCGTCGCCGCCCACGGCGCAGGACATGACGTGGCGCGGCTGCATTCCGGCGATCTGTCGGTCTGGTCGGCGATGGGGGAGCAGTTGCGCCGCCTGCGGGCGCTGGATATTCCCTATGACATCACCCCCGGCGTGCCCGCCTTTGCCGCCGCCGCGGCGGTGCTGGGGGCTGAACTCACCCTGCCGGGCGTTGCGCAATCGCTGGTGCTGACCCGCACCTCGGGCCGTGCGTCAGCCATGCCCGAAGGCGAAAGCCTTGAAAACTTTGCGCGCACCGGGGCGACGCTGGCGATTCACCTGTCGGTGCATGTGCTGGGCGATGTGCAGACGCGGCTGATGCCGCATTACGGCGCCGATTGCCCGGTGGCCGTGGTGTTCCGCGCGTCCTGGCCAGACCAGCGGGTGGTGCGCGCCACGTTGGCGACGCTGGATGCCAGCATCGGCGACGGCGAGCGCACGGCGCTGATCCTGGTGGGCCGGGCGCTTGCGGCCAGCGATTTTGACGAAAGCAGGCTTTATGCCGGGGATTACGACCGGCGCTATCGCCCGGTCGGCACCGCCCCACGTTTTCCCGAAGGCCGCGAATGACGCAGCCATTGCCCCCCGGACTGCTGATTTCGGCTCCCGCCTCGGGCACGGGCAAAACCACGGTGACGCTGGGGTTGCTGGCCGCGTTCCGCGCGCAGGGGCTGCAGGTACAGCCGTTCAAGAGCGGGCCGGATTACATTGATCCCGCCTTTCACACGGCGGCGGCGGGCCGGGTCTCGGTCAACCTTGACACCTGGGCGATGCCCCGGGAACGGATCGCGGCTTTGGCGAGAGCCTCCGAAGGGGCCGATCTGGTGCTGGCCGAAGGCTCGATGGGGCTGTTTGACGGCGTGGCACGACCGGGGGAATGCGGGGCCGGGGCCAGCGCGGATCTGGCGGCGCTGATGGGCTGGCCGGTTATTCTGGTGCTGGATGTGTCGGGGCAGGCGCAGACGGCGGCGGCTGTCGCCATGGGCCTTGCCCGGTTCAGACCTGATGTGCGGGTCGCGGGGGTGATCCTGAACAAGGTCGCCTCGCCCCGCCATCAGGCGCTGGTGCGCGCCGGGATGGAAGCCGCGGGCCTGACCGTGCTGGGGGCGCTGCCGCGCAGCGCGCATGTGGCGCTGCCAGAGCGGCATCTTGGTCTGGTGCAGGCCGAAGAGTTGCCCCGGCTAAGACAGATCCTGTCGGATGCGGCCAGTTTTGTGACCGACAACTGTGATCTGACCGCGATCCGCACCGCGGCACAGGGCGGCCATGTGCAGGATGCCCGGGGCGCAGGCCGGGTTCCGGCACCGGGCGAGCGGGTGGCACTGGCCCGCGATGCGGCGTTTTCCTTTGTGTATCCCCACCTTTTGACCAGCTGGCGTGAACAGGGCGCAACGATCCTGCCGTTTTCGCCACTGGCGGATGAAGGGCCGGACCCGTCCGCAACCGCCTGCTGGCTGCCGGGGGGCTACCCCGAGTTGCACGCCCCGCGCCTTGCCGCCTGTGACGGTTTTCGCAATAGTCTTGCCGATTTTGCCCGGACCCGGCCAGTGCATGGCGAATGCGGCGGCTACATGGCCCTGGGTCAGGGACTGGTCGCGGCGGATGGAACCCGGCACCGGATGGCGGGGCTGCTGGGGCTGGAAACCAGCTTTGCCAAGCGCCGCATGCATCTGGGCTACCGGCTGGCGCGGCTGGCGCAGCCCTGTGCCGGGTTTACCGCCGGCACCCTGCTGCGCGGCCATGAGTTTCACTATGCGTCCATCCTGTCGCAGCCAGACGCGCCTCTGGCGACAGTGGTGGATGCCAATGGCCAGACGGTGGAAGAGACCGGATCAGTCCGCCATTTCACGGGCGGGGGAATGGCAAGCGGCAGCTTCTTCCATCTGATCGGCCCGGCCAGCTCCGGGGATCTGTCATGACGGGCCTTGTCTCTTTCGTCTCCTCCGGGCCCGGTGACCCGGAATTGCTGACGCTCAAGGCCGCCCGCCGCTTGGCCGAGGCCGATGTGGTGCTGTTTGACGATCTGGCCTCTGGCCCGGTGCTGTCGCATGCCGGACCGCAGGCCGAGCTGGTGGCGGTGGGAAAACGCGCCGGTCGCGCCTCGCCCAAGCAGGATCACGTCAGCCGTTTGCTGGTCGATCATGCCCGGACGGGCGCGCGGGTGGTGCGGCTGAAATCCGGCGACAGTGGTATTTTCGGGCGGCTGGAGGAAGAGATCCTCGCCCTGACCGAGGCCGGTATCCGGTTCGAGATCATCCCCGGTGTGCCCTCAGCCTGCGCGGCGGCGGCGGCGGCGGGCATCCCGCTGACGCGGCGGCTGACCGCCCGGCGTGTGCAGTTCATCACCGGGGCCGATGTGACGGGCGATCTGCCACAAGGGCTGAACTGGGCGGCATTGGCCGATCCGTTGGCGACCACGGTGGTCTTTATGGGCAAGCGCACATTTCCCGCACTGGCGCAGGCGTTGATGACGCATGGATTGCCGCCAGAGACCCCTGCCCTGCTGGCCGAAGCCGTGGGACACCCGCAGCAGGTGCTGACCCGGTCCACTCTGGCGGCGCTGGCGGCACAGCTGGCACAGGGCAGCGGTGACCAGCCGGCGCTGATTTTGTACGGCCCGCTGGCAGGCGGATGACGCAAACGGCGCAAGCGTCCTCAAAGCGGTCGCTTGCCAGCTTGACCTGCCCCCGGTGAGGGCGCAAGAAAGTAACCTCAAGGTGCCCGAAGTGACAATATGCTGAGGGCTCAAACGGGAATGGGGAAGGGCGGACCAAATCGCGGCGCCCCCACCCCAGCCGCCCCCGCGACTGTCAGCGGTGAGCGGTCATCCGGAATGCCACTGGCCGTTGCAAAGGCTGGGAAGGCGGATGACCGTTGCGACCCGCAAGCCAGGAGACCGGCCTTGCAAACGCAACCTGTTCAACCGTCGGGTGTGACGGCAAGGAGACTGACATGCATATCGAACCCGGCCTCGTCGATGGGGCCAAAATTACGCTGAGCTACGCCACCGCAGCGGCCGCTGGGGCCACTGGCCTCTGGTTTGCCCGTGAAACGCTCAAAGAACGCGGGCTGATGTCGCTGGCGGTACGCAGCGTGATTGCCGCCGTGCTGACCTTTGTGTTCTTCGAAATTCTGCCGACATTCCCGGTCGGCGTGTCCGAGGTGCACTTTATCCTGGGGTCCACCTTGTTCCTGATCCTGGGCGCGGGGCCTTCGGCGATTGGTCTGGCCCTTGGCCTGCTGGTGCAGGGCCTGTTCTTTGCCCCGGCCGATCTGCCGCAGTTCGCGATGAACGTGACCACGCTGCTGGTGCCGCTCTTCGCCCTTACCGCATTGGCCCGCCGTCTGATCGCACCGGGCACCGCCTATATTGATCTGAAGTACACGCAGGTGCTGGCCCTGTCGGCGTGCTATCAGGGCGGCGTTGTCGCCTGGGTGGCATTCTGGGCCATTTACGGCATGGGAACCGAGGCGTTTGCCCCGGTCGGCACCTTTGCCGTGGCCTATCTGGCGGTGATCATTCTGGAGCCGCTGGCCGACCTTGCCGTTCTGGCCGCGGCCAAGGCTTTGCGTGGCAAGACCCCGCCCACCATGGTCGAACCGCGCCTCTACGCCCCGGCCTGAACGCCACGTGTACACCATCAGGGCGCGGTTCACCGGAACCGCGCCCTTTTCCTCCCAAGAGGCGGCAATGATCACCCTGTTCCTGATCGGCATCGGCACTGGCAACCCGGACCATCTGACCGCCGAGGCGGCAAAGGCAATCGGCGAGGCCGATCTGATCCTCATTCCGCTGAAAGGCGAGGACAAGGCCGATCTGGCCGGACTGCGGCTGGACATCTGCGAGCGCTGGGTCACACGACCAGAGGCCCGGATCGAGACCTTTGCCCTGCCGGTGCGGAACCCCGCAACGCCGGATTATCTGACCCGGGTGAGCGACTGGCATGATGCAATCGCGCAGATCTGGCAGGACCGCATTCAGGCCCATCTGGATGCTGGCGGCGGGCCGCGTGTTGCACTTCTGGTCTGGGGTGACCCATCTCTTTATGACAGCACCTTGCGCATCGCCGAACGGGTGTCGCACGCCCTGCCCCTGCGCCTTCGGGTGATCCCCGGCATCACCGCGATACAGGCGCTTTGCGCCGCCCATGCGATTCCGCTGAACGACCTTGCATCCGCGGTTGTCATCACCACCGGTCGCAATCTGCGGCGTGATGGCTGGCCACCGGGGGCGCAAACCGTGGTTGTGATGCTCGACAGCGGCGGGGCCTTTTGTACGCTCGGGGCTGCTGATGTGTCGATCTGGTGGGGTGCCTATCTTGGTCTGCCGGAAGAGATGCTGATTGCTGGCCCCCTGAGCGAGGTATCGGCGCAAATTGTGGCGGAGCGGGCCAGAGCGCGGGAACAGCATGGCTGGATCATGGACATTTACCTGCTGCGTCGGCCTTTGGCAGCGCCCTGAGCTCCGGGGTTTGGCACCCGGTGCCCCAGTGCCCGACCATACAAGCCGTTTTAAACCTGCGGGCCCTTACATCCGGCCCAACCTGAGCGCTGCGGCTGCCATCCGCCCCAGCGGCATCTCTTCTTCCACCCCGCCATGGCGCATCGCCTCCTTCGGCATGCCATAGACCACGGAACTCGCCTCATCCTGCCCAATGGTCCGCGCCCCGGCGTCGCGCATTTCCTTTAGACCACGCGCGCCATCGTCGCCCATGCCGGTCATGATCACGCCAATTGCATTCGGCCCCGCATAGCGGGCAACAGAGCGGAACAGCACATCAACCGAAGGGCGATGGCGCAACACAAGCGGCCCGTCGCGCACATCGACCGTATAGGTGGCCCCACTGCGGTTGAGCAGGCTGTGCCGGTTTCCCGGTGCAATCAACGCATGGCCACGCAAGAGCCGGTCGCCCTGTGCCGCTTCCTTCACCGAGACCGCACAGATGCTGTCTAATCTGCGCGCAAAAGCAGCGGTAAAGCCTTCGGGCATGTGCTGAACGATGATGATCGGGGGGCAATCGACCGGCATCGCCTCCAGAAAGATCCGCACCGCTTCGGTGCCCCCGGTCGACGCGCCCACCGCGATGACCCGTTCCGTGGTTTTTGCCATCGCCCGGTTCGATGGGGCGGGCAGCATCACATCTGCGGTCAGTTTGGCAGCCGGCGCGCTTTCCCGAAGCCGGCCCAGACGGGCCTGCGCCGCCGCCTTGACGACATCACAGATCCGGATCCGGCTTTCTTCCAGAAAGTCGCGGATGCCGACCTGCGGCTTGCAAATGATGTCCACTGCACCGGCATCCAGCACACGCGTCAGGGTTTCGGTATTCGCGCCGACCAGTGAAGAACACATGACCACCGGAATCGGATGCTGCGACATGATCTTGCGCAGAAAGGTAATGCCATCCATGCGCGGCATCTCGACATCGAGGGTGATGACATCAGGCCGTTGCAGGCGAATCTGCTGTGCAGCGGCAAAAGGGTCACCCGCCGTGCCCATCACCTCCAGCTCAGGGTCTGATGAAAGGAGGTCGGCCATGACCTGACGCACAACAGCGCTGTCATCGACCACAAGAACCCGGTACTTCCGGCCGCCTGGCAATAGCGTCACAACGGTCTCACTCCTTTCGATAGATTGATGGGGCCACCGGCGTCATGCCGGGGGGCGGGCTGGCAAGCCCCTCGGAATGTCCGGTCAGGAGATAGCCACCTGGCCTGATCCGCCGCGCGACATTTGCGGCAGCGCGGAGTTGATCTTCTGCATCAAAGTAAATGAGCACATTGCGCAGAAAGGTGATGTCAGCCGTAAGCGCCATGGCAGAGGGCAGATCAAGCAGGTTTGCCCAGCCCAGCCGGGCCCGGCTTCGCAATTCCGGCGCGATCCGGTATCGCGGCTTTGCACCTGAGGGGCTGCGTGAGCGCAACAGATAGCGTTTGCGCATATCTTCCGGGATCGGCAGGATATCTTCCTCTTGAAAGATCGCCTGCGCTGCTTTGACCAGAATTTTCTGCGATACATCTGTTCCGACAAGGTCCCAGCGCAGAGTCCGGTTGCGGGCAAAGCCATCGACAACCATACCGGCGGACCAGAGTTCCGCGCCTGTCGAACAGGCCGCGCTCCAGATGACAAGCGGCCTGTCCAGCCCTGCCCCTTCCGCAACCACCGCAGGCAGGCCCACGGCCAACAGCCAGTCATAATGGGCACGTTCGCGGAAAAATGACGTTGTATGCGTTGCCAACGCTTCCACCAGACGCAAAGCGGCAGGGCCGGTCGGGTTGAGGCGCAGATGGTTCACATATTCCACGACGTTGGCAACGCCGGAAGCCTGCAGCAGGCGATTGATACGATGCTCGAGAAAGTCGGTTTTTGTCGGGGCAATCGAGATCCCACTAAGACGATGCACAGCCTCAACAAGGATTTGAGACTGCTCTGCACCAATCCACCCACGCTCCGGGAAAGGTCCGCTCATCCGAAATCAAATGCGCCGGGAAGGTTGGCCCGGAAGACGGTGTCGAGCGCAAGGATCTGCACAAGCCGCCCGTTGATGCGCGTGACCCCCCGCAGAACGGAAGCATCCCAACTTGTCATGGCGCTTGGTGCGGAACCGATTTCGCCCTCCGGGATCTCAATCACACCAAGCACGCGGTCGGCGATCACACCGATCGGGGTTCTGGGATTGGTGCCGAACTCCAGAATGATGATCCGACCATTGGTCTCGGGATCGCTGCCGTGCAGGCAGAGCCGCCCCGGCAGATCGATAAGCGCGACATTCTCACCGCGGATGTCAATCATTCCGAGCAGATCGCCAGGAGCATTCGGCAATCGTGTGATCGTCTGCATATCCAGAATTTCCCGGACCATGCCGACATCCACAGCAAGAGTTTGTTGCGCCAGCACAAAAGTTACATACGTGCGGTGATCATCGACGATCCGCAGATCATCGTCTGTCCATGCCTCTTCAGCCAGGGCGGTTGCCGTCATATCAAGTCACCTGCATGTGAGTGCCAGGGCAGCGGCGGCTGCCCCGGAGGGTCAATCAATAGCGCTGGAAGTCTTCATCGCCGCCGCTCGCGGCATCGCTCCCCAGATCAAGCATGACGCCGTTCTGGAACGGCTGGGGTGAACCATTGGCCTTTGACTTTACGGTAATCTGACCATTGTTGCGCGGACGCTGGGTTGTAAACGTCGGGCGTTGGGCCTGTACCGTGGACCGCGGATGCTCCCCTGCCGGAGACGAACGTTGCACGCGCTCATCACCAAGCCGGAAGAACCCGATGACACCCCGCAATTGCTCGGACTGAGTCGCGAGCTTCTCAGAGACGCTGGCCGCCTCGGTAGAGGCTGAAGCGTTCTGCTGGATCACAGAGTCAAGCTGACGGATCGCCTCGTTGATCTGTTCGGCACCGACATTTTGTTCCCGCGTGGCCGCGCTGATTTCCTGCACCAGATCGGCGGTGCGCTTGATCGAAGGAACAAGCGACTGAAGCATTTCCCCCGCACGCTGGCTGACTTCGACGGTTTTGCCAGACAACTGACTGATCTCGCCTGCCGCTTGCTGGCTGCGTTCGGCAAGCTTGCGGACCTCGGAGGCGACGACCGCAAAACCCTTGCCATGCTGACCGGCACGGGCCGCCTCAACCGCGGCGTTCAGCGCCAGGAGATCAGTTTGCCGGGCAATTTCCTGAATGATGTTGATCTTTTCGGCAATGGTCTTCATGGCACGCACCGCCTCGTCCACAGCCTTGCCGCTGTCTTCCGCCTCCTGAGCCGATTTGGTTGCGATCTTTTCAGTCTGGGCCGCGTTATCCGCCGACTGACGGATATTGGCTGACATCTGTTCCATCGAGGACGAGGCCTGTTCTGCTGCCGCCGCCTGCTCAGTCGCACCCTGGCTCAGTTGCTCTGCCGTTGCCGACATTGCCTGTGCGCCCTCGGCCACACCGGCGGCGCTGTGATTGGCGTTGGAGATCACATCGCGCAGTTTTTCAAGCATGGTTTCCAGCGCAATGCCAAGCCCGTCCACATCAGACCGGCGCTTTGTGGTTACGCCCAGGTCGCCCTGGCTGATCTTTTCCGCGACAGTAGTCATCTCGCGCAGCGACCCCGACATCCGGTTCATCGCAGACAGAAGGTCGCCGATTTCGTCGCGGGTTGTCGCCGTTGCATCCACCGTCAGATCGCCCATTTCAACGGCGCGGGCGACTGTTACGGCACGGTTCAGACCGCGTGAGATAGAAATCGAGAGCCAGAACGCCGCTGCAATGCCGATGCCGGCAGCGACCAGCCCCAGCGTGATCAGCACGGCCTTGGATGTCTCATAGACCCCCAGTGCGTTTTCTTTGCCTTGCGCGACGCGGTCTGCGGCGAAAGTCGTCACCGCACGTGACGCCGCAAGCACCTCCTCGAAAGCGGGATCAAGGCGTTCCTGCAGGATTCTGGCAGCGTGTTCATTGCTGTTTTCCGCCGACGTGGCCGTGCCGCGCATCAGCGCGTCCCGCCAGGTTTCCCATCCTGCCATGATCGCTTCGACAGCACGGGTGTCAGTGACGCCCGCAAAACCTCGCGCCTGGACCAGATCTTGCGTAAGCGCACTTTCCAGAGGCTCAAGCCGCGCCATAAGATCGGCAAGCTCTGAATCGACCGCAGTCATCAGCATGTCACGCTCGATTTCCCTCAGGAGGCGCATCTTATCGATCGCCCCGTCAACCGATTGTTCGAGCGAGACCAGCCGCGGATCACGGACTTCTGCGTCGGCAATGCGCTGCCTTGCGCTGCCGATCAGCGCCTCGGCGGCATTGTAAAGGGCTTCATATGAGGGAATGCTCTCATCATGATAGATCTCGAACGCCCTTTCAGCGGTTTTTGCGACGCCCATCACGCGCAACTCGGCCTCAATCGCGCGAAACGCATCCCATTTGGCACCGAAGACCGCGTACATGGCTTTGGCCTCCTCAGCGACTATAACCTCGCCCAGGGCGGTGTGCAGATCTTCAACGGTGGTCAGATATTCCTCCGCCTGAAGGGCAGCCTCATTGGCATCTGAGTGAGAATCTGCCGCCAGATAATCCTGAATGAGATTCATACTCCGAAGCGCCGTTGCCTGCTTGGTCTGCGCTATCTCCAGCTGTCGCGCGAAGCGATCAACGATCAGGTCAATTTCCGCTTTCATGTCTGACGTTTTCTTCAACGCCATGAAGCTGGAGACGCCGAGCAGAGTGATCAGGACGGCAAAGACCGTGATCAGTTTTGTTTTTATGGTCACACGCATATCTGGTCCTTGCTCAAGCTTGAATGGATGGACCGGAGTCCGGCCGGAAGAGGGTGTCAGTATCCAGAAGAACGACGAGGGTATCGCCGTGACGAGCCACCCCGATGACAAAGTGTTCGGGCCAGCGGGCACCGAGTTCCGGCACCGGTTTAACCATGGCGCGGTCGGTCTCAATCACCTCTTCGACCGCATCGGCGAGTATGGCGAGACGGGTCGCCACGCCATCGACGGGCAGTTCCAGAACGATGATCCGGGCCTGGTCATCTGCGGGCACCGTTGGCATGCGTAACCGCTGCCGGATATCGATCAACGGAGCGATTGCGCCGCGGACATTGATCAGGGCCGGCGCGAACGCGGGCGCGTTGGGGACCGATGTCGTCGGCAAGGGGTCAAGGATTTCGTGAACCTCCCCGACCGGCAAAGCAAAAACATTTCCCGACAATCGGAAAATCAGCATCATCTCGGGCTCGGCCGTGCCAGGCTGGCCAGGCTTCTGCGTGATCTGGTTTACAATCTGCAAAGGCGGAACTCCTCAGGCACTTTGCCGATGCGCAATGCGCGCGCGGCGGGCCAATGTGACGACATCAATGATCAGGGCCACCGCGCCATCGCCCAGAATGGTTGCACCCGCGAGACCCGCGATATTGCGGTGATAGATGCTCAGTGTTTTGATGACTGTCTGGTTCTGACCCAGGATATCATCCACCACGAGCCCGAGGCGCTGACCGTCTGCCTTGACGATCACAACGCGGCGACGGGTTTCGGTGCTGGGCGGACGTCCGAACACATCATCAAGGTCAAGGAACGGCACCAGATGCTCACGGATCTGGAGCATTGTACGGCCACTTTCGCGTTGTCTTTCAGCCTCTTCAAGCTCCACACATTCTTCAACGGCTGCCAGCGGGATCACAAAGGCCGAGGTACCAAGCCGGACAAGAAAGCCATCAATGATCGCAAGCGTGACCGGCAGGCGCAGTGTGACGCGTGTGCCCCGGCCGGGCATTGTTGCAATTTCGGTCTGGCCCCGGAGACCTTCCACTGCACTGCGCACGGCGTCCATGCCAACGCCGCGGCCTGACACACTTGACAAGGCAGAAGCTGTCGAAAAGCCGGGCGCAAAGATCAGTCGATGGATTTCGCTGGCACTTTGCGTGCCATCGGCTTGCAAAAGGCCACGCTCGACCGCTCTGGCCCGGATCGCCTCGGTGTTCAGGCCAGCGCCATCATCTTCAATCGCGATCAATACCTCGCCACCCTCCTGCCGGGCCGAGAGCGTGACCTTGCCACGGGCAGGTTTGCCGGACGCCAGACGCCGCGCAGCATCTTCAAGACCATGATCCATACTGTTGCGGATCATGTGGACCAACGGCTCGGACAGCCGGTCGATCACATTCTTGTCGAGTTCAGTCTCTCCGCCTTCTACGGCCAGCATGACATCCTTGCCAAGCTCCAGCGAAAGGTCCCGAACCACCCTCCGGAACTTGCCGAAAACAGATTCAATCGGCAGCATCCGGACCGAAAGTGTTGCATCACGCAGGCCCGTCACCAGACGTTCCACCTCTTCGACGACTGCCTCAAGGTCCGAATTCTGACTGGCTGAAGCGATCTGATGCAGCCGCGCCTGAGCGATGACGAGTTCACCCAGCTGATCCATGATATCGTCCAGCTTGCCGGCCGGTACTCGGACACTTTCACTCGTCCCGGGCAGCGCCGTCTGTGGGGTGCGTGGCAGCGGCAGTTGCGAAGTATTCCCCCGTGCCCCTGCATCCGCCACAGGTCCGGTCGTTGATCCGGCCGGGGACACCAGCTCTGCAATGTCCAGTGCGGCATCGTCGGCAAACAGGAAAACCGCCTCAATCGCGTCGCGGGGATGAGGGGTGGAAAGTCCGATTTCCCAGGTCAGATAAGAGCGTTCCGGATCCAGTTCAGCCAAGGGTGGCAGATCGGACGCATCCAGCCGGAATTCAGCCTGCCCAAGGGCAGCAATTTCGGCCATCAGCAGATCCGGGCGCATACCGTTGCGCAATGCCGTGGCATCCGGGTGAAAGCGGATCGACCAGCGGCGCATCAGAGGTTCGCGCGCTGGCAGGGGAGTCACAGCCGCGGCATTGCCCGACGTTTGGGACGGTTCCTTGCCGCCGACGATGGAGGCCAGCGTCGTCAGAAGTTGCGTGGCTTCCTCAGACGTTTCAAGCCGGGCAGCCTCTGGGCTGTCGCCACCGCAATCCAGCAGGGCCGTCATGTGATCACGCGCACGCAACGATACGTCAATCAGCCGTGCATCTATCTGGAGCCGCCCTTCGCGGACACCATCGAAAGCATCTTCAAAATGGTGGGTAAACCGCGCCAACGACCCGAACCCGAACATTGAGCCGGATCCCTTGACGGTATGGAGGACGCGGAAAATGGCATCAACACGGTCACGATCCGCGCCGGTTTCAAGATCCAGCAGCATTTCTTCCAGCCCTTCGAGCTGGTCGCGGGCTTCCAGAACAAAGGCGTCGACGGCAGCGCTGAGGTCAGTCATTTAGCCCGCCAATCTTTTTGCAACGCTGATGAGGTTTTCGGGTGTGAAAGGTTTGGTGATCCAGCCGGTCGCACCCGCCGCCTTGCCCTCAGCCTTGGCTTCGGGTTTTGATTCTGTGGTCAACATGATGATCGGCACCCCTGCCCCCTTTGGCACGCGGCGCAGGGCACGGATGAATTCAAACCCGTTCATCACCGGCATGTTCAGATCGGTGATGACCAGCGAAACGGGTTCGGTCATGAACTTATCCATCCCGCTCTGACCGTTATCGCCTTCGATGACCCGGTAGCCGAGCGGCGCGAGCGTCAGCTTGATCATGTCCCGGATCGACTTGCTGTCGTCGACCGCAAGAATTGTATGCGCCATAGCGAACCTTATCCCCGTCCTGGAATATCAATGGAGAGCGCACCCAGCGCCCGGGACGCACATGCACCAAACCCCGAAAAGGCCCCCGGACCAGCAAGCCCGCGCGCTGCCGCAATCAGAAGCTGCAGCGCAGGAGCTGTCGGTGTGTCGCCGGACAGCTCAAGCCCGAGCGGAGAATCGGGTGTCGCGGTATCAACAGCGGCCACCAGGGCAGCCAGTGCAGCCCTGCTGTCCGCGACCGCAAGGGCCTGGTCGATAAGATGAACCGTGCCGTTTCCAGACCCGACAATACTGACCATTCTGCGACTCGTTCCGTTGTTGACCTGCTGGAACCATGCGGCGCAAAACTTAAGAAAAAGCTTCACCGTCAATTTTCATCCGTTCATTCCCGCGAAAGGACATCCGGCTAATCTGAGCAGACCAAATGGTGAGGAGTGCGATCAGACAGCATGGGTTCTCTTGCGGCAACCATGCCGGAAACATCCGGCAACTCCCTGTCAGAGGCTGGCATTGCCTGCCGTGAATCTTTCGCGGAGCTTGCGGTGCAACTCGCCGACGTACAGAGCGCGGTTCTGGCGCTTCTCGACCTGTTTTCTGCTCTGGCAGAACATATTGCCACACAGGGCGAAGGGTCAGACCCGGCGGATGAGGCCGACAGCGCAGCGCGGACTTTGCTCACGGCATTGCCGGCAACCTCGGGCGAGGCGTATGGCCGCGCGCTTTCTGCAACCCGTGCGGCATTACAGGAAATTGCGCAGGAAGCCCGCTCGCTCAAGGCCTATGCGTCGCTGACGCGACTGACGGCAGCTTCGCTGCGCGTCGATGTGCTGGAGGCCTATGTCGCTGAGGTACAACAAATTGCCGAGGCGGTGCACGAAAATGCACAGTCGCTGCATGATTGCGTTGAGGTGATCAACAAAGAGCGGGTGCCCGCCATTGCCTCACAACGGGCCGCGCGGTCCGGATTGCATCATATGCTGGAAGATCTTGCCCCCGCACGGGCGGCAAGCGCAGATCTGGCGGCCGAAGACCGGGCGTTCCGCACCGATCTCGGGCGTCGGGTTGACCGGCTGGCTCGCGGTGGGCGTACCGAGATTTCCGAACTGATCTCGATGGTACAATTCGCAGATCAGTTTGCCCAGCGGCTGGAACATATCGAAACGATCCTCGGGTCTGATGTGGATCGCACCGCCACGGCTCCCCTTGCGGCAGCGCTGGAAGCGGCGCTGGTGGCGGATGCTGAGGTGGTTTGTGCTGCGGCGGTGGGGGCACTGAGCAGGCTTGGCAACCTTGCCCGGCGCTCCGCCCTTGTAGAAGGGGAGGCGCTTGCCGCAAGCCCGCTTGGCCGCCTGCTGCAAGCCCGCCGGGAAGCGCTTGATTTTGTTCAGCGCTGCAACCACACGACGGCAGCCTCACTTTCTGCGGCGGCGACAGCGGCGCGGCAGATCGCTGCGGCGATTGCCGGGGCACAGCAACAATTTGATGCGCTTCGCGCCAGCGCCGCCAGCGTCAGCATCGCGGCGACCAATGCGCTTTTGCTGCCGGGCCGCACCGGGGAAGCCCGCATGCCGCTCAGCGTGCTGGCAAAGGCGGTCCAGGAAAGCTCTGTTGCCTTCCGCGACAAGACCGCCGCGGCCAGTCTGTCCATCGGCGGGCTGTCAGACAGCTTTGATGCCGCTGTCATCACCGCCCTGGAGGAGGGGCTTGCCGGGTTTGATGCTTCCGTCCAGTTGTCGTCTGTCCGGATCGGGGCGGCCGACGAAAGCCAGCGAAAAATAGGCGCTTTGCTCTCGGAAATTGGCCTTGCTCTGGCGGAACTCGACAGAGCAGCCCGCGACAGTCGCGCGGCGATGGGTGACTTGCAGCGCAGGCTGCGCGCCTTGCGCAAAAACGCTGTCCCACCTCGCGTCGGGCTATCGGATCCGCACCCGCTGGAGCGGTTCATCGCCATCTACACGATGGCAAGGGAACGCGAGGTTCATGCCGCCCTTACCGGGATTGCTCTGACCGAACCAGACTCCGTTGCCGATGAGGTTGAGTTTTTCTGAACACCCTGTCACCAGTTGTGGGCAGCCTGACATCGACACGGCTGCGCCCTGTCGGCAGCCTTGCAGATACCACCCACCCTGATAGAGTATTTCATCCCCTGACACCCGAGGCCAAGATGACCGAACACGAGCTTCTGGCCGAAATCGCCGCCTGTGAGGCGCGACTGATTTTTCCTTATTTCGACGAAAATGTCGCCTGGTCCATTGGTCAGGCGCTGGTCGAAAAAGGCCGCGCCAGCAGTTTGCCGATTGTCATCAACATCCGCACCCCGGATGCGACCTTGTTTCACGCGGCTTTGCCCGGATCCGCCCCTGACAATGATGAATGGATCCGGCGCAAGTCTAACACCACGCTACGCTGCCACCGGTCATCCTATGCGGTCGGACTGGCGTTCAAGGCGCGGGGAATCGGCACGCCGGGCGCGGATGAGGGGCTGCCAATCGCCGATTTCGCAACCCACGGTGGCAGTGTGCCGGTGCGGCTGCTGGGCGGTCGTGTGGTGGCTGCGGTCACTGTATCCGGCCTGCCGCAGGCCGAGGATCATGCCATGGTCGTCGCCGCGATGTCAGCAGAACTCAACCGGATCAACCCGGCACAGGCCAGACAAGACACTATTGCAGGCGGCTGATAGCGCCGGCCGTCAGGCGTCGCGCGCGAGGATTGCTTCGACTTCGGGCGCAGGCACAAAGCGCCAGTTGCGCCGGGGACCGGCCATAACGTTGAGATAATACAGCTCAAATCCATACGGCGCGCCGCAGGGGTGATGGCCCCGCGGCACCAGCACCACATCATGATTGCGGACTGCCATCACCTCATCCAGACTGCCATCATCGGTATAAACCCGCTGCACCGCCCAACCGTCGGCGGGATTCAGGCGATGGTAATAGGTTTCCTCCAGATAAGTGATGCGGGGGAAATCGTCTTCATCGTGACGGTGGCTTGGATAAGATGACCAGTGGCCCGCAGGGGTAAACACTTCGGTCACCAGCAGGCTGTCGCAATAATCCTCCGCCTCCATCGCGATGTTGTTGATGTGGCGGGTGTTGGTGCCTTTGCCGCGCGGGGTCAGCGAGATGCCATCCGGCCCGATCCGCCGTGCAGGGTGGCCCCCCCGTCCCGGTGCGGAACACACTGCGATGGTGCAATCGGTCACCGCTTCGGCGGCCCAGTCCTGCCCGTTGGGAACGTAAAGGCAATGTGGCGGCGTCTTTTCAAACACATCCATCCGATCCCCCAGCACACCCCAATCCTGCCCGGCGGCAGTAAAGGCAGCCTTGCCTTCAACCATGACCACAATCACCTCGCGGTCGCCGGTGGCCTCAGCGATCTGCTCGCCAGGTCGCAAACGATGCAGCGCATAGCCGACATAGCGCCACCCCGCATCGCCCGGCGTGATCCGGTGAGTCTCACCATGGGTGCCAAAGGGTCTGCGCAGAAGGTGTGGCATCGGTGTTCCTTTCGTCTTTGGACAGGCCGTAGCGGAACGGTCCAGCCCGGCCTCGCGCGCGGCAGCTTTCAAGGCGTGCAGACCCATGGACTGATAGGTCAACGGGTTGCGCAGGACCGGGTCCTGTTCCGCCTCGATCACCAGCCATCCATCGTACCCCGCACCGGCAAGCAACCGCAACAACGGCACGAAATCAACCGCCCCCTCCGGATCACCCGGCACAGTAAAGGCCCCGGCGAGGACACCTTCAATGAACGACAGCCCTTCAGTGCGCACCCGGTCGCAAATATCGCGGCGGATGTTCTTGGCGTGAAAATGCGCAACACGGCCCACATGCCGCGCCAGCACAGCCGCAGGATCGCCGCCGCCAAAGGTGCAGTGCCCGGCATCGAACAACAGATGCGTGGCCGGGCCGGTTGCGGCCATAAAGGCGTCAATCTCTTCCGGGGTCTCGACCACGGTGCCCATATGGTGGTGATAGGCCAGCGTGATGCCTTCCCCCGCCAGATAGGCGGCAAACGCCTCGATCTTCGCGCCAAAGGCGGCCATCTCTGCGGGCGTCAGACGCGCGCGGTCATTGACCGGCACGTCACTGCCATGAACCGCGTTCGAGGTTTCGCAGACAATGCAGACCTTGCAATCATTCGCCTTCAGCTTCGCCAGATGGGGCTGCACCGCAGCAATCTCTGCCTCGACCGAGCGCACCAGCAATTCGGTAGAATACCAGCCGGAAATAAAGCGCAGCCCGTAGTCCGCGAGCAACGTTTTCAACGCCTGCGGATCTTCGGGCCAGCGATGGCCATTCTCGATACCGTCGAAACCAATGATCCGGCCCGCTTCAGTCAGGATCTGTTCCGTCGGGATATGGGCGCCGATCGACTGGTCGTCATCATTGGCCCAGGCAATCGGGTTGGTGCCGTAAAGGATCATGCTTTCCTCAGTTGATCAGGGTCTGTACCGCGCGCGCATCCGGAGTGCGCGCGAAGGCCGGTTTAAAGCTGCAGGCATCTCTTCTGCCAGTCACACCGCCACCCGACCCCACCGCGCCAAGCCCCTGGCGTGAGTGGTTTCATCATGATCACAGTGACACTGTACCGGTCAAGTGCGGCAGCAATCCACCGCGCCCGACACATCGCCGCTCTGCCTTAGCAGGCTGCTGAAGAAGTCGGCTCTCGACCTGTTTTGCGGAACATGATTCACCCTGCGCACGGCAACGGCGGGGGTGATGATGCGTGGTGCGG